>JBAXOG010000215.1:0-6842 GCA_037133395.1 bacterium | reverse complement strand
CCCGTGTGTATGGTGCCCTTCATATGGTCTAAATACTTTTCGGCAGTGGTATTAGAAGGCGCAATCGTTGCCGTTCGGATTCCGCATGTGTGATGAAGCGTTTCAAAACCGCATCCAGTAATTCCGGGGGCATCCTGCTGGGTCCGTAGTTGTCTTCCCAGCCGTTTGACAAGCCTTGGGGCAAGCCGTATTTCTCGGCTGCAACCTCGTTTTGCTTTGCGTGCCGCAAAGGATACCAATTGCAGCTCCACAGACAGTTCCTGTAATTGGCGAACATGCTGGGGCCCCAACTTTCTTCGCGCATGGCACTGTCCTGATACGTGCCATGCGCGACCAATGCGTAGCTCGTCCTGCCAAGGTCAGACGCAAGAAACACCAAGTCCGGGTTGCGGGCTCGGTACGCTTGCGTCATCTGCGTCAACTCCGACACCAAGCTCATCATCGCACGGTCGGCATACGCTGGTCTGCCGTCCGGATAGGAGATGAAGTTGGTTGGAATGTAAAAGGTCTCGTCCCACACAAAGCCGTCCACGGATGTCCCGTATTCGGCGAGCAGCGCCTTTAAGTAGCCGCGATACCAGTCGCGCAGACCCGGCACGCTCGGATCCATCATTAAGGGTTGCCCGATCGAGTCCGGCCCCTTCCAGCCGGGGAACGTCGTGTTGTTTTTGTCTTTCAACACGTAATCTTTGTTGAACGCGGGCGCGCCGGAATCGCTGTTGGTGCCGTCGGCAAAATACAGCAGCACGCGGAAGCCGAGGTCTTTGGCGAACTTCAACCGCCGGTGCATTTCCGTCAGGCTCATGGGAACCTTGTACGTGCCGGGGAAGGCTGTCCACTCCTGCAACAGTTTACCGGTCTTGTGGTCGTAGGCATATTGCTGGAAGTAGTCATACCAGCCATGCAGGCAGAGCGCGACACGGCCCCTGTGTTTCTCTGGAATTTTATCGGCAAGCGTCTGGAGATCTTTGAACCAGCCCTCGCCTTTTTCCGAGAGATAATCGTAGTAGACCAGATGAATGCCTTGCGTCCATGGCGCTCCCGGCTCAATCTCCGGGATTGTCCGGTAAAACGACCGGCACGTGCCGTCCGCGCCGCCACGATGAAATTCCAGCGAAAAGGTCCGTTCTTCTCGCGTGACGGGCACCAGCGAGCCCAGATACGTTGTCCGTATCTCCACGCGATTTCCCTTCACGCGGAAGTAACTCCCGCAATACGGGTCGGCAGCAACAGCGAGCTCTGTTTCTTTTTCGCCGAAGATCAGGCTGACCGCCGGCATCCCAAGTGTGGAACACGCAAGCGGCCCCTTCGCCGCGTTGCCCAGCTCGAACGTGCCCGCCCCGCCCAACTCCGGGGACACCGGCCAGATCTTGAACACGCCGTTCCGCTCCGGCAACCCGATCTGTTTCACCGGCTCACCGGCAAGATCGAAGGCAAACACGACCTCGACATCGTTCGTGACCGGCTTGGGAAACGTCACCGTCATCTTCGCCGTCAGCGTGTTTCGGTTCGTGCTGATTTCCACGTGTGCCGTGCCGTTGCTGACCGCCACCGGCAAAATCCGAACGTCACGCCCCTCCGGTGGCATCCACTCAGCGCCAAAGCTCTTCAGCGCGGAAACATACAACAGCAGCATAAATGGGGCATTGATAATTTTCATGGTCTTTGGGTTCCTTTTATCACGCGGATTCATCGTTTCCATTCCGTCCGGTTGCGGACCTCAAACAATCATACGCCTGGCCGCCGATCTCGGCGCCGCTCCGGGAGACGATTTCGTAGCGGCCTTCGCTCAGGGCCATCTCGGGCGAAACGAAAGACGCCACGATCACGCCCCGCCGTCGCAGGCTCTCGAACAGCCCGGCAAAGTATTCGCGGACATGCAAAGGCGTAAAATCGCAGGCCTTCAGCGCGATCCGACCGGCGAAGCGCTCCTGCATGGCCGTAAGCTGGCGGAAATTGCCCATGCAGAAATTGTTCAGGCCCACGAGACCCGGCGTGTTTGCGAAGTTGTCGAGCTGGTGCTCCGCGCTGCCGCAGAAATGCAGCGTCCCGCCGCCGAACTCCTTGAAAACCCTGGCGTTGTAGGGAACCACGAAATCGCGGTACTGCTCGGCCGAGATCTGGCCGCAATCGTCATCGCACAGCCAGACGTGACCGAACTCGGCAGGCAAGACAATGCCGTGTGGGTAACAATCCCGCCCCCGTTCCTCGCCGATGGCCGACTGCTGCGCGCGGGTCCAACGGATGAAGGCCTCGGTGCAGAACGCCATCAGCTCATGGACCGCCTCCGGGCATTCGTACAGCCAGATGAACAGGGTTTCAGGCCCCGTCAGCGTCAGGGCCGTCGTGAACGGCCCCTGAGGATCCGTCACGGAAATCGGCAGGTCGCTTTGGGCGCGGAAGTACCGGATGGTTTCCAAGACGCGCGGCATGAGGCCGTCCTTTTCCGGATCGGGCAGGGTCAGCTTCCGCACCTGCTCCGGTTCCGTAATCACGGCGCCGTGGACGGCGGGATCCATGCCCGCCTGGAAGAGAATCGTCGCGCCGAGCGCCGACGGCAGCACGCCCGTTCCGTACCAAGGCATCAAGAACGGGACATAATCATCGTCGTACCGTTCCAGATGTCCGCGGATCTTCTCCACCTGGTAGCGCATCATGGTCCCGAAGTCCGTGAAGTAATCGGCGGGGATCAGCTCCGGCGTCTCCCCGGAAAGCCAGTAGTTCACGTCGCTGACCAGAAACGGCACCTCGCCGTCCGGCGCGTGCCGGTAAACATTCGCGATGCGTTCCCGCGAGGCGGCGCAGCGGGCCGCCCATCGCCTGTTCATGACTTTTTCCATAGCGCCTCCCTGCCCTGCCTGTCGGCGACAGGGCTCTGACCCGTCTAGTAAGCCGCAAGGTCCAAGGCTGTTTCAACATACGCCTGGACGTTTTCTTCCGGCGTGCCGTACTCCAAAAAATCCACCGGCTGCAGGATGAAGCCCCCGCCGCCTTCCTTCCCCGCCCTGATCGCCTTCTCGGTGGCGCGTTTCACGTCGTCGACCGTGCCTTTTTGCAGTACGTTGACCTGATCGATCCCGCTGAGCACCGCATAGGCGCCATCAACCTGCCGCCGCGCGGCCGCCAAGTCGTCGCAGTCGCCGAGCGGCGGCGGCGAGAACGGCTCGACCGCCTTCACGCCGAGCGCCTTGTACGAATCCACCAGGTCCATAATCTGACCGCAGTTGTGGTACATGCCCGGCGTGCCATTCTCCTGCACGATCTCTATATAGCGCCGCTCGTAGGATAGCAGATGCTCGTCATAGACGCGCCGCCCGATCATGCCGCCCCCCACATTTCCTCCGATGCAATGCACGTCCACGCCCGCCGCATCGATCGCCCGCAGATAGGGCGTACTGCGACGGATCGCAAACTCCATCAGCTTCGCATGGAATTCCGGCTCCACCAACGGTGCACCGTAAAGGGTATTCAAGTCCACCAGCAGGGAGCCGGTGTTGTAGGGGCCGTAGGGACTCCAACTGCCGACAATGCCCGCGTCGCCCACAGCAGCCTTGACTGTTCCGAGCCAGCGGCGGGCGTGAGCCTCCCAATGCGGCGGCATCGACGGCTCATAGCGACTAGCGATCTCCAAGTCTTTCATACAACTGATGGGATGGCGGATACAGTTGTAGCAGAAAGTCCCGGGCCGCATTTCGGCGATGGCGAACTCCTGGGTGAGCGTCCCCGCCGGTGTGCGGATCGTGGAACGCTGTATCCGTGTACTACCATCCCGATGCTCCTCGGTCGAAACCCTCCAGTCGTCCGTCTGTTGCGATACGTCGACGCCCCCATAGATCAGCGACAAAGGATCCATCAGTCCGTACAACACGCGCACGAACACGTCGCAGCCGAACTGCTTCTGCAACTCGATGACCTTGAGCTGCAACTGCAAATGCTCATCCGTCGCAACGCCGGGACACATCTGGTTAAGAAAATGCCCCTGGTCGATGATGAACAATGTCACTGGCACCCGATCCGGCTTTCTGCCCTGCAGGGCCGCCAACAAACGTTCCCGCGCTGTCATAACGCCTCCATTCTAATGTCCACGCTCTTAAAAGATACTGATCATGGTTCCGACCCGCTTGTAAAGGTAGCCGTTGGCGTCGATGCCTGCGGGAGTTCCTTTGATTCGGATCCTTTCCAACTGCGAGAGGGTCAGCGCGCTGCGATTGGTGCCGAACCGCAGTTGCTCAGAGCCAAAACCAAGTTCCCCCGTCACAGTAAGTTTCCCGCTCCAGACCTGCGCTGAGCTGTCCAGAAACGAGAGCGCGCCGCTGCCGGGAATAATCGTGCTGTCCGCGCTGACCGTAAGGGCCCCCAGCGCATTCGAGGACGCGGCGGCATCCAGCGTGCCGCCGGCGAGGATCAGCGCGTGTGTCGCGTTAAGCGCGTTGGTCACCCCCAACCGCAGGACACCGGCATTCACGGTCATCGTTCCACCGTAGGTGTTCGCGTTGCCCAGGACAAGCGTGCCCGCTCCAGCCTTGATGATGTTCCCGCCACCTTGTGAGGAGCCGTTGGCAAGACGGCCGCTGACGAGCAGGTCCATGCCATTGGGGACACTTCCGGCCGCAATGTCAAACGTAAGATCCGAAATGGCATTATTATTCAGGCGCAACTGGACATCCGCGCTGATCACCGCGCTGGTGGAGCTGGCCAAGGTCGCAAGGGTGTGATGGCAAGGTGTTCCCGATGCCGTAGAAGTGTACCAGTCGAAGGGTATCCCGGTGATGGCGCCTGCGGCCATGGTGATGTTCGATGCAGACGTGCCGCCCGCTCCTCCGGTGAACCTCAACGTTCCGCCATTGATGTCGATGCGGTCAACCCTTGAACCGGATAGATACCCCAAAGCCCACGAATTGGTCACGTTGACGAGCCCGTTGCTGTTGATGGTCAGACTGTTGCGTAAGCAGTTGTAGGCATTAAGGACGAGGTTACCGCCATTGACGGTGGTGCCGCCGGTGTAGGTGTTGTTGGTGTTCAGGACAAGCGTGCCGGCATTCACGGTCATGGTTCCGCTGTAGGTGTTCGGGTTGCCCAGGACGAGCGTGCCCGCGCCAGCCTTGATAATGTTCCCGCCACCTGACGTGGAGCCGTTGGCAAGACGGCCGCTGACGAGCAGGTCCATGCCATTGGGGACACTTCCGGCCGCAATGTCAAACGTAAGATCCGAAATGGCATTATTATTCAGGCGCAACTGGACATCCGCGCTGATCACCGCGCTGGTGGAGCTGGCCAAGGTCGCAAGGGTGTGATGGCAAGGTGTTCCCGATGCCGTAGAAGTGTACCAGTCGAAGGGTATCCCGGTGATGGCGCCTGCGGCCATGGTGATGTTCGATGCAGACGTGCCGCCCGCTCCGGTGAACCTCAACGTTCCGCCATTGATGTCGATGCGGTCAACCCTTGAGCCGGCGATGTACCCCAAGGACCACGTATTGGTCGCGTTGACGAGCCCGTTGCTGTTGATGGTCAGACTGCCGCGTAAGCATGGCAAGGCATCAAGGACGAGGGTGCCGGCATCGACGGAGGTACCGCCGGTGTAGGTGTTGACGCCGTTCAACTGCACGGTCCCGCCACCTGAGAAAGTCACCCCCTTACTGCCCGAAATGATGCCGGACGCGGTCACCTGTTTGCCTGTGCTCACTGCCCAGGTCTGGTTCGCAGCCAAGCTGATCGCATTGGAAACAGTCAGGTTTACGGGGGCGACCGAGAGGTCGATGCCGCCGGAACCGAGCGTCAGTTTGCCGGCACCGGCGATGTTAATGTCCGGTGCCGCGTTGGTGGCAGCGATTCCATACCAAGCTTTATCCGAAGCGAGGCTCAGCCCCGCGCCCAGCGAACTGCTGTCCCAGACAGCAACGGTTCCGCTGTCCGGCACGACACCGCCCAGCCAGCTCGCTCCGGCATTCAGATCGGTCCCGGCCGGATCCTTGGTGATGCGTATCAGCGGGCCGTCCAGCCTCACATTGTCAAAGCTCGTCTGATTGCTGCCCGATATATTGATCAGTTTGACATACAGTCCTTTGCCGATGGCCGGATTACCCGCGCTGACGGTGTAATTGAGTTGGTAGGGACGAAGGGTGTTGTCATCCTCCGGATTGATGACCGCCGTCTCGGCGAGCAGCGTTCCTCCGCTCGCCGGATTGTCGGCGTACAATTGGAGTTTGAAGCCGGACGATGAAAAATCCGAACGTCCAGCCGCGTCCACGGTCAGGGTGTAGGTGGCGCCCGAGTTGATCGTCGTCAGTGAAGCTGCGGACCAGAGCGAAGCGTTGTTGTTCACATAGGCGACTTGGGCGCCAGGGACTCCAGAGAAGCTGGTGCCCTTCTGAACACCGACGAGACCGGTCTTTATCCAGCCATCGGGATTGCAATCCACATAACTGCCGGTCACTGGCGACTCGAAGCTGAAACCTGGAACGGGCACAGACACGTTCGCGGACCAGGCGCTTTGTCCGAGTGCCAGCCAAGCAACCAACGTGTAAACCATTCGTGCATTTTTCTTTGTCATCATTTTTTTTGTCATCATAACGATGGATTCCTTTCTTGTGTGCTGGATTATTTCAAAACCGCGAAAAGATGTAAATGGAGGATAGTGACTATTACATGGACAATCGTGCCATCGATGATATACTGATTTAATGAAATTAAGGACTTATATCACTGTCGAAAAGTATTTAGACCCTATCAAGGACATCAGACACACGGGAGGGGCACGCGCCTGCCACGCCGTAGCCTTCGGCGTAGGCGGGTCTGCGTGCCTAGGACGAGCAGACGCTCGTCCCTCCCTGTGTGTGGAATAG
>JBAXOG010000214.1:0-6887 GCA_037133395.1 bacterium | reverse complement strand
TGTGGCCTTGATTAACCAATCCTGGAAGTTGCAAACAACTCGGAACTGCGCCCCCGCCGTGATAAGTGATTGACTTTCGAATAGTTATAGAAGTAAACTATTTACTTCACGTTAAGTTTGTATAAAAAATAGTATGCTCATTCAAGATGTCGGATGAATAACACGTACAGGGAGGGGAATAATCATGTTGGGCAGAAGATCGTTTTTGAAGACCTCGATGGCGGCAACTGCTGTCTATAACATGCCAAGCGGGTTGAGTGCGATCGAAGTTCCGCGTAACCTTGTCACGCCCAACCCCACGCAGCAGGCGTGGCACGACATGGAACTGGGCATGTTCTTCCACTTCGATATTCCTGTCTATCAGCAGGACTGGAAGTGGCGCAGCTTTGCGAATTTTCCAGACCCCAACCTCTATCAACCCAAGAAGCTCGACACCGACCAGTGGATGGCGGCCGCCAAAGCAATGGGAGCCAAGTATGCGATTTTCGTAGCCAAGCACTGTAGCGGATTTCTACAGTGGCAATCCGACCTCTACCCTTACGGCGTGAAGCAGTCATCATGGCGTAACGGGCGAGGTGACGTGGTTGGCGACTTCGTGACGTCCTGCCGCAAACACGGCATCCGGCCCGGACTGTACGCCTCGGCCTCAGCCAACGGTTTTCTGGGTGTAGACAACCCTGGCCTCGTGAACCGCGGCAAAGGCGGCGACGCGGTGGGGCAGGCTCGTTATGTGCGCACCTGCGAGCGGATGATGACCGAACTCTGGACACGCTATGGCGACCTCTTCGAGATCTGGTTCGACGGTGGCGCGATACCTGCAAATCAAGGCGGACCCGACCTGGTTCCGATCCTCAAACGCCACCAGCCACAGGCCATCGTCTTTCAGGGACCCGCAGGGACCCCGAACCTCATCCGCTGGGTCGGCAATGAGCGTGGTGTGGCCCCCTATCCTTGCTGGAGCACCGCCAACGCAGGCACCAGCGAAGGCGGCACGATCGAGAAAACACTCGGCGGCAACCCGGACGGAACGCTATGGGTACCCGGCGAATGCGACGTGCCCGTCCGCAACCACGACTGGTTCTGGAAACCTGGAGGAGAACAAAAATTGTACAGTGTGGAGCAACTGGTCCAGATGTACTACAACTCTGTCGGCCGTAACTGCAACCTGCTGCTCAATGCGAACCCCAATCTTGACGGACTCATTCCTGAGGCAGACTTCCAGCGCTATGCCGAGTTCGGCAAGGAAATCAAGCGACGATTCAGTTCGCCACTCGCGCTGACCGCAGGTACAGGGTCAACGGTGGAATTGATCCTTCCAAAACCGCAGGCGGTCAACCAAATCACGGTCATGGAAGCGATCGCCCACGGCGAACGTATACGTACCTACGAAGTCGAAGGCCTTACACCTGGCGGCGCGTGGACGAAGCTTTGCGATGGCGCGTCCGTAGGTCACAAGCGCATCCAGCAGTTCGCCCGCATCGAAGTCGCCCGCCTGCGCTTCCGCGCAACCGCCGCCGTCGCTGAACCGCAGATTCGTCAGTTCGCCGCATTCAATGTCGATTAATTTTATAAGACTCAAAAGACCACTTTACAAAACGCTAGTAATCAAAAAAGGGAGGCAATCATTATGAGCAAACAAGAGAGAGCAAAAATACAGTTGTCCAGGCGTTCGTTCCTGGGCGCATCAGTCGCCGCAGGTGCGGCGTTTTCAATCGTACCGAGACATGTCATCGCAGGGTCTGGTCAAGTGCCACCCAGCGAAAAAATGAACATCGGGTGCGTCGGCGTGGGCGGCATGATGGGCGCCGGCGATGTCAACGGCGTCAGTAGCGAGAACATCTACGCGATCTGCGATGTGGACGAAATTTTTCTGGGCAAGTCGGCAGAAAAACATCCGAGTGCCAAGAAGTACCGCGATTTTCGTGAGATGCTGGACAAGGAACACAAGCATCTTGACGGCATCACAGTGACCATTCCTGATCACATGCACGCTACGGTAGCGTTGTGGGCCATGGAGCGGGGCTTGGGTGTCCACTGCCAGAAGCCGTTAGCGCAGTCGATATGGGAATGCCGCTTGCTCGCAAAGGCCGCGAAAAAATACAAGGTTGCCACGCAGATGGGTAATCAGGGTTATTCGCATCCTGCCACGCGCATCGCCTCCGAGACGATCTGGAACGGAGACCTGGGCGAGATCAAGGAAGTCCACGGCATGAACGGCGGTGGCTTTGCGCGCGACGTCAAAGCCTGGCCGACTGGAGAAGACGTTCCTCGCACACTCGACTGGGAACTCTGGACGGGACGCGCACCGCTGCATGCGTACAGCCCCAAGATCGCACCGGTTCAGTGGCGCGGCTTCTTAGACTACGGTACCATGATGGTCGGCGACTGGGGCGTCCACATCATGGGGCCTGCCAACTGGGGCTTACAACTCAAAGCTCCGCTCAGCGTGGAGTGCATCGCGGTCGACGAAGTCAATGCCGTAACCTATCCGCATTACGCATGCCGGTTCGAGTTCGGCGAACGGCCTAACACGTTCGTGCCCGGAGGCAAAATGCCCCCTGTGACAGTTTACTGGTACGAGGGCAAGATGTGCAGTAAGTTCAATGTCCCAGAGGGACTGACGCGCGAAGACGTCAAGCCGTTCAATGAAGTCTTTGTCGGAACCAAGGGGTTCATGGGCACAACAGGGCGCGGCGAAGGCGTCCGCCTGATTCCCGAAACAAAGATGAAAGATTACAAGAAGCCACCTGAGATCATCGCTCGCTCGCCAGGACACTACAAGGACTGGATTCGCGCGTGCAAGGGCGGTCCCGAGGCCTGTTCAAACTTCAACATCTCTGCCCCCTACACGGAATGGATGCTGCTGGGCACGATCTGCTGGCGCTTCCCGAACGAGAAGCTCTTGTGGGACTCGCATAACATGCGTTTCACCAACAACGAAAAGGCGAACGCGTTCATCAAGCCGCATTTCCGAAAAGGCTGGGAACTAAAGGATATCACGGTTTAAGAGCGCAAAGAACCCGATAACTTCAGAAGAAAATGAGAATATACACAGCGTGCGTCTTGTTCGGACTGGTGTTGGTAACGGCATGTCAGTCACCGAGCGTTTCACATTTCAACGGATTGGACAGCCACCTTGGAAACTTGGGGAGGCTGTCAACTGCGCAGACACGGTCGATCAGCCCTGAAAATTTCACAGGCGAGAAGGGCATGGCTGCAATGTCCACGAACGGACCAGCCAAAAACGCGGCGCGCGATCTAGGGCAGGGATGGAAGGTCTCGCCCTTTATTTTTGTGCCGGCAAAAGGAACCGTCACGCTGGGCGAAATCAGGGGTTCCGGTGCGATTCAGCAGATATGGATGACACCGGCGCCGCTTGACAAGACACGTTTCAATATTCTGCGCTTCTACTGGGACGGCGAGACGACGCCTTCGGTGGAAGTTCCACTTGGCGACTTTTTCGCCTGTGGCTGGGGCAAGTATTGCCAGATCAATTCCATGCCCGTTTGTGTGAATCCGGGTAGTGCCTTCAACTGTTATTGGGTGATGCCGTTCCGCAAGGGCGCAAAGGTGACGCTCGAAAATCTCGACGAAAACCCAATGCGTCTCTACTATCAGATCAACTACACGCTCACGGATGTCCCTGCTGACACGGGAACATTCCATGCACAGTTTAGGCGTGTACCGCAGGTGGGAGAGAAACCTGAGGTTACGATTCTCGATGGAATCAAGGGTTACGGTCAATATGTGGGCACCTATCTGGCCTGGGAAGTTCGTAGCCCGGGCTGGTGGGGCGAGGGTGAAATAAAATTCTTTATGGATGGGGATAAGAACTTCCCGACGATCTGTGGCACAGGCACGGAGGATTATTTCTGCGGCTCATATAACTTTGAGAATCAGGAGACAAAGAAATATCAGACCTTCAGTACGCCCTACGCTGGCTTGGCCCAAGTCCTGCCTCCCGATGTGGCCTATCAGCCAGGACAACGCTTTGGCCTCTATCGGTGGCATGTGGTTGATCCGGTGCGCTTCAAACAGGATCTCAAGGTGACGATTCAAACGTTGGGCTGGATGACCGACAAATCGGGTCGCTATCTGCCACTCAAGGATGATGTGGCATCAGTGGCCTACTGGTATCAGACCGAACCGCACGCGCCCTTCCCTGCATTCCCCCCCTCGGAGGTCCTGAGGGTCACTCCGCTTCAGGTAGCCCCACCCAAGAAATAATCCATAATGATTGAAAATAATATGCGAAGCATGATATTGATTGCGAGTTTCTTGTTACTCGGCGGCAATATTTTGGCTGGCAACACCCGGCACGAATGTTTTTCCGCCGACCTTGAAAATTTAAGAAACAGCACGAATAGATCAACGTGGAAAGGGCTTATCCTTCAACTTGAAGCTAAACACCCCTACTGTGCGGACTGGCTGGCGCAGGATGCCAATGATAAGGGTGCTGCTGACTGGCTTGTTGGCAAGAACAATGCCTTCTTCGGCACGCTGTGCCGGAAGGTTGCATTAGAAGCAGGCCGTATTCCTGCTGCTTTGACTGCACAACTCGAAAAGCTCGCGTCATCCCAAGACGATGGTGTAGCGCTTGCTCTTTACCTTGATCTTTGCGAACTGCGGAGACAATCTCGCTTGAACCCGCTTCTCGCAAAAACGGATAAGATCGTATTCACCAAATTCACCGACACCGCCAGCCAGGGCTACTCGCTGAACGCAGACGGTGGAAAAAGTCTCTGTATGCTGGAGATGGACGGTTGTTACGGCACGGTGAACATGTTATTCGCCGATCCAGCAGGCAAAGGGAAGATTCGTGATCCTGATGTTGATTTTGATGGAAAACGTATTTTGTATTCTTACAGTCCCAGCGGTCGGGGGGCTGATTTCAGTCTTTATGAAATGGACGTGGCGACACGCGCGATTCGCCGGATCACAGCGGAAACGGATGTTGCGGATATCCAGGGCGCGTACCTGCCTGACGGCGGCATTGTGTTCAATTCGAGTCGTTGCGCACAGGAGTGCGATTGTATAAGTGTTACGACGTTCAACATTTATAGGTGTGAACGCGATGGCTCTCGCTTGCGCCGGCTGGGTTACGACCAGGTCAGTGTCTGCTACCCAAAAGTAATGGACGATGGCTGTGTCCTGTACACGCGCTGGGAATACAACGACCGAGGCCAAATCTTTCCACAGGCGCTTTTCCAAATGAATCCTAACGGGGTGAACCAGACCGAGTATTATGGGAACAACTCGTGGTTCCCTACTTCTTTGCACCATGCCCGTGGCATCCCGGGCACCAAGAAGGCAATCGCCATTGCCTCTGGTCACCATACAAAACAATCTGGCAAGCTTACGATTGTCGATCCGGCCCTGGGGCGGCAGGAAAATACGGGTATCGAGTTACTCGCGCCTTCGCGCAAGCCAGTGGCCGTTAAAGTTGATCAGTGGGGACAGGAGGGCGATCAGTTTCAGTACCCGTATGCATTGAACGAGAACCTTTTCATTGTCGCCTATTCCCCCGAAGGTTTCGTGACGCACGAGTTAGAAAACAAAACGAAAATCAATAGCATCCGTTACCGACTTTATCTGATGGATCGAGAGGGTCACCGCGAGCTTCTTGCAGACGACCCGACCATATCCTGCAACCAGCCTGTGCCCTTAATGTCAAGGCCTAAGCCAGCCGTGCGTCCCAGCATCGTTGACCTGAACAAGACGGAAGGGACATTCTATATTCAGGATGTCTATACCGGTCCCGGGTTGAAGAATATCCCGCGCGGTACGGCGAAGAGCCTGAGGGTCATAGCCTTAGAATACCGCAGGACGTCCATCGGGTGTTCGCTCAACACCGGTCCCGCGGGTGGAAACTGGCATGTACGAACGCCCATTTCGATCACCGGTAGTTGGGACCCGAAACGTGTTCTGGGCGACGCACTAATTTATTCAGATGGTTCAGTGTTCTTTAAGGCTCCGGCGAACACACCTGTTTATTTCCAGGTGCTGGATGCCAAAGGACATTGCATTCAGACCATGCGCAGTTGGGCGACGCTGATGCCGGGCGAAAACGCATCGTGCGTTGGCTGTCATGAGGAAAAGAACAGTACACCGTTGACCAAGGAAGGTCCCACCGTTGCACTCCAATCGGGAGCGAAGGCATTGGTTCCTTTTTATGGTCCGCCTCGCGGCTTCAGCTTCATCAAAGAAATACAGCCGATCCTCGACCGTCATTGTGTCAAATGCCATGACGGAAGTCGCTGGCAGGCAGTTGAACAAAAGGCGTTAACGGAAAGCATTCTTGCTTACCCCGGCAAAGGTATCTGGTCGGAAATACTTAAGCTAAACGCGAACACGGCCGTTACACCGAAGGTTAATGTTAACGACAAACCGTTCAGCCTGCGCAATACGCTCGTTGAAGAACATCTTTCGGCCAGAAAATGGAGTGATGCTTATGTTGGGCTTCTGCGTCCCTTCCTCTTTCCACCAAACGTGATCAAACGCCCCGGAGGCGACGACAAGCACATTCTGCTTGCACTGCCGAATACGTTTGTCAACTGGGTCAGTCCGCAATCTGAACCTTCCATGCTTGAACCCTACCCAGCGGGTGCTTGCAAGAGTGGCCTCATAACCTTGCTGGAGAAGGGACATAAAGGAACCAAACTTAACAAGGAAGAGATGGAGAAGATCGCCTGCTGGATTGATCTTCAAGTGCCATTCTGCGGCGATTATCTTGAGGCCAACGCATGGACTGAGAACGAGACGCAAAAATGGCAAGCCCAAGAGCAGAAGGCTAAACGACTTGCGGCGACGGAAAATAAATTAACGAGTAACTTTGGAAAGGAATAATGGAATGCTGGAATCTTGGAATATTGGAAGAAGACTCTCTT
>JBAXOG010000213.1:0-6927 GCA_037133395.1 bacterium | reverse complement strand
AACTGACATTCGAAAGGCTATATGATTTTTTCGACAAACCGTGAAGAACCCTAAAAAATACCGTTATTACAAATAGGGGTTCGAACGTTTTTCTTCCCCGAGTGTTGATTCGGAGCCGTGTCCGCAGATGATGCGAACCCCATCTGGTAACTGTTTGAGCTTACGCAGGGAATCTCCCATATCTTCCATGTTGCCACCTGGGAAATCGGTGCGGCCGATGGAACCAGCAAAAAGTGTGTCGCCAGTGATCATCAGTTTTTCAGCAATAAAATAAGTGCACCAGCTCCCGGGGGTATGTCCGGGAGTATGGATGAAGGTGGCGATCAATCCGCCACAGGTCAGCGTATCGCCATCGCCCTTCGAGGTATCGAGGGAAGCAGGACGCTGGGTGCTCCGATAAGGCGGCATCTGGTTCATCGGAGAGAAGGCCATTAGCACGTCATCCGCATGCAGATAGACCGGCGCGGGATAGTGTGCCAGCACGTTATTTACTGCGGAGACATGATCAAAGTGCGCATGCGTCAGAACGATCGCGCCCAACTGCAGATTTTCTTTTTTCAGTGTTGCAAGGATCGTTGACGCGTCATACCCTGGATCGAAGAGCCATACCTGCTGCGGATCCTTCCACAGGATCACACAATTCGCGCCATAGATGCCTAACGGTAAAACACGTGTATTCATCATTATTTCCTTAAGAATTTCTCACAGAGGCACAGAGAGCACAGAGGGGAGATAACCATTTTTAATTCGCCTGATTCCATGAGTGAGGAGCACTTCATTAAAATTCATCAGCAATCCACAAGGTTTATTTGCCAATCTTAGATAGGTTCCGAGTTGTTTCATAAAAACATCCTCAAGCGCTTTGACAGATTTAATTTCAAGTATAACTACATCCTCGACGAGCAAGTCCATACGAAATCCCTGGTCCTCAACACGTCTTCCTCGAAAAACAACTGGAAAATCAACTTCCGAATTCACCTTTATCCCTGCCTCTTCAAGGGCTATTTTCAAGCATCGTTGATAGACCTTTTCAAGAAGCCCAGGCCCCAGCTCTTTATGAACTTCAATCGCTATACCAATGATTCGTTCAGTTAATTTATTCAGCTCTTCTTCAGTCATACTGCCAACTCTGTGAACTCTGTGCCTCTGTGAGAAAAAAATCTCTATTTCTGCCTGAGTTTTTCGACGGAGAAGTCGGCAAGGTCTTCGAGGAGCCAGTCTGCGGGTGAGAGATCCTGCGGATGTTCCGTCGGACGGGAAAGCGCGACACAGTACATGCCGGCTGCCTTTGCCGAACGCACGCCGGCAGTGGAGTCTTCGAACACGACACAGTGCTGGGGCGCCACACCCAGCTTCCGTGCGCCGAGCAGGAAGCCATCTGGCGCCGGCTTACCATTCGCATAATCCTCTGAACCCAACACAAACTTCACATGAGATTCCGCCTCCATCAGGCGAACCGCGTTCTCAACATCGTTGTGGGGCGATCCAGAGACGATGATCACGGGATAATCCTTTGCGAGCGACTTGAGCAACGTCACAGACGAAGGAATGAGAATGCTACCCGCGTCTGCACATTGCCGCACATAATAGACACGCAATTGTTGAGCCATCTCCTGGATGGTGACGACCTTCAACTCAGGCGCCAGCGTAATCACCTTACGATAGATATCAAACCAAGAATGACCGACCACGATCTTCATCATCTCCTTGCGGGAAATGACACATCCGTGATCCGCAAGATAAGCGACCATCGCAGCCACCCACAGCATCTCCGAATCAATCAGCGTACCATCCAAGTCAAAGATAAATGCTTTACCGTCCATTACTCGCCTTTTGCCTGTCCGCAACACTTCTTGTACTTCTTACCGCTTCCGCATGCACACGGGTCGTTACGTCCGACTTTCGGTCCCTCGCGCCGTAGCGGTGCTGCCCCAAAAATTTTTCCGTCAATAAAGGTCCACGTGCCGTCAATCTTTTCAAACTGAGCGACCTCGTGATGTTCAAATTCTTTATCCTTCACTGCATACCGAGCCATGAATTCAACAGTTCCTGTTGTGTCCACTTCAGAGCCGCCTTCGGCCTTAAGGATCTCCATGCCGTTCCACTTGGCAGACTCGGCCCACTTGCGACTGTTCTCCGCATCAAACTCTTTGCGCACGCGCGCTCCGGAAGTTTTATACAAATAATCAATCACGCCCATCGCATACGCGCAATAGCGTGAGCGCATCAACTGGGATGCTGTTTTCGGCAAAGCTTGCTCGATCAAAAACGGTTCGCAGCAGGTATCGAAATTCTGACCACTGCCACAGGGACATAACTCGCTCATTTCTTTCTACTCCTTTTTTAGGCGCTGAACGTCTTATACAATTTTTCCAGTCGTTCAATCGTCTCGGTCAATTCTTTTTGCCGGGCACGCTGATTTTCAATGACAGCGGGCGGTGCCTTCGCGACAAAGCCTTCGTTCGAAAGTTTTGCATTCACGCCATTCAAAAAGCCTTGGTTTTTGTCCAGCTCTGCCTTGATGCGAATCATCTCAGCCGCTCCATCCACAAGTCCTTCGAGGGACAGACAAATCGTACCGAGCTTGCACAGCGTACCGGGCATGGTCTTCTCGCCGTCACCCGTGACGATATCCAGTTGCTCCGCGCGAAGCTGTTGCTTGAGGCTGTCAAGATCAGCCATCAGCCGTTTGGCCGTGACCGCATCAACCGCCTGCAACACATAGTTCACTGCCTTCGACGGCGCAACATTATGTTCTGCCCGCAATGCACGGCCTGCTGTCACAAGTTCGCGTTTTTCCGTAACATACGCAGTGGTCTCTGTGCTGAGTCCCCATGCCTTGCGCTGCTCCTCCGAATAAGGCTTCGGCCAAGACGCGCGCATGATGGTCTCCTCGGGTTTGCCATAGCCCATCTCGTGCCACAGCTCTTCGGTAATGAAAGGCATGTACGGATGCAACAGCTTCAGCGACTTCGAGAAGACATCAGTCATCACGGCCAGCACCTGTGCGCGGCGCGCTTCATCCGTGCCATACAAATCCTGCTTGGCATATTCGAGATACCAGTCACAGAAGTTGCTCCACACAAAATCATAGATGGCAAGAGCACCATCCTGCAGACGGAACTTCTCCAAATGCTCGGTCACTTCGGTAATGGTTTTCGACAAGGAATCGAGCACATGACGGTCATCATCGCGTAGCAACGCGGGATCCAGCGCTAGGTCTTGGCCAGAGAAGGCAGACGACTTGTCAGTCGCCCCTGCGATCTTTTCCAATTGCATCTGCATGAAGCGCGCGGCATTCCAAATCTTGGTACCAAAGTTGCGCCCGATTTCAAACTTCTCCATGTTCACTTGGACATCCATGCCGGCTGAGGTGATGAGCATAAGACTGAAGCGCAGGGAATCCGCGCTGTATTGGGAGATAATATCGAGCGGGTCAATGGAGTTGCCCAAGCTCTTGCTCATCTTACGTCCCTTGTCATCACGCACCGTACCATGAATATAGACATTGCTAAACGGAATATCGCCCATGAACTTACACCCTGCCATGATCATGCGCGCCACCCAAAAGAAAATAATTTCCGGTGCCGTCGCAAGGTCATTGGTCGGATAATAAAACTTCAAGTCCTTGTTTTCCTTGGGCCACCCAAAGGTACTGAAGGGCCAGAGCCATGACGAAAACCAGGTGTCAAGGACGTCTTCATCCTGGGTGATGTTCGCTGATCCACATTTTGCGCAGACTGTGGGCGTGGTCTTTGCCGCCCATTCCAATTCGCAGGTTTCGCAGGTAAAGACCGGAATACGGTGTCCCCACCAGATCTGACGCGAGATGCACCAGTCACGGATGTTTTCCATCCAATCAAAATAGGTCTTTTCCCAGCGTTGCGGCGTAAAGGTGATACGTCCCGAACGTACCGCCTCGATGGCCGGTGCAGCGAGCGGTTTCATTTTGACAAACCACTGTTTGGAGAGGCGCGGTTCAACAATCGTGTCGCACCGATAACAGTGTCCGACCGCATGCGGATGTGGATCGACCTTCACAAGCAATCCAAGCGCTTCCAGATCGGCAATGACCTGCTTACGGCAGGCAAAGCGATCCATGCCCGCATACTTGCCGGCTTCGACGTTCATATTGCCCTCACCCGTCATCACGTCAATCATGGGCAAGTTGTGGCGCTTCGCCACTTGGAAGTCATTGGGGTCGTGCGCGGGTGTGATTTTCACAACGCCAGTTCCAAAGGCGCGGTCCACATAATCATCTGCGACAACCGGGATCTCGCGATTCATCAAAGGAAGCATCACCGTCTTGCCGATCAAGGCTTGATAACGTTCATCAGCCGGATTGACCGCAACCGCAGTATCGCCCAGCATGGTCTCGGGCCGTGTCGTCGCAACAACGACTTCGCCACCGCCAGGAACTGGATACCGAATATGCCACAGATGGCCCTGCGTATCCACATGTTCGCTCTCTTCATCCGAAAGCGCGGTATGGCAGCGCGGACACCAATTCACAATATAATTACCGCGATAGATCAAGCCTTCTTCATACAGACGGCAGAAGACTTCGGAGACGGCATCGCTCAGCCCTGCGTCCATAGTAAAACGTTCGCGCGACCAATCACAGCTTGCGCCAAGCTTACGCAACTGACGCACAATCGTGCTGCCATACTCCTGCTTCCAAGCCCAGACACGCTCAACGAATTTTTCGCGCCCGAGATCGCGACGAGAGAGCCCCTCCTTGCGCAAGGCTTTTTCCACGACGTTCTGCGTCGCGATGCCAGCATGATCGGTCCCCGGAATCCAGACGGTATTACGTCCCTGCATCCGGCGCCAGCGTACCAGCACATCTTGAATCGTATTGTTCAGCGCATGACCCATGTGCAAAATGCCTGTCACATTCGGTGGCGGAATGACGACGCTATAAGACGCGCCTTCTTGCGAGGGATCGGCATGGAAGTGTTTATTCTCCTCCCACCATTGATACCATTTGGTTTCGACTGCTTGCGGATCGTAATTCTTTTCCATAATCCAATCACCGGCTCGTTGTTACGTCGTTATTTTGCTCATCCCAAAAAAGAGAGGTTATTATTTAACCAGAAACCACTCCCTTTTTGGAGCAAAAAAGCATCCACGGCGAAGGAATTATTCCCTTGCGTACATACAGCATCCCGCAACGCGCCCTTTTATACAATAGCCTTTTCGCCTTGCCGTCATCTTTCTAACATGTTATTCTTCAATCTTCTTTGCTGAGCAAAAAATTAAAAGCTAATCCGAGTAAACTTATGCCGCGTGTTCCCAAACCCTCTCCTGATACCCAAACAACGATGCGCGTACCGCCTAACAGCCTCGAGGCTGAACGTGGCGTATTGGGTTCTATCCTTCTCGATGCAGGAAGCGACAGCCGCGTGTTGGACCTTTGCATTGAAAACGGCATCACGTTGGAATCGTTTATTTCCCCGGCTCATCAACTGATTTTTGAAACTGTTTTTGAAATGTCGCGGACGGGTACATTGATCGATCCGCTGACCTTGTGCGACCGCCTGCGGGCGCTCGAACGACTTGAAGCTGTCGGTGGTGCGGCGACCCTCCAATCGCTCATTGATGGAACACCCACCTCCGCCCATGCAGAATATTACATTGGCATCTTGCGCCAGAAACATCTTCTCCGCAAAGTCATCACCGCAGCTCGCGATGCGGAACGCCGTTGTTTTAACGAGGCCATCAGTGCGGACATCATCCTCGGCGAGGTTGAACAGAAATTTCTAAGCATTGCAGACAAGAATAGCAGCACGGGGCTCTCGTGGCCGCAGGCGATTGGCAACACCATGGCGCATATTGAAAAACTCTTTATGCAGGGCTCTGGCGCTGTTTCCGGACTGCCGACGGGATTTGCCAATCTCGACAAGAAGCTGAAGGGGTTGCGCGCTGGCGAAATGATTGTTCTGGCCGCGCGTCCCTCCATGGGCAAAACCTCACTGGCCATGAATATTGCTGAGTGCGTCGCACGGGGACGGGATATTTACAACCGTCCCATGAAGGGCGATCATAATCGGCCTCACCCCGTTGCAGTTTTTTCGCTCGAAATGTCCACCGAGTCTTTGGCCATGCGTATGTTATGCGGGTTTGCCGGCGTACCTGGATTCGAAATTGACCAAGGCATGACCAGTTCGAAGAGCAGCCACAATAAACTGGCTGGGGCAGCTTCGGATTTAGCAAAGGCCCCGATTTATGTGGATGACGCTGGCGGTCTGGACGTCATGGATATGCGTGCACGCGCACGCCGTCTCAAGAAACGTCACAAGATTGAGCTGGTCATCATTGACTATCTCCAGCTTTGTAATTGCCGCGAATTTTCCAAGCAAGGGCGCCAGATCGAAACATCGCAGATTTCTGGACAGATTAAATCGATGGCAAAGGAGCTCAATTTACCCGTCATCGTACTAAGCCAGCTCAGTCGTGCGCCTGAACAGCGCGGCGACAAATCCAACAAACCCAAGCTATCGGATCTACGTGATTCGGGTGCTATCGAACAGGATGCGGACGTTGCGCTTCTGCTGCGTCGACCCTGCAAAGCGCCTGGCTCAGAACAATCAGAAGATTTTCGTCTAGCAATCGTGGATGTTGCGAAGCATCGTAATGGACCCACAGGCGAAGTGCATCTCGACTTTGATGATCGATTCACGCGCTTTGGTGACCGTGCAGACTCTGGCAACAGCGAAACTGCCGGCCTCGACCCCGTCAACGAGCCGATGGGGTAGTTTTTGTGACCACTCAGTGGTCACAAAAGAGAGATTAAAAAACAGCCACTTCCTTTGAGCCTCTTCTTCGCTGCCTCTTTTTTAACCACTCCTTTGCGACCACTGCGTGGTCGCAAAAAAGGAAAGCCGCAGACAACTGAATGTCTGCGGCTTGGAAATAAAAACCGGC
>JBAXOG010000212.1:0-7014 GCA_037133395.1 bacterium | reverse complement strand
TTCACTGATCAGTTTTATATCTTAACACACTGTCCAGTTTTTGGGGAGTAGCTCAGTCATCAATAAAACAACAAATAAGCAATAATAAAGCAATTCCCCGTACGGCAAAATATTATCCCGTAATGGTATATATTTGTTATGACAATTAAAAGTTGAGTCTTTGGGGTTCCGTTACGATGGCATTATTCGGTCGTTTCAACTTCTGCTGTCGCATGATAAAAATTATTTCTTATCAAAAAGCTCACACAGATCTGTCGCTTCGGTGAAGCGATTTGTGACCCCACACCGTTGTCCAAAAGGATTCAGTACGAGGTGCTTGCAGTAGGCGCAACACCGTTGACGTTCATGGTCTTCGAATATCGAGATGACATCCGGTTTATCCGCCTCAGTAAAAACAGACGGTTTGACTTGAGCCTCTACAAACGGTGTCTCCTCTGCTGAAGCATAGCATTTTCCACACGCGGTACAGACAAAGGATTCCCCAACCCGTTTGAAATCTTCATAAATAGCTTCTACCCGGACGAGTGCACGCTCACCACAGGCAGAACAGTTAATTTCCTTAGGATGCGGCTTATTCATGAGCGCTTCGGAAGATGAATGCATTCACCATGAAACGCATGTGCGGCTTCCATCCATGCCTCAGCCAACGTGGGATGGCAGTGAATGGTTTTGCCGATTTCATCAATCGTCAACTCATTGCGAATGGCAACGGCAGCTTCTGAAATAAGGTCTGTCGCATGACCGCCAATCGCTTGTGCGCCGAGCAGTTGGCCCGTGATTGGATTTGCAACCCACTTAACAAAGCCCTCCGTCTCACCCGCTGCCATCGCCTTGCCCAAGGCTGCAAACGGAAAAATCGCCGTCTTTACGATAATGCCCAGCTGCTGAGCTTGAGTCTCCGTCAATCCAACCAAGCCAATTTCGGGCGAGGTAAAGATGCACGATGGACATATTTTCTCGGTCTTAGAGGCGTGTCCCGCAGCGGCTTCTGCAGCAACAACGCCTTGTTGCGTTGCGGCATGTGCGAGCTGGATCGAGCCTGTCACCAAGTCGCCAATCGCAAAGATGTTCGAAATGTTTGTACGGCCTTGCGAATTAACAGGAATGGTCCCGCGCTCATCAACCTTCACGCCTGCGCGATCAAGATTCAATACAGCTGTATTGGGCTTACGACCCACCGCCACTAACAGGGCATCCCCTACTAGCTTCTGATCTTTGTAAAGTCCCGTAACCTTATCCTTTTTCGCTTCAATCGCCGTCAGAGGTGCTCCCGTCAAGATTGTAATTCCTAACGCCTCCATGCGCTGGCGGAGCACGCGGCGAACATCCTTGTCCAAGACCATCACAATGTCTTCCATCATTTCAACAACAGTCACCTTCGTTCCCAGCGTAGCAGCCATGCAAGCAAATTCGCATCCAATCACGCCACCGCCCAGGATCAACAGGGACTTAGGAAGCATCGTCAAATCCAGAAATGCTCGACTATCCATCACCTGCTTAGACTTCGGCAAGAAGCCAGGCATCGCAGAATCGCTACCTGCGGCGATGATGATTGATGTTGCACTCATCCAACGCGTCGTCCCGTCAGGCTGAACAACAGAAAGACGGTTCGCACTTTCAAAGCGTGCGAGCCCCATAATCATCTCAACTTGATTCGACTTCAAGAGGGCTTGAATCCCATTCGTAAGCTTCGTGACCACCTCGCACTTCCGTGCGACCATCTTCGAATAATCAAACGTCGCACCCTTAACAGAAACCCCAAAGGCTTCTGAATGCATCGCCTGATGAAAACGTTCTGCTGAGGCGATCAGGGTCTTCGTGGGAATACAGCCCCAATTGAGGCAGGTTCCGCCAAAAGCCTCTTTTTCAATGATCGCCGTCTTCTTTCCAAGTTGCGCGGCACGAATCGCGGCGGGGTATCCGCCTGGACCGGCACCAATAACAATAACATCGAAATCGACCATGATAAAAAATTCCTTAAATTATACGAGTGACTTCCACAGTTCCACACGTTCAAGTTTGGAACGGATCGCATTGACAAATTGGGCACCCATGGAACCATCCACAATGCGATGGTCAGCCGAAAGCGTCATGGCCATGACGGTTCGAATCTTAATTTCACCCTTCACCACCGCCGGCACTTGACGTGCGCTTGAAACAGCGAGGATACCTGCCTCGCCCGGATTGATAATGGCAGTGAACTGATCGATATTCATCATCCCCATATTAGAGACGGTAAACGAACTGCCCGTCATTTCATCGGGTGTCAACTTGCCTGCACGCGCCTTCTCAGCCAGCGTCTTCGTCTGTGCACCCAGCTCTTTCATGGTCAATGTCTGGGCAGCCTTGATAACCGGAACAACGAGTCCTGATTCAATGCTCACGGCCATACCAAGATCGACATCGCCGCGCCAGGCAACGGTTGAACCATCCGTGACGGAGTTGACTACCGGGAACTCGGTCAGCGACAGGATGACCGCTTCAAGGACAAAATCATTAACACTGGTATTAATTCCTTTAGCCTTCAGCTCATTGCGATAGCTCATGAGGTCTGTGATATCCGCCTTCACCGTAACATAAAAATGCGGAATGGTCTGTTTACTCTCAACAAGGCGGCGCGCAATGACCTGACGGATGCGTGGCATCTGAACAGGTTTCTGTTTCAACATGCGTTCAACATCCTCAACCATGATTCGTCCTGCATCACCCGACCCACGAACAGTCAACAAATCGACCTCCTTCTCCGAGGCAAGACGTTTTGCGGAAGGGGTGATACGTAAAGCGTTATAGCCTGATTGCTCTAAATAATCCAGAACATCCTTTTCAACAATGCGTCCATTCGACCCGGAGCCTTGGATACGAGCCGGATTGATGCAAGAGTCCTTGGCCAACGCTTTCGCACGCGGAGAGATCACGAGACGCTCAACAACAGGCACTGGAGCAACAGCAGGCGCGAGCGGAGCGAATGTTCTCTGCGGGAGAGCCGATGTAACAGGGACAGGCGCAGAGGCCTTTACAGCAGCAGGGACGGGTGCTGCAGGAGCAACCGCTACAGGAGCAACCGCTACGGCGGTCTCTGTTTTCGGTGCGGTGTCCGGTACCTTCTCGCCGGCCGAGCCCACATAGCCGACCACGGTATTGACAGGGACCGTGATGCCTTCCTTCACATAAATCTTCAGAAGCACACCTTCAAAAAAGCTCTCGACCTCAAGATTGGCTTTATCCGTTTCAATTTCGAACAAAATATCGCCTTTAACAACTGGGTCGCCCACCTTTTTCAGCCACTTGACAATGGCTCCCTCTTCCATGGTCTGACCCAACTTCGGGAAAATAACGGCCTGCGCCATAAGCTCTCCTTATACACGTGTTAGAAATGGCGTGACTCTAAATTTACGGATTAAAAAAGCACAATGAGTCACATTTAATTGGCATTAAGTATAGTTCATTCGCCCGTAAATGTCATCTGCAAAAAAATAGTTATTTTTTCTTGGACTTGAAAAGTCCGCCAACCTCGTCTAACGCAGAGCCAACCGCTTTCGCCGTATCCTTCACGCCGGCATCAAGAGCCTCTGAGGAAGCTTTTGCGGCATCCGTTGCGCCCTTGGCTGTGGAACCCGCGAGATCACCAAGGCCAGAGATTGCTGAGGTGACACTGCTGAGCAACGCATTCATGATCTGCGTGAGTGCGTCTCCAAAGGTTTCACCGCCATTCTTCTTCCCGATGTCTTTGAGGGTGATCGAGACAATGGGTATGGTGAGGAATTGTCCCGCAGTCACGGTAGAGGCATAGGCAATTTTGGTATCGTTGACATAAATCTCGTCGATGATTACTTTCTTTCCGACTTTCTTCTCCTGAAGTTGCCGTGGAGCTTGAGGCTCGGATCCCTTCACCTGCTGTGCGGATTTAGCTTTGTTGAGCTTAGCGATCAATGCATCGATGTTCGAGATCCCCTTCTTAATTTCATACGTACACCCTGGTGCTTTGATAAGAATCTTGTGTATCTTGATCGTATCCGAGAAGATCGATGCCATGTTGATGCTGATATAGAATTCGTTGACCGCGAAAAGATATTTGTCTTGGGTATAACCGTCCGGATTGGCGAGTGTAAGATTCTGGAGGTGTATAGTGCCGCTTAGGGGCTTGATGTTCACCCCGTCGACATGGGTGTTGATACCTAGAAGTTTGGGTGCGCCCGTATTGATGCTCTGCTTCACAATCGAATTGATGCAGAAGAATGCTGCTATCAACAGGATGGCCAAAACAAGGATCAATCCAAAACACACTTTCAGGATTCGTTTCAGTACGGTATACATAATAAATCTCCTTTTAAAAATCTTAGTTTAGCACAGTAGGCTCTCCAATGGAAGCGTGTGTAGTGATTTTTTTTAAACACGCTATGCCGTGAAACGACTGTTTAGTCGAGCTGTCCGACCGAGAAAGCCGGCTTGAGGCAATGGGTCCGATACTCGCGTGGAGAATGTTTGAAGCGCTGTGAAAACAACCTTGAGAAGTAGGTAATGCGGGTAAAACCAGAACGAATCGAAATTTCAGCAACAGGCAGATCTGTCTTTTCAAGCAAGCGACAGGCATATTTGAGGCGCAAGGAGATCTGAAACTGCAACGGCCCCATGTTCATCAGCTTAAAGAATGAACGACGGAAGGTCGATTCGGAAGTACCCATCTCACGTGCAAGTTTGGTAAAATCAATATCCTCAAGTGCGTGTTTCAAAATATAGTTCCGAGCCTTCTGAATCGGAAAGCGAATATGTTTCTTAAGCTTCAGATGTTGAGTCATTTCAAACAGCCGCCCCAACAACGCCACAACCTGACCTCCGGCTGAGAGGGGATAATCCAACGGGGCTTCCAGAAATTTGCTAATCGTATCGCGCATAAATTGTTCATACGCATCTGGATCAGGAAGATCAATGATCATTTCATCAAACGCAAAAAAATCTTTGACCATTTGCTCCACGACATGCCCGTTAAAGCCAATAGAGAGCATTTCCCATCCTTTTTTAGGATCAGGACGATGACGATGCCGAACCCCAGGGCAAATAAGCACAGCAGAACCTGGGGTCAACACATGCTTTTTACCCTTCATGTATTGATAATAGCCACGTCCCTTCGCTATAAATAAAATATAAAAGTCTTTATGCGAACGTCCATCTTTCCAAGTAAAAAGATGATCTTCGGGTGTATTCAGCGGGGGATAAACTTTATAACCAGGCTCGATGGTCTCATATCCACAATCCGTAATATATAATCCCCATTTTTCCTGAAGGTGCGAAACAGGGAACAGACGAAATTTTTTATAGGCCATATTCCCTCATCTTTTTTAGAAAACTATTCCGACGCCTGCTGTTTTGCTCGGGGCGGCAACGGATAGATTCCCTTTAACGCATTTTCGCAGATTTGGCGGGTGTCCTGCGGAAAATCATTCTTAATAATCCATTTTAAAAACCCGGAATCTTCTATTACCAAATCGCGGATCTTATAGCCTTTTTTCTTTCCAAAATTAATCGTCAGCTCGCCCTCTACCCAGCGCAAACGGCCAGAACGATCAGCATTGAATGGATCCATTGGATTAAAAGTCTTATCAAGTGTTTCCATGTCCTTCGGCAAGTCAGGGTAACGTTTGAATTGGCCGAGAATGACTTGTAACGTCGCACGGACATCCGCTTCCGCACCGTGCGCATCGGTATGTGCGTCACCACAATAAAATTTCAAAGCCGCCGTCAAATCACGGGGTTCACGGGTATGAAAGATTCGTTGCGCATCCAGCAAACGCCGACGATCGGGGTCAAAAATGATTCCCGCACGACCGAACTCTTCTGCCAGCATTGGAATATCAAAACGTCCAGCATTGAAGCCGGCCAGATCAGCCTCTCCAAAGAAGGTCAAAATTTCAAGAGCCTTTGCCTTGAACGTCGGGCACGTTTTTACGACATCATTGGTGATCCCATGAATCGCAATAGAGTCCTCGGGGATCACCATGTCTGGATTCAGCAACCAATAACCTTCAGTCTCGGTTCCATCTGGATCAATACGAATTGCGGCTAATTCAATAATCCGATCTGCCCGCGGGCTCGTACCCGTAGACTCAATGTCAAACACAATAAGGGATCGATCCAGTTTAAGGGGAAATGAATTCATATTTTTAGATCTTAAAACTTAGAAACATTTGCACGTGAAAGAAAAACTCCCGTTTCCGTATCAACCGTAATCTTCTCGCCAACTTCCAAGTATTCAGGAACGTGCACGACAAGTCCAGTCTGGCAGGTTGCGGGCTTGCTGCGGGATGTCACGGTTGCGCCCTTCATCACGGGATCGCACTGCGTGACGGTGAGCTCCACCTTCTGCGGCATCTCAATCGTAAGAACACTTCCATCCGACTTGAGCGCATAAATGCCTTCCATGTCTTCAACGAGATACAGTATTTGCTCTTCGATTGAAGCCTTCGTGAGAGCAAATTGAGAAAAATCTTCAACGTCCATGAACGTATAGAGATCGGCTTCACGATAGAGGTATTGTACGGCGCGACGTTCAAAGTCAATATCAGCAAACGGTTCATCCCCTTTACACGAAATGTCCTTCTTGATCTTAGTCACCAAGTTTCTAAAGCGGAAATGATAAATCGATGAAGCACCCCGAGCACTGGGTGTCGAAATCTTCAAACTCTCCAGCACATGTGGCTTCCCATCAATCCCCACAAGTGCTCCCTTCTTTAAATCACACGCTTTTGCCATTTCCTGTTACTCCTATTTTTTTCGATACAGTGAGCGATACACATTTAACGTTGACCGAGCCGTAGTCGTCCACGAGAATCGGGAGACCCAGGCTAGCGCTTTATCACGAAACGCGTCATGCCATTCCAGCGACACGTTTGCCAAATCCATCGCATTTCGCCATTCGCGTTGCTCGCGTGCAGAAACAATCTTTGCGTTTCCGCCTGTAATCTCTTTTAATACACTAAGCGATGAGCAAATCACGGGGGTTCCGCACGCCATTGACTC
>JBAXOG010000211.1:0-7095 GCA_037133395.1 bacterium | reverse complement strand
TGAGGAGGTAGGCGCGTAAATAGGCGGTCTGCTCTTCCGTGTTGCGTGTGCGTGTTCCGTTCTGCACGAATAACCGCGCCGTCTTGGTGGTGGCGTTGGTCGGGTATGTGTTTTGTGTGGTCATATCGCAAGTGCTCCTTGGGTCGGGGTGGTTGCATAGGCTGACGTGAAAGAAACTAGGTTTCTCTCACGCATTGAAATATAGGCTGGGAGATCGTCGGCGTTGAAGCGGTTGCCGATGATCACATGATCAAAAATGGGTATGCCGATAATCCGCGAAGCTTCGACCAGTCGCCGGGTGGATTCGATGTCTTCCCGGCTCGGGGTCGGATCTCCCGAAGGGTGGTTATGACAGACTACGAGGGCGGCGGCGGCGGCTTGAATTGCTTGGATGAAAATCTCTCTGGGGTGGGTGGGGCAACTGTCCAAAAGTCCGCGTGTGATTTCTCGGGGCGCGCCGATGATTCGGCTTTTCGCGTCCAGTAGCAGGATATAAATACTCTCCTGCTGTTGGAATCTGAACAGGGGCGACATGATGCGGTATACCGTCAAGGGTTCTTTAACGGTCGTCTTCGTCTCTCGGACGTAGCAGGCGCAAGCGTCTATAAGTTCGGCGTATGTGGTGGCTTTGGTTGTCATGGTGTGGGGTTTCCTTTCGGGGTGTGGCGCGTGGTCGTCCGCGCCTTGATTCGGGTTGTTTACTCTCCTGCGATTGTGGCTTCCGTGTCCGTGGCCTCGGGGCTCGCGTCAAGGATGTCGTCAAGCTTGCGGTCGTGATACATTTTCTCGGCAAGGGTCAAGGCTTCCGTGTGAGATTTGAGCAAGTACACCTTGGAGACGTTCGCGCCTGTGCTCGGGTCGATCACGCTGACGGCGTAGTGAGTGCCTTTCGTGATTAACACGGCCAGCATGATCGCGCTTGCGACCTTGGCGACGGTCTGGGCGGTGGTGCTCTCCGCTTTCGGCGGTTTCGGGTGCGCCTTCGCGTAGCAGGTCGGGCAAAGGCTTTCCGTGTGCCATGCTTCCGCCTTGTACTCGTTCGCGCAAGCTGTGCAAGTCGCGATTGTGTGCGCCTTGGGTGTCGCGTCGGTTTTCTTCGTGCGTTTGGCTTTCGCCTTGGGGGCGGTTGCTGTCGTGTCGGTCGTGGTGTTTGTGTCTGTGTTCATGGTGCTCTCTCTTTTCTGCTGGCTTTCCAGCGTGTTGCTGTCACTTACTGTGACAATTTGACTGCTCTGTTTCGATTCCGGAACCTTCAACGCACTCGCGCTGCTGTCCGAATCCGAAAATCTAAGTGTCTTTTTCTGTTTCATTGTGAAATCCTCTTTTGGGTTTGCCTGCCCTTGCCTCTTCATCCATCACCTTCACAGGTTACAAATAGCCCCAAGCCCGCAAGGGCGAGTATTGCCGATGTCATGACAAGTTCCCGTGAAGAACACCCCAAGGGCGATTTTGAGCGGAGCATAAGCCGGTAGACCGGCGTTGCCAGAGCGGCAAAAAAAAGACTTTTCGGGAGTGTCTGTTTCCAGAGACCCGAAAAGTCATTTTTCTGACAAAATAACCGGCGGTGTTTAGGGGTTTTGGCGTGAAGCGTTGAGATAGCGATTGCTCCTCGCAATCTGGATCAGAAGCTTAGGTGCATCATAGAAACATCAATCGCTATCTCAAAAGCATCATCGGCGGCTGTTCACCGGGGCGGTTTTGTACGGTGAGGGTGAAGAGGCAAGGGTCAAGCAGACAAACCAGAGGGTTTCACGAAACAGAAAAAACACTGGTGACTTGTCAAGATTCGGATTCGGACAGTTGCGAAGACGTGCGCCTCCCAGGGAGGGGTGAAAGCATAAGGCGAGAGCGAAGCCGACGGATGCGCCGGGGGAGGGAACATCCCCGAGGCATTAGACATGCTAGCTCGTTGTTACGTGGCTGAGGATGCGCAGCAGAAACGCGACCTAATGAATCCTTCTTTGTTCTTGCCTTCCGTGCGGTGTCACTATATGCTTAAAAAGTTATTGGGGTTATTTAAACCCCGTGCACGGTTACGAAAGAGGACAGCAATGAAAAGGGTTACATGGCAATCAATACGGACGGTGCTCGCGGTTGGGGTACTTGCGGCCTTCATCGCGAAGGCCGGGACCATCGCACAGGTGGCTGTCCCGACTCCCGTTTTTACCGACACCGAAACTGTCTCATACGTCGCCTTGCCGACGATGGACGGGAAGAAGTACTTCAAAGTTTCGCTGGATTTCAACGCCTCGCCGTCCAATTGCCTGACGGTCGCGTTCGGACGGGACGCGGACGGGGACGGAAAGCTGTCTTTGCGGGAACAGTCGGTCGAGTTGGGCTGGGACGGCGCCTGGTCCATCAGGCGAAAAGGCGTCGCCGCGTGGGAACGGTATGAGCTGGCCGGAACAGAAGGGCGCCATCTGTTCGAGGCTTCGAAATGGCTGTACCGCACACGGCCGGATCAGCAACTCAACTTATCCGCCGACGGGGTCCCGCTTGCGTTCGGAAACGGAACCGATGCCTGGCTGCCGCTCTCCGTCCTGGACGGCGGAACGGTGCGCGTGACATCGCGCGGGACCGGCGTAGAAGGTACCGCGCAGATAATCGTAAACGCGGACGGCACTGTTCTCCAACTCAAGTAGAAGGAACCCGCTGCAATGATGATACAAGAACTGTACGGGCTTCCGTGGGAAGATATTCTGACCCGCGCGCTGCATATCGTCACATCCGTTTTTCTCGCCATACTGGTCGCAGGGATAGCGTTGACGGCGGCCTATGCGGCGGCGGAGAGCGTCCGTGACAGACTCGCCCGTTTCGCGGCGTGGTACCGGCGGACACCCAAAGCTATCGTCCTCGCGGTCCTTGCGGGGTTCGCCTTGGCCACGGAGGTCGGCGGTTCTAAAGGCACGACGAACGGGCTGCAGAACCAGGAGGCCCCCCCACAGACGCCCTCAGTAACCCTGCCTCAGGTGGCCGAAACCCGCTTGACTCGGCAGACGCCTGCCGTCGTGATGCCTTCGTATCTCATGCTGCCGCAACCCGAAGACTTCATCCCGCCGGAACGCTACACGAACATGCTCTCCCGGGCCCAGTACGACGCCTGTTTCGCCCTGACATCCGTGACCAATGTCATCCACGATTTCGAAGTGCCGCAGGGCGCGGAAGAGACCGATTACGTCACGTCGTACGGCGTCCACGACGCGGCCTACTGGATCGCCCTGCCGTCCGGCTTCAACGCGGGCGGGCTGGAGGATCAGTCGCGTTCCGTATCCGCTGTCTGCGCTGCGCCGTCGGGATTGCTCCTGTTGGACGCCCTTCCCGGACGTCCCGAGCCGTCCGAGCCCATTTTCGCCGGCGCGGAGACCAACCGCCTCCTGTCCGTCCTACAGACGCCCTCCGGCCTCCTGCCGCCGGAAGGCCGGCTCTGGTCGGCCCCGGCCACTAACGGTGCGCATCTGGTCACCTGGAGGAACCTCATGCTGGGGCGTCTCGCGGAGGCCAAGGCCGACCTCCAATGCGAACTCTACCCAAACGGCGATTTCACTTATTTCATCCACGCGTACTCAAACGCCGACCTCTCCGCCGTCACCAACTGGCTCGTGGCCGCGCAGGACGCGGGAGGCGGCGAAGCTTACGCCTTCGCGACTAACGATCCGCTCTCTTCTGCCGTGTCGACAGACGGCTCGACGCTCGCCCTGCGCTGGACGGCCTTCGGACGCCTCGACCCCTCCGTGCCCGACACGGACGGAGACGAACTGACCGACTGGGAGGAGCTGATGGTCTACCACACTTCCGTCCGTAAATGGGATACGGACAACGACGGGCTGTCCGACGGCGAAGAAGTGCTGAGATACGGCACCGACCCGCTGAAGCCCGACAGCCTCGGCGACGGCACCAACGACTTCTGGCGGGTGGTCGACCCCTCGTCCCTGACCAACACCCCGTGGATGGAAGGCGGCGACGGGCTGGCCCTGCTCACGCTGGAGACCCGGCTCGACGGCGTGGAAAGCGGCCTCGCCGCGCTCCGCATCGGCGACACTCTCGTGCCCGTCATTCCCGGCACGTCGCGGGTCTGCCGCGTCGCCTTCCCGTGCAATGTGAATGTTCCCTTCGCCCTGATCTTCGCGCCGGGGTCTGAAGGCGCCTCCGTCTCCATATCCGCCATCGACTCAGAAGGCCCGGTCGTCTTTAACGACCCCGGCGGCGTGTTCACCCTCCCCACCGAGCCGGCGGCTCGGGGTTTTTGGGCAATGTCCACTTTAACCTCACTCGAGCCAAACGGCATAAGCGGCACCCTGCACGGTGTCAAGTACCGTCTTTACACTACTCCGCTCTGCCCGCACACGGGGCGGGGCACGCTATCTATCAGTACCGACGGGCTTCCGAAAGACGCGAGAGACGCGGGCATCACCGGTGTCGGGTTCGGCCCCATGACCGGCTCCCTTCCCGCGACACGTACCGTGACGGTGGACCAGGTGCGGGTGGCTGCGGAAGCTCAGGGGATGACCGCGCCCGGCCCCCACATGGTCGCTTTCCCTGTCGAAATCAGCGTCGCCGTCTTACCTGGCAAAACGGTCCTGAACCCGACGGTCACCAACGCGGTGCCCGCCCATTACTGCGCGTTTGAGTCCGGCCCGGACGAAAACGATCCCCCTCCCCAACCAGATGAATGCACGTGTCCCACCTGCCTCAACCAGATATGTCCATGCCGCGAGTGCTGGTGGTGGCCGGACTGCCAGTGTGAGGAATGCATGAACCCCTATTACGTGGACGCGCCGGTTGACCCCAACGGCAATCCTCGTGCCACGGAAAACCGCGCCCACCGGCTCCTGCTGATCGGCGGCGCGCCCGACAAGGTTTTCGCCAGACCTCAATCCGCGGACGGCTCGTCTTCGACCGGGAAGTGCTCCTACTGCCAGTGCCAGCAGTATTCCTCGCCCTCCTGCGACCTGCCGGCCTGGACTTGGCGGCTGACAAGCGGTCTGGCCGTGTCGCCGACAAGCTTGACCACGAACGGCGTCTTCAGCGTGACCGGCGTTTCCCCCAGCGAAGCGGTCGGCGGCGATGTCTTCACGTGGAAGGCGGGTCCAAACTACAACCGCGGCAAATACACGGTCGCGGGGCTGGGGGTCGTGTTCCCGAACGCCGTGCCGGACACCGCGCCCCGCGTCCAGCTTGGACACACCAACGACCTCCTCGTCACGACTCAGATCCCGACAAACAACACGGGGACAATCTCGTTCTCCGGCTACACGTCCGGTGCCGATATCTCGGTGAAGAATCGCCAGACCGGTCAGTACGACACGCTGCTATCCTCCTACGCCGCCGCTACATGGCGGGCCGCCTACCTGTCCGCGGAACAGACTGCGGAACTCCGCTATGCCGCGACCGCCGCGGGGCAATACGGGTTCACGGTGAAATACGAGCTTTCCGGGATGACTCCGTCCTGCGTCACCAACACCCTCGCATTCGAGGCCATCCGCATCCAATCCGAGCCCGTCACCTCCGAACTCGCGACGGGCGGCTTTGTCTACAATCCATCCGGAATACCGCTCGGCGCGGACGACCGCTTCAAAATCGCCATCGTCGACGGCACTGTGCCCTCAGCCGACATCACATGGACCGTCACGTCCGGCGCGGGGAACGTCTCTTTTGTGAACGATTACAACACCGGCCCCGACATCGCCATCCACGCCGACTCTGTCGGGAACTTCACGCTGGAGGCCGATGTCAAAGGCCTCGTCATCACGCCTCCGAACATCAGGCCGTGCTTCTCGGGCAAGGTGCTCCCCGCCGTCACCGTGCCTGTGAGCGTGTTCATCGTGCGAAACACAGATAATAACCCGATCCGAAATCCGACGACGATCCCCGCACTGCTTGTGGACGCGAACAAAGTCCTGCGGCAGCGGGGCATCACGCTGGTACAGAACGGGGACATCCACATTCTAAACGAAACCAACTGGCTGGATCACACCGACGCCCTCGCGCAGACTAACGACGTGATAGACACAATGATGGATAGCACGAACAGCCTGGGGCAGGCGGTGGAACTGTATTTTGTGCGGTCATTGGAGTCACCTGCATTGAAAGGTGCCTGCCGGTCGAAGGGAATCGCCATCGCAAGTGACGGGGACAGCGTGACCATTGCACACGAGGTGCTGCACACCTGCATACTGGAGGATATTTACACCGTCGACGATCAGGAAATTCCCGGGTTGGTTTCGCAAGACCGTATCCCGTGCGACTGGGGCGGTGGTTACTATACTTCCGACCTGACGCAGCGGGCGTTGGTCGGGCGGCTTATCATGCGTTCAGGCGGGGAAGAGGGAATAGACACCGCACCCCGCCGTGATCTGCCGTCCGGCACCATTTACGGCTGGAAGCTTATCAACCCCGCAGACGCCTCAAGTCCGAAAACGCTTGGTCAGGCTAGTGTGGGGCAAAGTTCCATCCAACAGACCCCCCGTAATTATTAGGGAGAACAACACATGAAGATACGTTTTTTTGATAACCGCTATTTGGTGTACTTTTGCGTTTGCGCCGCTGGGTTGACAGGACTGATCGCCCACGCAGACACCAGCGGCGGTGCGCCACGGAGCCGGAAGCTTACGCTCGGGGAACTGTGTGAGCGTATCGACAGGGCGATTAAGGCGTCCGAAACGAATGAGAACGCCAGAAAATATCCCGATGTGAGAAGCGACATATTTTTGAGCGCCACTCAACGTTTGGAGGAGATAGAAAAACTGGGCGACCGAGCGGCACTCCCCTTTCTGGAGGAGAAAAGCCTCATGATAAACGCTCCTTCGTCTTTCCGGTTCCGCGCCGCTGAGACCTACGCCAAACTCGCGACGGCGGAGGAGTGCGCTACGTTCCTGCCGAAAATCTTGAAGATAGACGACGTAGATAAAACAATCATCAGCTGGCGTTATAGGGTCACCCCCATGTGCCTGAACAAAATTGAAGCCGCTATAGCCATGAGGGAACTGTCAAATGCGACGGTTCATCGTTTGGTGGATGCCTTTGTAACATACACGCAGTCAGCTTATTATTCGAACGAAGCCGCTTTGATCGATAATTTTCTGCTCAAGCATTGTG
>JBAXOG010000210.1:0-7357 GCA_037133395.1 bacterium | reverse complement strand
AACACTCACGGATGCGCCTCTTTCTATGAGGCTTTCAAGCCGGAGGAGGCCAGGCGGCTGTCCGAGCGGCTGGAGATTCATTACACTCCGAAGCATGGAAGCTGGCTCAACATCGCCGAGATAGAGCTGAGTGTTCTGAAACGGCAATGCCTTCCCGAGAGGATCGCCGAGTTGGCCATTATGCGGAAAGTAACTGGGGCATGGAATGATAATCGTAACGTCAGACAAACGAAGGTTAACTGGCAGTTTACATGCGAGGACGCAAGGATCAAGCTAAAACGACTATATCCGAAACTTTAAGCTGGACGCTGTACTAGTCTGATAATTATGGTTTAATATAATTCATTAAAGACAAATTGTGTGTGTACATGATGTTTAAAAATTAATGACTCATTATATTGGAGTGAGACATGAATACGAAAATGCGTGTTAACCTTGTGGTAGCGATGCTCGTGATGAGTATTTGTTTCAACGCGCGTGCTGACAACGGCACGTGGACCAATCTGGTAGGAGGCAGTTGGGCCACCGGCGGAAACTGGCTTGCCGGAACGATTGCAAATGGAGCGGATTTCACGGCTGACTTCAGTACGCTGAACATTACGGCGGCGAGGACCGTCACCCTTGACGGTTCTCGTACCATCGGCAATCTGAGTTTTGCAGATGCCACAACACAAAGTCATGACTGGACGCTTGCGACAGGGAGTGCAGGTCCTTTGACACTTGCGGTGAGTAGTGGTTCTCCCACGATCACCGTTGTTAATCGTGCCGCAACCATCAGCGCGGTGCTCGACGGAACGTCAGGGCTGACGAAAGCCGGCGTGGGTACGCTGACGCTCTCCGCTGTGAACACCTACACCGGTGATACAATGATCAATGCGGGTACGCTGGTCGTCACGAACAGCGGTGCCATCAACACGCCGTTCTCAACGCTCAATATTGTGAATGGTACCAATACGCTGTTGAAAGACGGGTCCATCAAGGTGCAGACTCTGTTGGCGACAAACGTCGTGCTCGGCGGTGCGACGAGTTCAATCTTCAATTTTAATGGGGGTACATTGACGACATCGAACGCTGTCAATACTGTCGCAGCCAAAATTCTCCTCGCTTCGGGTACCAATCTGAACCTGAATGGCATCTGGAACATGATCTCCGGAACCAACAGCATCGCCTCCGTGCAAACGGGTGGGACATTCGGCACTGTCTATGTTGGAAACGGGGTCAACAATGCGGCTGTCTATGTCAATTCCAATGCTGTCTGGAGTCTAGGCGTCAATAAAACAGCTACGGTCGATACCAACCTCTATCTGACAGTCGGTAATGGTACGGCCACCAACAACCTGCTGCAGATTGACGGTGGTGTTTTGACCAGTGTTGGCAGGTTCGCTCTGGGTGGTTTTGGCAATCAAGTAGTCGTGACGAATGGGGGCAGACTTTACAGCGGTGGTACGCAGTCTGCAGCCACCAGTATTGGAGGGACAAGCAATACGGTTGTGATTGCTGGTACAAATAGCGCGGGCGGCAAGGCAACCTGGGACATGTTGAACAACGGGCAGCGGTTCAATCAGAGCGGTGTGGGCAATGTTGCGCGGGTGGATCAGGGTGGCCAGCTCCTGAATATTTCAGTTTATGGGAGTGGCTTGGGCAATTCCCTCGTTGTCACCAATGGCGGGTATGTCACTTCGGGAACCATGCAATATTTGTTCCGGTACTCCTCTAGCAATAGCCTGATTGTGGCGGGTGCGGATAGTGGCGGCAATAAAGCGACGTTCAACGCCAGTGGACAGACTTTTAATATTGGCGTTGACTATACCACGACGGGTAACTATGTGAAGGTTGACCAGGGGGGCGTTCTGACTGCCGGTGTGTTCACACTGCTTGGGAGTGGCAACTACCTGATGGTCACCAATGGCGGACAGTTCACCAGCAGTGTGGGTACTATTGGTGGCGCTACCAACAACAATAACAACTACGTCACGATCGCCGGTAATGGTGCACTTTGGAACCTTGGAGGCAAGAGTCTCACCAACGGCTATAATGTTGCGGCCACGGGCAGCGTCGTGAATGTACTGTCAGGTGGTATTCTGACTAACGCCATTAACGTCGTGCTGGGGGGTGTCAACTCGAAGTTTAATCTGAATGGCATTGCGTATGTTTCTGGCATCAACCTGAGTGTCTCGGATGCGCAACTGAATTTCGCTGAGGGTGGGATTCTTTGCGCCCGAGCCAACGGTTTCCTCATTTCTGGAACAGGTACTACCACTTTCAGCGGAGCAGGCGGCGTGATTAATACTGGGACTTTCACAGTCACTAACGAAGTGGTCAGCACGGGTACAGGCGGCTTGACCAAGATTGGCACAGGCACGCTGACACTCACTGGCGCGAACGCGTACACAGGCAACACGGTCATCAGTAACGGCACGCTTGAACTGGTTACTGCCGGTAATGCGACGCTCAGCGATGACACAGTCGTGCGAATTGGGACCAGTGGAAAGATGAAATTGGCGAGCGGCGTGATTGAGAGAGTGTACGAACTCTACCTGAACGATGAACGTGCGTTGGTTGGCACATGGGGTTCTACGTCGAGTACCGCCGCACACAAGAACGATATTTATTTTACGCCAGGCAGTACAGGTGTGCTTGATGTACGTACAGGGCGTTCCAATGGGACACTCCTCCAGATATTCTGATCTGAATGAATAAAATTATTATTTTGATTATGGCCGTCGCTTTCGGGCGGCCTTTTGTTTGGGCTGAGACGTGTTCCTCGGGGCTGATCGGCACGGATGTAAACGGCACCCCCAAGGTCGCATTCGGCACGTCTGTTGAGTCGCTCCGTCTGGGGCCTGACTTTTACCAGACACCGCAGATGCCGTATATTCTCTCTCCCGGTGAACAGGTTGTGCAGGTTAAGCTTGGTTCATGCACAGGCGAGGAGGCACAGCGGATACTCGATAACGCGCGTGTTGCTGCCACGCAGGGTGTGTTGGTGGTCAGCATCGAGGGCAACATCCGCATCTCGAACGTGCCGCTTGCCCCAAAGGAGCGAACCTGTTTTGTTTTCACCAAAGGTGCACGGATTATTGCGGATGAAGGGTGCACAGCGCGTGAGCTGGTCCTCATCAAGGACGCGGAGTACGTAAGCTTCCAGTCAGAGGACGGAAGTCAGAGGACGGAGGGCGGCGTACTTGATGGAGTGAATAGGGGTGTGTTCGGCATGCGTATCGAGAACAGCGGTAAGATCTATCTTGATGGTTTGGCGATCACCCGTTGTGGAGGAGTAGGAGTGAGCATCATCGGACGTGGCTCTGACCGATACGGGGACGGCGTTTCGCTTACGCGGTCGAGTGTCAGTGGCTGCGGCGGAAACGGCGTGACGGTTCGACAGAGCACACAGTTCATGGCGCTCGACAACCGCATCACGAACAACGGTGGCACGGGCCTTGATATCGAGTCTCCCTCAGCCATCCTTGCCAATAATATCTCCGGTGCAAATGCCATCGGCATTTATGTTGCCTCGCGTGACAACACCCTTACTCGGAATCAGCTCATTGCTAATGGTACGGGTGTTGTGTTGAGGGCGGAGAGTGAGTTCACACTGGTCTATGAAAATGCCATTCAGGACAATCAACTCGGCGCAGAACTCCTTGGAAAGACCGCGACCCTTGGTTGGAATTGTTTCGCCAATCGCAAGCAACTCAACACTGGCGGCAAGAATAACCTCCTGCAATCCAACATGGGGCTCAGCGTGACGGATGTCACAACTCCTGGAACCGCGTATTTCAATCCGCCGACGGATTCCAATCCGCACACTGAAAAGGTGATTTGGAAAGGATCTGGAAATAAGGATGATGCAATGGAACGTTGCGACATCACGATTGAATCCGGCTCAATTGTGATGGATGTGAAGGCTGTCGCTGAGCGACTTCTTAAGGCGCGCCGTGCGAATCTCGGTAAAGTCATTGTCTCCAAGCTTGTGGGAAATTTTATTGTGCGATCAAAAGAGGGGCTCAAGATTCCTGACCACACGTGCGTGCTACTCGCTGGCACGATCACCAATGAAGCCAGTGAAGAGGAACGCGACCAGCTCGTATCCATGATTGGCAAAGGTTGCGTCTCCTTTTCAGGCGGGAAGCTTTTCAGTGCAAGTAAGGTACATGACGGCTTCACTGGTATGGGGGGGAATAATGTTTTTCTGCTCGATGGCGTGCAGATTGATCTGGGTGCTGTTGATGCGCACTCAGGAACGAAATCCGTCAACGCAGTCAGTGCAAAGAAACATGCGGGTGCGTTTATGATTCGTGGCTGCGAGGTCAGAAATCCAGGACACCGCGGCGTCTGGGCCCATGTTTCTTCGCGAGTCTACACGCTGGGAAATCGTTTTTACGCTGGTGGCATGACGATTGACTTCGATGCCTATTGCAATCACAGCGTGGCGCTCTACAATAGGGTTTCGGATGCCCTGTACCACTCCGCTATCTTTTTCGAGGAGGCCGTCAAATATAACACCGCCTTTGCGAACACCTGCTTCTCAAACAACACAGCCATCGCGATCCATAATCAGGAGGTCACCGGCGTGACCGAATATAACACCATCGCCTGTAACCGGCTGTTCGACAACGGTCTCAAAGGTGGTGCTGACCTGGGGATCGGAGGCGCGTCCGTAACTAAGCGGGCAGACCGTAACTACGTGTTTAATAATCAGATTTCACGGAATCGCGGAAGGGGTGCAATCAATCTGAAAGGCAATGCCAAAGACAATGTGATTGTCCAAAGTGTACTGATTGATTGTCCCACGAATATTGTAAATTGGTCAACAAAGCCCATCTCGCCTGAGTATGGGAGCAATATGGGGTTTGCTGGGCCAAGCACGCGTGTTCCCTGAATCTAAGTTATAGGAGAAATGTGATGACAGAACAAACAACAAAGCCCGGTGCAAAGGTTGCATGGGTTATTACCATTGCAGCAACCTTTGATCTTTTTGCCTTCGTCATGCTTGTTAAGGGAAATGTATCACTACTTCTACTGAGTGTTTTCGGGGTATGTAGTGTTTCTTTAATTCTGTTGGCTGTTTACGCATGGAAGTCTTATTTTGAGAACCTCATAGCACACAAGTCATAGGCGGGCACCCCGCCCGGGGTTCCGCCTACGCGAATACGTCGACGGCGGACAGGCCCGGGAATAAACTGAGTGGCAACTTGGAGAAGTGTGTTAATGTGTTATTGTGTTAATGTGTTAGTTGAAGAATTGAACGTTTTTTAGCATCCGAAATACACGAACCACACGAATTCAATGAGGCAATTTCTTCAAGCGGAGCACCTGTTTTCAGTTTCAGTTTTCCACGTTGAACTACTTTCTCCTCGTGTCACTCCGTTTACCTACATGACAAAAGGGAAGAAATATGGTTTAATGTAAATCATTGAAGACAGGTTCTTTCTAAACAACGCTGTCTAGCGAGAATCAACAGTTCAAAAAGCGGAGTGTGACATGAATACAAGAATGATAAGTAAACTGGTGGCAGCGGCACTCGCGGTCGTGTTCGGGTTCGTACCCGCCGCGCATGCGACGACAAACTATTGGTCGGGTGCCACCAACGCCAATATGTCCGGCACCGCTGGAAACTGGGGCGGCACAGTGCCCGGCGCATCAGACATCGCAACATGGGACGCCACTGCCTACACCAATTCGCCGACAGCCAATGCGGCTATGACCCTTGGCAAACTCTGGTTCACTGCCAATAACACCACTAATGTCACCTTCGGCTCAGGAGCCAATACGCTGACCCTCAATGGGGTGTCAGGGATTGGCATCCAGATAGACTCCGGCTCCGGAGTTATCAATTTAGGCAGTGCCAAACTCAAGCTTGGAGCAAACCAGTCTTGGACAAACGATAACTCTCTCACTGTAGCCACGCTCGACCTCAATGGCTATGCGCTATCGCTGGACGGCAACGGCAGCATCTCCCCTACGATTACCGGCAGCGGCACCGTTACTAAAACGGGTACTGGTACTTATTCGGCATATTATGGCTCAACTTACACAGGCGCTTTTAACTTTGTTCAGGGGCGGGTTGTTTTCTCTGGCACTGCTAGCGGGTTCAGCGCCACCACCACGTTATATCTGGGAGATCCAGATACGACTCCCGGCAACACCAATAGCGCCGCGTTAAGCGAAAGCAGAAACACTGGATGTACTCAGCTTTACCCGATTGTTGTCACTGCCGGATCCACTGGCACACGGGCCATTCTTTCAGGCCAACCTTCTGGGTCGACCGGCCCTATTGATTATTCGGGAAACATTACATTAAACACCAATGTGACCGTAGCGGTGTACGTGCACGGCAATGGAGGCGTTGTCCTGTCAGGTGTTGTTTCCGGGACGGGCGGTCTCAATATCGGCGATAACACCTACACTAATTTGGGTGTTGTCAAGCTCTCCAACGCTAACACCTTTACTGGTACGACCACGCTCAAGTCTGCGTTTCTCAGTATAACCAACAGCCTGGCGCTGCAGAACAGTACGTTGGATACGGACAACATTATTAGAGGGAATAGATATGACGGCATCAAAATAGATGGGATGACGAGCCTGACCATAGGTGGCCTGAGCGGCAGCAAAAATCTGAATGGTGGTAATTCTGCAAATAATTATAATCTAGCTAATAGTATTTTCCATAATTACAACGGTTCTTCTTACGCCAACCTCGCCGCCCTGACCCTGAATCCGGGTGTCGGCGTGAGCAGCATCTACGGCGGAACCATCACCAATGGAGCAGCAGGTATGACCCTGACGAAGACCGGGGCGGGTACGCAGACGCTGACCAATTCGCTCTACTACAGCGGCGCGACCATTGTGAGTAACGGCGTTCTGGACGTGAGTAACGCTCCAACGTTCGCCAACACCAACTGGACCATCGCAGCCTCGGGCACACTGAAGATCGGCACAAAAAGCCTCTCTGGCAAGAACCTGACCATCGGGGTTGATGGTGTAGGCGCGGGTCTGCTGGATATGACTGGCGCCAAAACACTGGCTGGGAACCTGACGGTGATAGGTACGTCAACAGTGTCGCGCAAGATCGCGCAATCCACGGGCACGATCTCCGGTACTTTCGGCACGACCTCCTTGCCCTCGGGCTTTGTGCTGACTACCCGTAACAGCGGCAAGGAGCTGTGGGTCGGAGCCTCTGCCGGGACAATGGTACGGTTCTTCTAGCGTAGAACAATTATCTAACACATTTCAAATAAAGATGTTACAACTCCTCCATCCTACCTCCTCCCTCCTACCTCGGGTGTTGATTCAACAAAGTTGGTCAATGGACAAAGTAAGTTAGACTTTGGCAGAGTAAGTTAGACAGGGGGCG
>JBAXOG010000209.1:0-7362 GCA_037133395.1 bacterium | reverse complement strand
AATGGGGGAAAGGGGGCGGTATACTTTTTTTCAGCCCCTATGGGATGCTAGTGAAAGCATATCATACTTTCCCACAGTTGCAAACTGTGAAAAAATCAAGTATGCTGTTAAATCAAATGGATGAACAACTTAAAATCAAATATGCAAAAACACGCTCCGTCTGGCGCGATGTTGCTGATGCAGCTCGTACAACCATCCATAGGGAAGAAGGCGAGAAGGAACCCAGCTCTGTTTGGAAGAGACGTATGTTGCTCTGTGAACATTCACCGATCCGGCAAATGATCTTCAAATGGAAATGGGTGAACCTAAAATACTGGGTCAGCGTACACTTTGTCCGTCACAAGGTCGGCATTGAGCATTACGTTAGCACGCAGCGTACAGACCGGACAGGACAAAACCGCAATGATATCCCACAGTCTGCGCTCGTCAACCACGAATGTTGTGCAAATGCGCAGGCACTTATTAATATTTCTCGAAAACGACTCTGCCGGCAGGCCTCCGCCGAAACGACGCACGCCTGGAAACTTGTGCTTGCAGAAGTACAGAAAGCCGAACCCGAAATCATCAGCGTCTGTGTCCCTGAATGCGTTTATCGAGGATTCTGTCCCGAGTTCAAACCTTGTGGTTATACATCGTCAATAGCCTACAAGAAAGCTCTTAAAACGTATCGGGAGGGATCCGGAGCGTGACCGCCAAGAGTTACAGGAAAGACCCTAACGACGGTGAAACAAACGCCAAAGCCAAAACCGAAAATGCGTCCACCAGCCTGCTCTTTCTACAGGCATAGATTGATTATTCCTGCGCATATAATCTCGGTCTGAAAGTGACATGATGCCCAATTATAGCAAACCCTTGAGAGAAAATACAAGAGCCCGTTCCAATTCTGAAAACCCGCGTTCAGGGGAGCGGTTGCAAAATGTTCTTGCGCAGCGGGGCATTGCTTCGCGTCGTCATGCAGCTGAAATGATTGAAGCCGGTGAAGTAACCGTCAACGGCACCCCTATCACAGAGCCTGGATTTCGTGTGCATATTGAAACGGATGTTATTTGCGTGAACAACCAGAAGCTTCAACAAGAAACTGAGAAACACCGCACCGTGCTCTTCTATAAGCCAGTCGGACTCATTTGCAGTGCTGACAATGAACGAGGGGAAACAGTTTGTGATTTCATGAAACCCCATTTTTCAGAACGCCTCGTCCCTGTCGGACGCCTTGACAAGGAGAGCGAAGGACTTCTACTGATGTCCAATGATGGCGAACTGACCAACATTATGACGCATCCACGTTATGGCCACACGAAGACCTACATTGCGCGCGTGGCTGGCCACATGGATGACAAAAAAATCGAAACACTTCGTTCTCGCCTTGAGATTGACGGGTATGTCATCGAACCCGTCACAGTTGAGGTCTTAAAAGTAGGGCGCGACCACACGCATAAAATTGCTTTCACGCTTACGGAGGGTCGCAACAAGCAAATTCGCAAGATGTGTTCGCTTGCCCACTTTGTCGTACTTGAACTTGTTCGCGTGAGTATCGGACCGCTCAAAATTTGTAATATGCAACCCGGCGAATTCCGCGAACTGACACCTGCCGAAGTGAATCAACTAAAAACGTATAATCCGCGATTTTAAAGCGGGTTATCTCGCGAACGTAAAATAGCCATTGAGGCGCTCGAACACTTGACGCGATGCGGTATTTTGTTTATTATATAACTTTATAATAAAAGGAAATTTACTTATGCGATTGTTTAATGCTCTCTTTCTGTATGCCTGTGTGACACTCTGTTTCATTGGGTCAGCATGCCGTTCGCCACGGGCGAATCTAGCATTCACGCCCGCCATGGCACAGACATTCGAAATATTTATCGAAAAACCAGCAGAAACGGCGACATATTCCACGCAATATGGCGAAATCGAGAGTTACATGATGTCTACTTTATCTCAGCACTTTGCACGCCAAGGACTGAGTGCACGTATCCTCACGAGTCCCTCCGAATACAAACAAGGCCCTAACAACAAACTGCTCATCATTAAGCTTACAAGCTATACGCGCGTAGGATATGCCTCGCAACTTGCCATCCACGTAACCTTGAAGGATGGAACAACTGTTCTGACGTCTTGGCAAGATTCCGTGCAAACGTCTCGCCCCTGGATGACACTGGTTAACGTGCTGAATACAAAGACAATCACCAACTTGAAAAAATATTATGCTCCAGCGATTTATGTCCCAGCACGGGTTTCCGCCTCAGAAACAACGTCTCCTTCATCTGCGCAATAACACCCTTGCTTTCACGTCATGTCTGAACTCAATATTAGTGAATCAATTTTCACTGCGAATCAAACACGGCTGGACAAAATAGCGATTGTTGAATCCAGTCGGCGTATCAGCTACGGTGAGCTTCAGTCAACCGTCGAACGGGTTGCAGCCGAGCTGAAAACCCAGCATATTCATGCGTTTGATCGTGTAGCTCTTTTATGTCATGACAGCATCGACTATGTGGTGCTCTCGCTCGCTGTTCTCAGTATAAATGCCGCTATTGTTCCAATGGCGCCAGATCTGATGTCAGATGAACGGACTGCCATCCCTGAGCGCATGGACGTGCACTTCGTTCTCGCCGATGCTTCGTTATCAAACGACCCCGCTGGGATCATCCTTTCTGCTTCGCTTGGACTCGTTCGAACCATACGTCTCATTCCTCGTACAGCCTCTCAGACCATTCGTCAAAACTATACCGCGATCAGGCCTGCTTTCATCCGTTTTTCTTCCGGCACGACAGGCGCTAGCAAAGGCGTTGTCCTGTCTCATGAGACCATTCTCGACCGAACTGATGCAGCCAACGACGGACTGAACATCACATCAGCGGACACCATAGCATGGGTTCTCTCGATGAGCTTCCACTTTGTGGTGACCATTTTACTCTTCCTTCGAAAAGGTGCCACACTGATCATTTGCGGAACTCCGATTCTGGATGCCATTGTGCGTACCTTGCAGCAGCACGAGATCACATTGATTTACGCAAGTCCGATCCATTATCGGTTATTAACGACATCTGCATCAATCACCCCTGAACACTTTAAGTGCTTACGAATGGCCGTTTCAACAGCCATCCGCCTTCCAGAGCAGATTGCTCAAGACTTCGTCAAACATTTCAATATCCATCTCACCGAAGCGTATGGTGTTATCGAAGTTGGACTTCCCTTTGTGCATCTGCACTCTGAAGCCTTTCACTCAGGTCACCTCGGGCATCCCCTGCCTGCCTATACCGTCACCTGTACACAGGACGGAGAAGTGCTCATTCGCGGCAAAGGCCTCTTTGATGGTTACTTTTCCCCCTGGCACCCCTATCCGTTGCGCGAGACCGACGGATGGTTCAATACCGGTGATGTTGGAGAGCTTGCACCCGACGGAAGCCTCACACTTGTGGGCCGAATGAAAACGGTTATTAACTTTTCAGGAATGAAAATCTTCCCTCAGGAAGTTGAGGACGTTCTCAACCTTTTCCCTTCGGTTGCAGAATCGCTAGTCTATGGGGAACCCCATCCCGAATATGGACAACTCCCCTGCGCAAAGCTCGTGCTAACACCCGAAACGACAAAACTTAACGAGCGTGACCTTTTGCAATTTTGTCGTTCACATCTTTCCACCCATAAAATTCCAAAATCGTTTATATGCGTTGATTCCTTACCTAAAACCGCTAACGGCAAAATCCGGCGGTGTTGACATCTACTTTTTACTCGCATGATGTAAAGGGCTTTGTTAATGTAAAAGTATCTTCAACAAAGGGATGGCTATCATGATAACTCGTGTAATTGCAATCGACGGTCCGTCCGGTTCTGGCAAGTCTTCTGTCTCTAAACGCGTCGGAGAACAACTGGGCTTCCTGCATGTAGACTCTGGAGCGCTCTATCGCATTATGACGTGGCAATGTCTGGTTCACGGCATTGACACGGCCAATCCAGATGCTGTTGCAGCATTTGCAGAAAAAGTCGATGTTGATTTTTCACCCTGTGATGGAAAGATTGCCTTTTATGTCAATGGTGTCGAACCCGGAAACGCAATTCGCACACCTCAAATCAATCAGCATGCAAGCCCCGTAGCAACAGTGAAAGCCGTGCGAGACCGCATCACCGAATGGTTGCGCGATATGCGGCGTTTTGGAAACCTGATCGTTGAGGGACGTGACATCACAACCGCTGTCTTCCCAGATTCCCCAGCCCGCTTTTATCTTGTGGCCAGCGCTGAGGCTCGCGCGGAGCGCCGTCGTAAGGAAGAGGTCGAAAAGGGCATTGCGAACCAATCAGCGGAAGACGTCAAGCGTTCCTTACTCGCACGTGACGCCATTGATTCGACTCGCAAGCATGCACCCTTGCGCAAAGCAGACGGAGCACTTGAAATAGACAGCACGTTTATGACACTTGACGAAGTCATCCAAACCGTCATTAACGCGCTCCCTGAAGAATGGAAAAAATAAATCATGACGATCGCTGGGTGGATGATGATGACCAGTTGCTGGACGCTAATCATTGTGTTCAGCATTTATTTGGTGTATAAAACAATCGCCAATCCACGGCATGATGATGAGTAACCCACGCATAGCGATTACCGGACTCGGGGCGATTACACCGTTTGGTGAAGGCGTCAACACGCTGTGGCAAGCCTTACTCCAAAACACTTCTGCCATCAGTGCGTGTGATCGATTTGACTTGGGCGGCATTGCCTGCACAAAAGCAGGCCTCATACGCACTAGCCCCGTTATTCATGGCTTGGAACAGGCCTCTCGTGCCGTTCAATTTGCGGCCTCTGCTTGTCGGGAAGCTTTGCACGAAGCTGGATTCCTTAATGATATTCATGCCTGTCGCTCCATTGGACTGATCACAGCATCAAACTTCGGAGACATGGAGAGCGCTGAACGCACGTTGACATCGGAGCCCACAGCCCTACATGACACGCGAGACATAGCGGCCTGCACACAATCATCGGTGACAGATCGCCTGGCAGACGCTTTCCAGCTAGGCGGAATTCGCTTGGCGCTATCCCTCTCCTGCGCATCAGGCGCCTCGGCAATCGCAACGGCGGCAAATCTGATTGCGTCCAACCGCGCCAAGCGCATCCTCGTTGTCGGGTACGATGTCATCTCCCCCTTTGCTTGGTGCGGTCTCTGCTCCTTGCGAACCATGACCAAGGATTCGGTTCGTCCCTTTGACCTAAACCGAAGTGGCACTATCTTTTCAGAGGGCGCAGCGGCTATACTACTTGAACGTCTTGATGAAACAGATAGCCTCTCACGTGTTCCGCTCGCGTACCTCACAGGCTGGGCAACCGGAAACAATGGGTTCCACCTGACCGCTCCTGCTGTGCGCGGAGCAGGATCAGCACACGTCATGCGAGAAGCCTTAAAGCAAGCAGGACTCCAAGCATCAGCCATCAACCATATCAATGCCCATGGCACGGGCACACAACCCAATGACCTGACAGAGACGCAAGCCATCCACGATGTCTTTGGCGAATCGGCTCAATCCATTCCGGTTACTTCTGCGAAAGGCACACTGGGGCATCTTCTGGGCGCGGCTGGAACCGCTGAAATTATTGTTTCAATACTCTCTTTACATCACAATCTGATACCTCCCACCGGGAACTATGAAACACCTGATCCCGCGTGCGATCTCGATATTGTCACATCCCCCCGAACAGCTACTCTGAACCACGTTCTGTCAAACTCCGCAGGGTTTGGAGGCTGCAATGCTGCCGTGATTGTTTCCAAGTCCCTTCACTCCGACTTCGTGCCCGCCAGCCATCATGCGCAAGCCCCGCATGTTTTCATCACGGGACTGGGTGCTGTGTGTGCACTGGGCTCCGATACACAGGAAATAGCCCTTGCACTGCGAGAAGGTGACTCCGCGTTAGCCCCCCTATCTCGCTTTGCTTACCCTGGCGCACCTTGCGTCGGTGAAGCCCCTCTTGTTGACTTAGCTGCCTGTGGCGTATCCCCAAAAACATATCTGGACACGGCCAGCGCACTCTACCTTGCCACCACTGGACAAGCTTTACAGCAGGCTCGACTCACAGCAGAACAAATCGAAAAAAATCAAATAGGTATCCTTGCCGGCACCACTTATGGATGCCTAGAAACAACGGAACTCTTTTTTGCTGATTACCTCACCAAAGGACCGCGTCTCGTGAAGCCCATGCTCTTTCCGCACGCATACGCAAACACGCCAGTCAGCTTAGCTGCCATGGAGTGGTCACTGACAGGCGAACATGAAAACAATGTGTCTGCGGACATCGCCTCCGGCGTTGCAATCATACAAGCCTTTGATCTTATCATCGCCCAAACCTCTCACACCCTTGTTGTCGGCGGTGTCGAGACACTCTCGCCCATGCGCCTACGGACAAATCAAGATGCAACCACATTAGGCGAGGGCGCCGCTACACTCATACTTTCAACAGATGCTCAGTCCGCTTACGCACGCATCCTCGGATGCTCGATTGCCCCAACGCTGGGCGAAGCCGTATCATGCACACTCACACAAGCTGCACTCACACGAGACGCTGTTACGGTTGTGGTCGTAAACCAAAAAGCATATTCCTCTACGCTCCCCCTATTTCCTCACGAAAAAATATGTACGCCTGAAAAGCTGTGCGGAAATGTAGCCGGTGCATCATCAGCCCTTCACCTCTGCCTAGGACTCCTTGCCGACCCTCAAGGTCCATTGCTCATTCTGACCAGTAACAGCAACACCACGGTCGCCATTCTAGTCCAGCGATGCTAAAAAAGTCGCCCCCCTTCCCATATCCGTGCTTGTCATCCGCGTGTCGCTTTGCTACCTTATCCAAACCTTTTTTAGCCAGCTTAGCTCAGTTGGTAGAGCACTTGATTTGTAATCATGAGGTCATCGGTTCGAACCCGATAGCTGGCTCCATCTGAAAACCCCGAAAAACGCCTGTTTTATTGGGGTTTTTTCGTTTCCAGAAGGTCAAAATCTTGTCGGCTCCCTTGTCGCGAAGAGACTGAGCGACCATAGGGACGATAGGGACTGTAGGGACCATGCCTGTCTGGGTAAGCGCATCCCTCATGTCCGCCGTCTTGTCCACCGAAGCCGTATTCGTATTCGCAAAGGTGGAAGCTCCGCGAAGGTGTCCCTCACGTCCTTTCGGTCCCTCGGGTCCCTAAGGTCGCTTTCGTCCGTCTGTAGCGACCGTGGGGGCCGTAGGGACAGCAGGGACCATGCTGTCTGGGTAAGCGCATCCCTCATGTCCGCCGTCTTGTCCAGCGTAGCCGTATTCGCGAAGGTGGAAGCTCCTCGAAGGTGTCCCTCACGTCCTTTCGGTCCCTCGGGTCCCTAAGGTCGCTTTCCTCCATCTAT
>JBAXOG010000208.1:0-7408 GCA_037133395.1 bacterium | reverse complement strand
GCGGTTTCTTGGGTGCTTCTTTTCAGGAAGTTTTTTCGACAAACCGTGAAGAGCCGTTTTTCCTCATTATTTCCGACAACCCACCGGGAACATAAACCGTTTTTCAAACGGGAAGGCGTCTTCGAGGTGGCGGATGATAGGTGGCTCCTGATGCTCAGGTTCCCCCAGTACTTCAATCACATCAAAGCGATAAAACATGTCTGGATATTTCACCTTGCGCAAATAGGTTGCAGCGGCGCGATTCAATGCATGTCGCTTGTCCTTGTCGACCGCCATGGCTGGGCGGCCATAATCCTCACGCTTCCGCGTCTTAACCTCCACGAAGACAAGAAGATCTTTTTTTTGAGCAATAATATCAATCTCATCATGCCTGTTTTGACGCACATTGCAACCCAAGATTGAAAAACCATTGGCTTTCAAAAAGTCAACCGCAAGCTGCTCACCCCACGTGCCGACAACAGCGGTACGTGGTGCTGTCCTTCCCTTTTTTGTCAACAGCTTTAAACCAAACATAATAATTTATTTCAATCGAACGCGGGGATCAAGCCATGCATAGCATAAATCCGTACAGAGATTGACGGCCTGATAGAAGAGCGCACCAAAAATAACGACCGCGCGCACCACTGCCATGTCAGAGGCGTGTATAGCATTCAAGCTGACACTGCCCAGACCCGGAATACCAAAGAAACTTTCCAGCATCAAACTACCCGTGAATAAGAAAGGGATGGACAGGCTGATGTAGGTCACAATTGGAATCAGGCTGTTCCGAAGGACATGGCGAAATAAGATGCGGGCAGGGCTCAGGCCCTTAGCCTGTGCGGTCCGCACATAAGGCTTATACAGTTCATCCAGGATTGCAGCACGGAAGAAACGGATGTCGCGTCCCAGTCCACTTAAGATACCAATCATGACCGGCAAGACGATATAGGCAACAGACTCAAATCCCCACAAGGGGAAAAGCCGAAGCTTGAAAGCCAAGATGAACTGTCCGGCTAAAACCCAAACCACATAATTCACACTCATCAGCACTGTTGAGACAATCAGCACGATGTGATCAACCGTACCTCCGCGCCAGGCAGCGCACAAGAGACCCAGCATCACGCCGATAATCGTTCCGCCGACCAAAATCGGAACTGTTATAGACAACGAAGGCCCCACGCCCGTGCGCAAGACCTGTCCGACAGGCTGCAAATATTCCGTAGAAGTGCCTAAGTCGCCCTTTACAAGACCCACACAATAATTTACAAACTGCGAATCAAAATATCCGCTGTTTTTCTTTTGGAGCTTCAGCGTCTTTCCTGTCAGCTTGCTCGCATGAAGGGATGTCACCTTCCAGCCATCACGCACCGTAAACTCAAGCGGAGGTTGCCCATCAACAAGCGCCTCATCAGTCGCCCCACTGGATGAGTCTTGAAGGCTCAGCAGGATCTGTCCACCATTCAAGCGATACGTGCCGGGCGGCAGAGCGTAGGTCATGGGAAGAGGAGAACGCCCAGTCTTATCAGACGCGGGCAATGACGAAACAGATACATGCCCCAAGGCGCGAATATTGGTCCAGCGTCCAAGGACCAAAGGCTTATCGTATCCGAAGCGTGCATCAAACTCAGCCAACGCAGCAGCGGTCGCATTTTTTCCAAGAACAATGTCAGCCGGCGAGCCTGCCACCACATGGAAGAGCAGAAAGGTCAAGACCAATACGCCTAACGTTGTGGGCAACGCTTCACAAATACGCCGTAAAATATATCGCTTCATTGTTTCTTTTTGCGCAGCGGTTTTTTAGATGCTCCCGAATCCTTTATAAATTGCTGGTCTAACGCTTCCCACGTAGCGGCCATGGCCTGCACACGTTCGGGTTGCGCTTGGGCGAGATTTTTCTGTTCGCCGCGGTCTGTCGCCATATTATAAAGTTCCCAGGTTCCGCCGTCACGCTTGGCAGAAACCATCTTATAATCCCCCACGCGCAACGCCTTATTGCCTTCATGACTAAAGAAAATCGTATCGCGTATCAAGGCACCGTCCTTGGCAAACGCAGGAACCATGCTGACCCCTGGCATGGCTGGTGCCCCCTGAGGCAATACAGGCTTAATATGTGTAAGATCCAAAATCGTCGGCACCATATCGATCACATGGCAGAGATCCTTGCGCAATTCGCCATGAGCCTTGATACCTGCTGGCCACTGAACCACGAGCGGCGTGGAGATGCCGCCTTCGTGAACCCACGTCTTATGCCGACGGAAAGGTGTATTGGAGACCGTTGACCAACCCGGCCCGAGACAAAGAAAGCTTTCGCCTGATCCCATAGGCGCACTCGGATTGTGCCCATCCCCACGGATCATCATCTCCGCACTGCAGCCATTGTCGGAGAGGAACATAATCAGCGTGTTATCCAGTTCGCCCATGGCTTTAACCTGCGCTACAAGACGACCGATCTCTCGGTCCATGACCTCCACCATCGCCGCATGAATTGCCATCTTCTCAATTTGAAATGTCTTCTGCTCCTCTGTCAATGCATCCCAAGCGACAGGACGATTGACCTCCCCTTTGCCAAGGGGGCCTTTTATCTTCTCCCAGTTATCATAAGGAGCCCCCACATCCCGTTCGACAGCGGAGAGGGCACAGGAGACAATACCTGCCTCAGTCTGGCGTTTAAAGCGTTCAGCACGCACCGCCTCCCATCCCTTTTGATAACGCACACGGCAACGGTCAATGTCCGCCTGCGGCGCCTGGAGCGGGAAATGAGGCACTGTGTAGGCCACATATGAAAAGAAGGGCTTGCCTGCATATGTTGTCGCGTGGTCTTTCAGACATTGGACTGCATGGTCGGTGAAGGCAACGGTCGAATAATAGTTTGAACCCTTCTGGACGGGCGGCAACGGGGCATCATCCAAGGTATGATTTTTCGGATAAAAATTATGGTCATGGTCATGCAGGCAATAGGAGCGGTCAAAACTTCCTAAGGGTTCGACTCCCGTCACATGCCACTTTCCTGAGTGATAGCTTCGATAACCCGATGACTTCAGCCACTGCGGCAGGAGACGCGTCCACTCCGGCAAGGGGCTGCTCCTCGGATCCGTCCGTGTCTGCTGAGGATAATAGCCCGACAACAGAGCTGTGCGCGTAGGCCAGCAACGGGCGGTATTGTAGCACTGTGTAAAGCGAAGCCCCTTCTTCGCCAGTGCATCAATGTTCGGGGTCTCGATTTCACCGCCATAGCAACCAATATCTGAAAACCCCATATCATCTGCCATGATCAGAAGCACATTCGGCTGTTTCTGAGCCGCTGAAGCCATCATCGCCATGAAGGCAATGATTAAAAATGATTTAAACATGTTATTAACCCCTTACTTCTTGTTCAGACAAAAATATAACATAACCTTTATGATTGGTGTAGCATATTTTCGGTTCCAGACTTGAAGTTAGAGGCAAGCCCACCGCCCGGGGCGGCACAGGGGTCAGGAAACAGGGTTCCGCCTTCGCGAATACGTCTACGGCGGACAGGTCAGGGTTCAGTGCCCCGGGAATAAACGAGGGAGTAACTGGAGAGGAATAATGGAATGGTGGAATACTGGAATATTGGAAGAGAAGCCTGTCGGGAGGGCGGTCGGATCGACCGCCGGACGGCGATCCGCCGTCCCTCCCAGAATCGATATTCGTCTTTCCCCATCATTCCAATATTCCCACCTGTCCGCCGTAGGCATCGCGAAGGCGGATATTCCAACATTCCATTGAAGTTAAATTAAGAGTTAAATGTTAAATGTTGAGATTTCCATCTCCATCGATCACATAAACCGGACCATCGTGCCCATGATCCGTTTAGTGTTGAGCGTGCCCGCCACCGACCAGTCTATCGTGTAACTGCGACTGTCGAGTGGCTTGTTGTCCACCGCCACCACCTGCGACAGACTGCGCGTGTCCACAGCAATCTCCGAAGAATAGCTGACCGTCTCAGCGCCGCCACCCGCCGCCAGCAGTGTCACTGCCGCCAGCGCAACCGTCTTCCGACTCATCCGTTTCATTGTCTTCATTCCGTCGTCTCCTTTTTCTTATTCCGTTCTGTTCAAAAATGACCCTGGCGCGGCGTCCGACCCGCTTGCCAAGGCGAGGCTACCGGCCACCCGGGGCGCGGCCTGTTCGTCCCCGCACTCGCGGGGCGCGGGCGTCGGCGGATGGGACCCTGCGTGTCCTCACTGCATGGTGCTCACAAGGCGGAAGCCGTTGTTGTTGTTCCGGTTCGACGGCGTGTTGCTGTTACGATACGCCGAACGGCAGTTCGACGCGGTGTTGTTCCAGCTTCCGCCCCGATTCACGCGGTTAGAACCCGATTCCGCCCCTTCTCCGCCCGCCCAAATTCTTTCATCTTCTAAAAGACCCGAGGATTGCAAAATCCCCTTGAACCCGTACCAGCGACTCCCGCCATCCGCTGCCGCCGCGCACATCGCCAGTTTTCTCCCATCGATCTCCCCGGCCTGATACTGCCGCTCGCGCAGCCGGAATTTCCGCCGCGTCCGCAGCAGCCGCGCCCGCTGGAACCGCCACCCGCCCGAGAAGATCCTCAGCCCTAGAAACGCAAGCCCTTCCGTCACCGGCGCGACCACCGTCCGCTCGCCCTTCACCTCCAGCCCGCGTTCATCAGCGACCCACGCGCAGACCCCGTCATGCAGCCGCCAAAGCTCGGCTTTGCTGTCGGCGAACAGCACCATGTCATCCATGTACCGGATATATCCCGGTGCCAGCAAAACTTCCTTGGCGTAATGATCCAGCCCCGACAGATGAAAGTTGGCGAACCACTGGCTCGTCAGGTTCCCGATGGGCAGCCCGCGCCCCGACGGCAACCCCGGCACCGGATGCCGCACGATCACTTCGATCACCCGGCAGACCTCCTTCTCCCGGAACATGGGCAAGAGCAGTTCCAGCAACCGTCCATGCGGCACGCTGTCGAAATACCGCCGGATGTCCAGCTTGCATGTCCAGCCGTGCCGCCGCACCAACTCCCGCGCCCGTGCCGCCGCCCGGTGCGTCCCTTTACCCACGCGGCACGCATAGCAGTCCTCCGTGAAGCCCCTCTCCAGAAGCGGCGCGATCACGCCGCACAGCGCGTGGTGCACCACCCGGTCCCGCACCGGCGCGCAACTGATCGTGCGCGGCTTCGGGTCCGTCACCCGGAACTGCCCGTACGGCCCCGGCTGCCACGTGCCGGATGCCAGCTCCTCCCGCAATACCTCCAGCTCCCCGTCCGCCCGCGACGCGAACGCCATCACGGCCGCGCTGCAGCCGCGACCCTTCGTCACGCGCCCGAGTGCCGCCTTCAGGTTATCCGGCGACACGATCCGCTCCCAGAGTTGTCCGTATGATTTCATGGTTCAGAACCGACATTTCTTACTGACCGCCGATCCCCGCTTCTTCCGCAGATTCGGGTTGCCCCGCCACTGCGGGCGCGGTCACGTCCGGCATCAGCGCCAGCACCTCCGCCCCGTAGTCGCGGCAGAACGCCTCGCCGATGCCGTCGGCCTCCTTCAGATCCGCCAGCGAACGAGGCACCCGCCGCGCGATCTCCGCCAGTTGCGTGTTACGGGCGATCGCGTACGCCGGCTTCCCGTCCGCCCGAGCCCGTTCGTTGCGCCAGCGCTTTAACTCCCGGTACAGCGGTCTCCGCGCCTCCTCCAGCCCCTCCTCGGGGTCGGCTCCCTCGCGGCGGCGGAAAACCTCGCCGCCCGCCGGCACGTCCCCCAGCAGGAGCGTCAGCAGCAGATGCGGCACGTTGCCGTGCATGAAGAAATGCTCACGCGCCTCCAGCACCTCGCGCCCGGAGATCGCCTTGCGCAGCGCCTCCTCGGAAAAACCCTGCAAGGCGTCCTGATACCTCAGCGTGATCACCCGCACATCCATTGACAACTCTCCTCCCGCCGTCCGCATCGCTCCCTATTGCGGGGGGCTTGCCGCCCCCCGCGCCCCCCGCAAGAACCGTCCGTGCGACGCGGACGTGCGCGGCTACCGCCTATGCGCCCGCCGACGCGCACTCCCGGTCGCCCTCTCCCGGCTGGGAGAGGCATGGAGTTGGCGCTATCGCGCTATGGCAGGGTCCTCACAAGGCGGAAGCCGATGTCGTTGAGCCGGGACGACGGCGTGATGCTGCTACGAAACGCCGAACGGCAGTACGACGCGGTGTAGAGCCAGCTCCCGCCCCGACGCACGCGGTCAGAACCCGAAGCCGCCCCTTTAGGATCAGTCACAGATGCAGCGGTGAGATCCGCGGCATACCAGTCCAGGCACCACTCCCACACGTTACCGTGCATATCGTACAGGCCCCAAGCATTCGGCAGGTAAGAGCCGACAACCGCCGTCCCGTTCGATGGTGTGCAACCCACTGCAGGGGAGGTCACCCCGTCGATGTACCCGCCGTCGAACTTGTACCGCCCCAGAAGGTCAAGCCGAGCGTCGGAATTGGCGTTCGTAATGTTCGCCGTCCCATTGTTCAACGCCCCGGACGTCCCGGCGCGGCACGCATATTCCCTCTGCGCGTCCGTCGGCAGGTCAAACGTCGTAAGCCCGGTCCGGTCACGCAACTTCCCGATGAAGGATGGAGCGTACACGTTGCTGTCCGCCGGCCAATTCCCGCCGCCCAGCGCCGACGTGCCGCGGATGTCCTCGTAACTCACCTTCTCCACGGGCCGCATCATCCAGAAGTCCGCGTTGTTAAAGTTGGACGGGCGGGCGTTCATCACCTGCTGCCACTGGCTCTGCGTCACGCCATATATGCCCATGTAGAAGTCCTTGGTCAGTGTCACTTCGTGGGGAGTCTCGGATGCCGCCGTCCGAGAAATCTCGGCGACCTGTGAACCCATCGAGAAGACACCGTTTTCCGTCGTTCCCGAGACCTGCGTCCGGACACGCCGCATCACCAGCCGCATCGTGCGGTACAACTCGTTCGAAAGCCCGCCATCGGGCAGAGCCGCCGCACTGACGTGGTAGGTCACCGGATAAAAATTAGTGGCTGAACCGCCTGACAGGTTCACCACCATGTAGAGCGGCGGGGTGTTCGTGGCATACACCGTCACCTTCGCCTTGGCGGCCTGTGTCAGGTTCTCGGGCCAGTCCGCGCCCGCGTTCCAGACGATCGCTTTGCCCGCGCCCGTACCCACCACTTTGCACACGTCGCCGGAGAGGCGCGTCACCGCGCTGTCCGGGAGCGCGATCCCGTTGGTCTCGATCCCCAGTGTCACGATCGCCGCCTCGCCAGTCAACTCGTACGTGATGTCCACGATGCGCGAGTTCGCGCGCTGTGTCATCACCACATTGGACACCGATGGCACGGCATACGCCGCGCCAGCAGTCACAAAGACCGCCGCGGCCGTCAGGGCCGCCATACTTGTCATTCTCGCCATTTTATGGCCTCCTTCTTTTGTGATGC
>JBAXOG010000207.1:0-7419 GCA_037133395.1 bacterium | reverse complement strand
CGACCTCAAGGGTGATGGTCTTGCCCGTGGCGGTCTTCACAAAGATTTGCATACCACAGACCCACGTCGGAAAACCCAGCAGAACCAGCAATAAAAGCCACGCAGTTAAATTCTTCTTCAATCCTTCCTCCTTTGCTCAAGCAATATCCTACGTTAAAAGAAGGGTTCACCCTTTTGAACAACTCGTATAGCCGGTATTTCTGCAGGCGGCGGATAATCTGCTCACTCGCTTTTCGAAGCCCTATAGTTGTCCAGTCGAACACTCGAACGTCCAATACGCGTTCTCATTTTTTGTGTTATCCGTGGCCAAAACTGAACCTGAACCCCGACCTGTCAGCCTTAGGCATCGTGAAGGCGGAACCCTGACACCCAGTTACCGACAAGCCAGTCGCGACCGCCTCTGGGAGCCCCTGACAAATCGACGCGCTTGCGCGCAAAAGGCAACTCGGACTCCTCGCCCAATCGGTTCCACGGAAGGGCGGCTGTTGTCACCCATCTGCGATCATACAGATGGCTTATAAAACCGTTGCCCCTTCGGTCTGTGAAGGTGAGATCGGTCTCCTCTGATACACCCTCGACGCAAGGTGCAGTTTCGGATATAAAGAGCGGACTATACTGATAAATTAACCCTTCCGCCGGAATCAGAGCCTCCACCAGTGCACAGGTGTTCTTCATATCACACTCTGGGGACACCACAAAGGATGTGATGCCAAGCTTAGCGAGTTCCGCAACCGCAACGCGGTTGAACGCATATAAACTCCAGTCCGCCGATATGTCCGTAATCCCGCTCTGTTTAAGGAAGTACCACCCCGCCAAATCCGCGCATTCCCACGCTGTCCAACCTTCGCGTATCAAATCCAGAACAGCCTCTTTTAATCCCTGTCGCTCCTTCTCGTGCGAAACAAGCGGCATCGCTAATCTGATCTTCAATCCCGGACAACCCTCTTTCCATTCCTCGATCCAGGTCTTCAGTACGTTCGTTGCGGCATGTTCGAGCACAATCACAAGCGTATCAAAGCGTTCGACTATCTGTTGCATCTGCTGCGCGTCAAATTCATTTCTACTCGAGCAGCGCACCTTGAGCGTTTTGACCTTACCCGAAAGAGCGACATCCCCGGCTGTCCGTGTGTCGTGCTGTTCTTGCGGCGGTCTTTTTCCCGTCTGCTCAATCTCTTGTGCCATGCGTTCCAGTCGCTCAGACCGCACACGCGTCCAGGTCTGCTCTAACACAGCCAGCGCCATGCGTCGGGCCTCGTTCAGCTTCGATGCGGGCACATAATATCCTTCCGGATCACTAATTATCAGCTTCCCAAAGGACCATGCCGATTCACCCAGTCGTTCAAACGCTTTGCGTATCGCACCTTCTGTGCGTTCGGGTTGCTGCGCTTTTTCCAATGCCAATGGAATAAAAATATCGGCTTTCGATCCTGTCATCCCTTGTGGAGTCTTCGCCGAAACTTTAATGCCTCCCGCATGCAATACAATATCAAAATCAACGGGCGTCCCAATCGTTAGTTCGGATTCGCGAACCGAATGAATCTCATACGCACGCCGGACCGCTTGCGAGGCCGAACAGAAAATAGAGGTGCCACGCGGAATATAAGGATTCTCCTCCGCAGGCAAAGCAATCTCGACAGATGCCCCCGCTGGCGCGGTAATGACAAGTCGAACATTTCCCGTAATCCGCAACTGATGAACGGCAAACCCAAAGGGCCTGCCCCCCCCCGGTAGCTCAACTTGTATGCCATCATGTTTTTCTAATGCACGGGTTGTCTTGAAACGTAGCCAACGGATTCCATTGCCATCTTGCAAAACAGCGTCCGATTCCCCGATCCATGTGCCTCGGTGACCAATCGCAAAAGGGTCTATAATCGTTTCTTTCGATACATTACGGCCCGTTGCATAAAGCGTCGTCCATGGACGACTAAAGACAGTCTGCAGGTCTTGAATCATCTGACGTTCTGCATGCTGGGACAACGTTCCATCCAATTTTTTGCGATAATAAGCACTCACGCAAGCCACATACAGAGGACTCTTCATCCGCCCCTCAATTTTTAATGAATGTGCGCCGGTTGCAACTACCTTATCTAACACGGGCGCAAGCGCAAGATCTTTCATAGAGAAGGGATAGCGAACGTCCTTTTCGCTTTCACAGGAAAATCCTTCGCGACAACAATAGGCGCAGCGTCCACGATTGCCACTGCGTTTATGCATCATTGAGGAGAAAAGGCACAACCCACTATAACTGTAACAAAGAGCGCCATGGATAAAAATTTCAATTTCAACGCCGCTCTCTTCCACAAGGTATTTGACCTCTTCGCAGCTTAATTCGCGCGCCAACACGACGCGTTTGAACCCCAATTCCTTGAGCGCCATAACACCATCTAAGTTGTGCACGGCCAGTTGCGTACTGGCGTGCAGTTCGAGCGACGGAAAGTAATCACGCATCAACCGCGCTACGCCTAAGTCTTGTATAATGACGCCATCTGGAGCCAGTGCCTCAAGTTGTTCCAGTAACGCCAGTGCTGTAGGCATATCTGCCTCTGGCACGAGCGTATTAAAAGTGACATAGACCTTTTTCACAGGTTTTAACGAGCGCGCATACGCCAGCAAAACACGCAATCGTTCAAGAGTCATATTATCCGCGTCTGCACGGGCCGAAAACAAAGGCAAACCAACATAGACGGCATCTGCGCCGTATTGAAACGCGGCTAAGGCAGCTTCGTATCCGCCCGCTGGCGCTAATAATTCAGGTTTCATATTTCTACCAACTGGGCAATTCGGGCAGCGCGTTATGGAACTCTGTTGCCAACGCATCTGCATACGCACCAGCATACGTGCCGGCTAAGAAATGTGGATAGGCTTCAGTACAAAAGCGCTTCCAAGAGGCCTCTTCATGGTCAGGCATGATCGGATAAAAAAGAATGCCCGTCTCCTGTGCCGCCTTCTGATCACCCACCGCATCGCCGATCATCAACATGCGAGACGGATGATAACGCCCTTCCGAGGCCGCACGGATCTGTTCAGCCTTGGTCCCAAATTCAAGCCCTGCTACCATGCCTGCATAATCGCGGATCTCATGCGTCTCCCATTCGCGCACCAAGGCATCTTCAGGTGTCTGTGAAATCACAACCACGTCGCTGGCAGCCTGCATCAACTGAAGTGCCTCCACCGCGCCCAGGAAGGGTGGAATCGGCTTCATATTCGTGTTGATCTCTTCGTTGACGGCCAGACTCCAGGCATAGACACGCTCCAACTCGGGATCACGCGTTTGTGCGACAGCCTCTTTTAGCGTCGGATTCCCCAACGGCACCCCAGAGCCCAAGTAGGTTTTTAATGACGTAAAATCAGGAAAGTGAATATCGCCCGGCCGTATGCCAGGGTAGCTCTTTAACAATTCAAACACCCGAACAAGCGCTGCGAAACGGTTGCTTCCGCGTGTCTTGGAGTTCAGGTTTACAAACTCTGCACAGGCGCGCAATGGACCTTCAAAGGCTTCAAGACCCCAGAATGCGATGATAACGGGGTGAAAATGAATGCACTGTTTCACACGCATGGAATCAAACACGCAACCGTCCGAATCAATTCCAACAAGGCAGTCATGTGTCTTTTCTAAAATTGACTTTGTCATGTGTCTATTGCCCGACCGAAAAGGGTTCGACACCCACCGTTCCGGAACTATCCTTTACAATTTTTTCGATCTTCTTCTCCACTTCATCCAGCTTTCCTGAACAGAGCTTTAACAAGTGCTGGCCTTCCTCAAACGATACAATCATCTTGTCCAAGTCAAGGGTTCCAGACTCCATGCTTGCAACAATCTCTTCCAAGCGTTTCAACGCCTGTTCAAATCCGATGGGACTATCCTCTTTTTTTGCCATGGCCGATCTCCGTGCTTCTCATTTCAGAATCGTAACCTTTCAGGATACAATTCTAGCATTTGTAAGGTATTAGTTTATCACATCCCTCTAACACCTGACAACATTTGGGTTATAATAAAAAAATGTTCTTCGCTATTCACTGTTGTCTCTTGGTTGAAGACACACGTTCGGGGCTTGTGTAAACGTTTATTCTTTCTGAAAAGGCCTATTTTTAGTGATTCTTTTCTCCTCCCTCCTCCCTCCTACTTCCTCCTTGGGTTGATTCATTTCAACTAAAATGAATCACACCCTGTGGCTTTAGCTTGTTTGATGGCCCCTTTTTAGCTATATTAATTTTCTTTCTAAACAAGCGAGGGCAAGATGAAATACGATAAAAATCATGCGTTGATTCAAAGTGAAATCCCCGGGCTTCCCCCACCCCGTCGCGGCAAGGTGCGCGACTTGTATGATTTGGGCGACAGCCTGCTTCTCGTGGCCACAGACCGCATTAGCGCCTTTGACGTAATCATGCCCAATGGTATTCCGGACAAAGGACGCATCCTAAACACCTTGAGCATGTTCTGGTTTGACTTGCTAAAGTGGATGCCGAACCACATCATCACCGCAAATGTCGATCACTATCCGGCTGCCTTACAGTGCGTGAAAGAGGACCTGCGCGGCCGTTCCATGCTCGTTAAAAAGGTCTCTATCGTCCCCTTCGAGTGTATTGTCCGTGGTTACCTCACAGGCTCCGGATACAAGGAATACCAAAAAAACGGCACCGTCAACGAGCAGAAACTGCGTGCAGGCTACCAAAATGGTTCCAAGCTCGATGTCGCACTCTTCACGCCCAGCACCAAGGCGGAACAGGGCGAACATGATCTGCCCATCTCTCTCGTGGATATGGCAGCCCAGATTGGCGAAAAGCAGACTCAGGAACTTGCGAACATCTCTTTGCGTTGCTACTCCAATGCAGCAGACTACGCCGCGCAACACGGGATCATCATCGCGGATACCAAATTTGAGTTTGGAGTGGACACCCAAGGCAAGTTCATTCTGGCGGATGAAGTGTTGACCCCCGATTCTAGCCGCTTCTGGCCGCAGGAAAGCTATGCCGTCGGCAGTAATCCTCCCAGTCTGGATAAACAGTTCGTGCGCGACTGGCTCGACAGCGTGAAATTCAATCACCAGCCGCCAGCCCCTGTCCTTCCGGATGACGTCGTCACCAAGACACGCGAAAAATATGTCGCGGCCTTCGAGACACTGACCAAACAGAAGTTTGTTTAGCGGCTGATGGGGTGGACATTAGGGTTGCGACAAGACACCGTTGATGATAAGACCGATCGGGGTGCATTGCTTGAAGACCATGCGGCCTAAGTTATGGTCGTCATTGTTGTCTATAATCTTTGACCCTTCTACGCGTGAAATAAGCCCCACCACATTCCCGTAAACGTCCATCACTGGACCGCCGCTTGCACCTTTTCCAAACTCAGCCGTGATCTCCAACCACTCTGTCACCCCCAACATCTGCCTTTCCTTCGTCGTTCCCTGTATGGCGAAGGTTTTGCCTTTCCCATACCGCGCCACATTGCCCTTGCCGAAGGAGAAGAAGTGCTCATTCGGATGACTCACTAGAAAGACTTCTGAGCCTACCGACACATTGCCCTTCAAGGGAAGAGGCTTAAGCTTAAGCTCCTGAATACGGATCAAGGCCCAGTCCTCGACCTGATGAGCCGCAAGCACTTCCGTGACGCCTGCAATCACGCCATCCGCTGTAATTGCGACCATGCCGAGCGAGTTGGTAGCATTGGAGACCACATGATAGTTCGTCAGAAAAACACCCTCTTCTGAAACCGCAAAGCCTGCGCCTGTACTTAAATGAAGGTTCTTACATTTTTCGCATTGGAAAATGGACCCGATAACCACAACGCTTGACCGAGCATATTCATACTGTTCACGCTCTGGAAGGATGTAGGAATTGGGCATCGCAAACGTCACCTTTGTCGTCTTCCGACTCAATTGACTGCGCAAGGTCTTGCCCGGTGTCAATGTCTTTGCATCAAGCCTCTTCTTCGCTTCCGCCAAGAGTTGATCCTTCATCATCTGGTCGTCAATGGCCCCTTTAAGAATGCCCTCTTTCGTTCCTCTCGAAGTCGGCTCATCTCCAGACGTCGTACACCCCTGAACCAAGAGTCCAACAACAATGACTATTAAACTCAGCATATTATTTCGGACTTGCATATACTGGCTCTCTTTCACTGTCATTCTTCGCAGACTACGCGGAAGCCGACATCAAAGACGGGTTGCCACGGCCAGTAAGAGACACAGGAACGCTCTGTGAGCTGTTTCGGAATTGAGGCGAATGAACCGCCCATCGCAATCGCGCGGCCTTCTTTATCCACGTCAGAGGTCCATTCCCAGACATTGCCGAAGACATCGTAGAGGCCTGTCGTACTGGCTGGATACGTACCGACCTTCGCGGTCGCACGAACATTGTCATTGACGTTTGTGTCCGCAGGACGCCAGTTCATGACAGCTCCACTGGGTAATCCCCAGCCATGTGTATTTTCCAGGTGGAAGGTCAAGTCAGCAAAGTTCCCTTGTCCGCGCCCCGCTGCCTTTGCAAAGACCATGCGCTCCGCAACCGTCGGCAGCCGATATTTCTTTCCAGTCTTCTTACTCAGCCATTCACAATAAGCCTTTGCTTTTGCTTGCGATACCCGCACAACCGGCTGGTCAGGTTCATTCACAGGAAATCCACGTTCCAACACCGAGAACTGGAGGAACCCGCCCACTTCGATACCACTGTCATGCTGCGGATCAAACTCGGCGAACTCTTTATTGGTGACCTCGTTGGTCGCAATAATGATCTTTGCAGATTGTAGAGCTCGCGTCAACGTCATGATCAGGTTTGGACGTGTATTCTCAACGAGCTTACACTCGAATTTTGGCTTAGCCGGAGTGGCACGAAACTCATAATCCTCCGGGTCTTCATCGATGTACGCATAACGCTTAAGAAGTTCGCGACGACGCTCCGCGACCTGCTTCGTGCGCACTTCTCCGCTGATCTCCGACCACGTGCCGTGTGCAGGCGTATTGAGATCAATCCACGTATTGATACGTTCCCACGACTCCGTGTCAAGCTTGACACTCTTATGACCCGCTTCCAGCATACGCACAAGATCCGTGGTCGAGGCATGAAACTCGTAAGGTTTCAGGAGATGCATGTCGCTTTCCATGGTGTGGTTGCGCACATATTTCTTGAGCGCCAGATAAGCCGGCGGGAAATGCGCGGCACGATAGCCTGCACTGGACGCCATATATTGCTGGTCTGGTCGCATCTTAAAGTTAGGTACAGATTTGTCTTCACCATCATGGCAGCTGACACAATATTTGTCGAGGACAGGCTGGACCTCACGATTAAAAGAGAAGCCGCGGACCGGACCATACCACGGTCGGATCTTTTCGATCGGCTTGTTGTGCGCATCAACGCGATTGGCCGGCGTGGAACTATTCAAGGGCTCATGGCAACCCACACAGGTCTGGATTTCGCCAGACATGG
>JBAXOG010000206.1:0-7435 GCA_037133395.1 bacterium | reverse complement strand
ATAAGAAACATGACTATGACGAAAATGCATAACATGCTATGAAACTTATCCATACAGTCTTAGTCGCTCTTGTGTTGCCGTTCCATTGAGCAGGCACGTCCACGTTCTTAAAAGGGAGAAAATAATGATAGATAATGCACGAAAATTCAGTCGTCGTTCGTTCCTGAAGGCAGGAGTGGGCACCACCGCCATGTTGGAAATGTCAGCCATGCCGATAGTCGCGGGCGGAAACCAGGACGCCCCCGGAAAGTCGGCCCGTAAGGTAAAGCTGGCGGCCATCGGCACCGGCAGCATGGCGAAGCAAGACTTGCAGAACATGTTAGACGAAGAATTCGTGGCCTTCTGCGACGTGGATGAGCGCAGTCTCCAATGGGTGCGCGAGAAATTTCCGAAAGCGAAAATTTACAAGGATTACCACGTCATGCTCAAGGAGGTGCATGAGTTGATCGATGCGGTGACGGTGATCGTGCCCGACCACATCCATGCCCCGGCGGCGCTGGAGGCGATGAAGTATGGCAAAGCGGTATTCTGCGAGAAACCGATGGCCCATTCCGTGGCCGAATGCCGCGCCATGCGGACGATGGCCAAGGCGAAGAATATCATCACCCAGGTCGGTAACCAGGGTCATGCCTCCGAACACATGCGGATCTTCAAGGAATGGGTGCTCGACGGGGCGATCGGGCGAGTCAAGGAAGTCCATGTGTGGTGCGATATGATGCAGTGGTTGTACTACCACAAGCCGGCCGAACTGGATCTGCATCCGCCGGTTCCCGCTGAGCTGGATTGGAATCTCTGGCAGGGGGCGGTCCCCGAGCATGCGTATCTGGAAAACTGCGTCCCTCAGAAATGGCGTGGCTGGCGCATGTATGGCAGCGGAGCGCTTGGAGACTGGGTCTGCCACATGTTCGACCCGATTTTCTGGACGTTTGAATTGGATATGCCGGTGGCGGTCACGGCCGAGATTGACGGTTATGATGGGCCTGCATCGGAATTCATCTATCCCAAGGGCTCGAAGATCACCTGGGAGTTCATCGTCAAGTCGAGCGGCGAGCCGTTGAAGATTCACTGGTATGACGGCACAATCAAGGTGCCGCGTCCGGCGGATCTCGAACCGGAACGAAAATTGGACATCGCTGGAGTCTATGTCGTGGGCGACAAGGGTACGATCCTACACGGCGCTCATGGCGCGGGCAGTTGCCGCATCATCCCGGAAAGCAAGATGCAGGCCTATAAGCGTCCGCCGAAGACCTTGTCGCGCTGCCAGGTTGGCCACTACAAGGAATGGCTGAATGCGGTGCGTGAGGGGGTGCACTCTACCGGGTCGCCTTTTGAATATGGGGGTCGATTGACGGAGGCGGGGTTGCTGGGACTGGTCGCACAGCGTTTTCCGGGCCGGCGATTGATCTACAGCGAGGCGGAAATGCGATTTACAAACTGCGAGGAAGCGAACAAGTGGTTGTACCCGGTGATGCGCGAGGACCGGAAATTCATGTAAAAGATATCGGTGACGTTCTTAGGTAAAATACTGACTAGAAAGTTGTAGTGGTGTAATTCACACAGGCGGAGGAGAGGATGAGACGATGCCGCGTGTTGGTCAGATACCGGATGGCGACGTTGAACGGGAAAGGCGAAAAAGAAACATGACTATGATGAAAATGCATAACATTCTATGAAACTTATCCATACAGTCTTAGCCGCTCTTTTGCTGGCGACGTTGGCGGTGAGAAGGGGCGTGGAAAATCCTCTCCCGCCAGCTTCATGCAATCTGCGACTCACCGCGCCGGTGTCGGATTGGTTCGAAGGCATTCCCATTGGCAATGGCCAATACGGCGCCCTTATCTGGGGTGGTGGCCAGGAGATTATCGTCCGGCCCAGCCGCCTCGATTTATGGGACGAGCGATTCAATGCGGATGTCCCGGCGGCTGACTTCACCTACGCACACTTGCAAAAAGCCGTCGCCTCGGGCACCTCCGGCAACTTTCGCGGATGCACCCGAGGAGCCATGCAGATCGGTACCGGCCGGCTGCATATCACGCTCCCGCAGGGGAGATCAGCGCGCCGGTTCGATTTGGATTTGGGGAAGGCGGAGGCCTCGGTTGAGTTGGATGACAACAGCCGGATTTTGGCGATGGCGCCGCATGGCCAAGCGGTGCTGGTGCTGCGTCTCCCGTGCCGGCCGGCGGAGGTCCGGCTATCAGGCCCCGGCCTCAAACCGGCGGAGCCAAAGAGTGTGGGGGACCATCCCTGCGAGTGGTGGTATCAGCAGCAAATTCCGGCCGGCACCGATTATGGGTTTGTCACCACCAATGGTCAAGTGCCTGCGTGGTCGTTCCTGGTTTATGCGCGCTTGGCCGAAACCCCGGATGGCGCGCTCATCGTGATGACGATCACCTCCTCCAAAACCGATGGGGCGGACCTTCTGGCTGCCGCCCGCGCCCGGGCGGCGCAAGCCATCGAGCGCGGCTACGATGCATTGGCCGCTGCCCATCGCAAGCAGTGGGCCGCATTCTGGAACCACTCGGCAGTCCAGGTGCCGGATGCTGGCCTCATGCGCCAATATTACTTGAATCGGTACTATCTCGGGGCTGGCAACACTCCCGGAAATCCAGCCCATGCCACTCTACAGGGGCTTTGGATCGCAGACGGTCCGTTTCCGCCATTCCGCAACAATCTCCATAACGACCTCGAATCCCAAGCGCAGTACATGGCCTATCAGACGGCGGGCGACTTCGCCGAGGGTCGCGTGTTCCTCGACTACCTTTGGGATCGCCTCCCGGTGTGGCGGCGGTATGCCGCGCGCTTCTTTGGAACCGCTGGCGCGATGGTCCCCTCCTGCTGCTCGCTGGCGGGCAATCCCACCGGCGGCTGGCCCCAAGTTTGGACTTCGCCGACGTATCCCGGCTGGTTTGGGTGGCTCTTCTATCAGCATTGGCGTTACACGAAGGATCAAGACTTCCTGCGCGACCGTGCTTATCCCTGGTGCCGGGAAATCGCGGAATGCTGGCGGGGATTGCTCAAGCCGGGGCCGGATGGCACGCTCCTTCTGCCTCTTTCGACGTCGGCCGAAATCTTCAACGACTCGCCGCGCGCATGGCTGAAACCGAATAGCACTCAAGATCGCGACCTGATGGCGGTGCATCTGCTGGCCACCGCGGAAATGGCCGACGCCCTGGGAAAGAGCGCCGAGGCCGCACAATGGCGCAAGATGGCTGGTGCTGTTGGCCCCGTCCATATCGGTCCCGACCAGGCCCTGATGTATGGTGCGGGCGAACCGGTTGCCGGTAGCCACCGGCATTTCTCGCACGTGATGGGGATCTGGCCTTTTTCCTTCATGACCGTGGATGGTTCCGAGCGGGACCGGGCGGTGATTGCGGCGACCATGAAAGCGTTTGATCGGGACGGGGAAAGTGCGTGGCTGGGCTTTAGCTGGCCATGGATGTCCGCGATCCGGGCTCGAACCGGAGATGCCGAGCAAGCCTGGCGCCACCTCGATCTCTTTGTGCGTGGCTTCGTTTCCCGCAATGGCTTTGATATGAATTCGGATATCAATGGTGTAGTAGGCAAAGCGAAAAAGTCGGGCTACTTCACGCTGGAAGCCAATGTCCTTGCCCAACAGGCTCTCCACGAAATGTTAATCCAGAGCTGGGCGCACGGTACTGGCAGCGGCGAGCCTGGCGTGATCCGCCTGTTTCCGGCCACCCCCTGGGAATGGCATGAGGCCTCTTTCCAGGATCTGCGTGCCGAAGGCGGTTTCCGTGTCTCCGCAAAGCGCCAGAACAACGCCACCGTCTGGTTCAAGATCGTCGCCGACGCCGACGGCGTGCTCAAGCTGCGCGACAATTTCGGGGGACGCACACCGAAGTGGCGCGGTCTCGACATGACGAAAGCCGGAACGCATTTCGAACGTGCGATGCGCCACGGTGAAGTCGTTGAGGCAACGCTACTGACGCCGGCCGAACTGCCGCCCAAGCCGGGGAACGTTTACGCGCCCCTCGCGTCCAACAAGGAACCCCAACCATGAAAACCACCCTCACACTCATAACTGCGCTGCTGCCCGCGCGTCTGGTAATCGCCGCCTTTTAAGCCACTCTCGTTTTCGGCGACACTGACGCGGATCAGCGATCCGGTGTTTGGCGAAGGCCAGGCCGTCAAGCTCGCTGGGGCCCAGACCCCGCCTGAAGGCGATACAGCAACGGCAATGGGGTTACGAGGACGAATTGACTGATTGACCGAGTGACGGATTGATCGCTGAGGACGGGTTGACCCGCCTTCGCCACTAGGTCTCCGGCGGGCAGGCCAAACCAATCAATCCGTCAATCCGTCAATTCGTCACTCAGTCCTTCCTTAAGCCTTCTCTATTTGCCGCGTTCCGCGGCAGTCGGGATAGGCTGAGCAGCCCCAGAAATCACCTTTGGAGGATGTGCGGCTTCGCATGGGCTTACCACACGTGGGGCAGGGCGGTGAATCCTGCTGTTGTGCAACTGCTGCCTTTCTTGCGGTGCTCATCCGCTCGCGGATACCACCTTCCTCGACGAACGTTCCTTCCTGTGACTTGAGCTGGCGATTGAGCAAGCCGATAGTCCGTTGCGCCAGGACCAAGAGGGCATTCGCACAGACGATGTCATTGCTGCTCTCCAGCCAGGGAGCGAATTTACGCTTTTGACTGTGGAGGTAGACCCAATGGTCGTGTACTTCGTCATCCGTATGGACAAAGGGGTCTAATAGAATGGAGACAATCGTCTGATACTCGTTAGAATGGACACTCCACGGAACTTCGTCGCGAAACCCGATGTAGTCTTCCAAATCGCCGGTTAACTCCTCCATGCTGGCCTTTGCTACGTTGGTGAGTTTGATTTCGGTTTCCGAGGAGGTTTGTGCACTGGAGGAACCTTCAATGATATTTTGCTTGCAGGAGCGCGACGCGCCAACCATCTGTCCGACCGACTTACCAAGCGGGTCATCCTTCCAAGAGATGAACCGTTTACAAAAGCTCATCACCCCGAGATGGACGATGGTTGCAAAGTTCAACGAATATAATCGACGGAAGCCACCACTCTTTTTGAAGATGGTGGGCACGATTTTTTCTTCTGACATAAAACGACCCTTCTTTTTAGTTATTAATGGGACTTATTATCCGTATTAGGCGCGCTTAAGGGAAGATTAATTTTTTTTGAGGACGGGTTGACTGATTGACCGAGTGACGGGTTGATTGCTGAGGACGGGTTGACTGGGTTGACCAGATTACGGATTGATTGCTGAGGACGGATTGACTGATTGACCGAGTGACGGGTTGATTGCTGAGGACGGGTTGACTGGGCAGGCCAAATCAAGCAATCAGTCAATCAGTCAATTCGTCACTCAGTCCTCCCTGTTACCTCCGCCTTCCCACCTCCCCATACCCCCTGTTTTGGGGGATAGCGCCCAAAGCCATTTTCTGATAAATTAGCGTTGTCAATGAAGCTGGTTTAGGTGACAGTTAATAAAACAAACCGGGGGGCGATGACGATGACGAGAACGAACGTGATGGTGCTGGGGCTGCTGTTTCCGATGTTGGGTTTTAGTGCCTGGTTGAAGGTGGACGATTTCCAGTCCAGGGATCCCGGTGCAAACTTAAAGGGCGTTGATGGGTGGCATGTGGATGGTTCGGCCGCAGCCATTGTTGGCTCGGATCCGGCACAGCCGGAGAACCGCGCGATGCAGATGCGCTTGTCGAAGCCCGATGCACCCGATCATCAAATCGTCTTCCACCGCGGCTATCTTCACATCGAACCCGGCAAGACCGGTTCGATCTTCCTGCGTTTCCGCCTGGGTGATGGCTTGATGGCGGATGGGAAGGTTCAGACCGCCCGACTAAGCGTGTGCATCTCGGAAGCGGGCTTGAACGCCGGATGTCCGTGCGGGGGAGTCCTCATTCAAGGCGTAGAGCCGCAGATTTCCGGAGTCGACGCCAAGAAGGGCCTCAAGCTCAAACGCCAGCAATGGTACAAATTATGGATGGTGGTTGAGAGCCAGACTGGCGCCACAGCCCGCGGCAAAGCGTGGCTCCAAGAAGATGCGCCCGGGGCAACCCGGATGGAGGTGCCGGGAGGGACGACGCCGGCGCGGACGCGACCGATATTGACCCTGTCGTGCCTTGGTTTCATAAACGATCACAACTACCCCGCCACTGATCGCTGGGTCGATGACATTTTCATCGACAATTCGGGGGTCAATGAAAGCGATCCCCTCCGCGAGGGCGCAAGCCAGTCGTTCGGCGGAGCCCCCCAGCAGGCCCTCTTGACCGTTCCCTTCCAGTCGGGAACAGCGGGTTCCATTTCAAAAACCACCGACCCCTTGGATGCCCTTAACGCGACCGATGTCTATCAAGGCATGTATCCGACGGACACCTCCATGCCTGTTCCGCGCTTTCCGGCTTTCCGGGTTCTGCCGGTGCTCGCTACCCACACGGGCTTCACCCTCGCCAAGGAATATCCCGACGACAAACACTTGAGTCCAAATTTGCCAGCGCTAAAACTCTCCGTGGCGCTTGGAGAGAAAAACATGCCCTTCTTCTCCGGTACGGCCGACGCTCAGATTGCTCATCGCACCGGCAACCTACTCAAGCTGGTGGATACTTCGGCGCCGCTGTCGCGCTCATTGGAAATGGCGGTGGTTTCCCATCAACTGGTTCTGCTGCGCCTCCGGATGGCTGGCTCGGCGGCTGAGTTGAAGGCAGAGTGGTCGGGAACAGGGACATGCGAACCGATGACCGGGACTGCTAAGGGTCGCGTGATGACCAATCCGCTGGGCACGCACAGCTTGGAGATTCTGCCGGGCGCGACGCGCGGCGAAGCGATTATTGCGTTGACTTATGAAGCCCGCAGTGCCGAGGCTTTCAAAGCCGCAGTTGACACGGCCCGCAAACTCGCCAGTCAATTTGACGAGCTATGGGCGCGGCTTGCGAAACCTCAAGCACTCGAACCTTTCTTAACCGGTTCGGAGTCCGCATTGGAACGCAACTTGGTGGCGGCGAATGTCAACCGCGTGCTGCGCAACCAGCGCGCCAGCGGGCGCATCAGCAGGCCATCCCTGGTTGAATTCTATGGGCCCGAGTGGGCCACGGCCGACAACGTCTGGATGTGGTTTCTGCCGGCCTGTCGCTACACCCTTTGGATCGAGCCGACTTTCTGGGCCAACTCGATTGACGTGATGCTGGATGCCCAAGGCACCAACGGGTGTGTCCCGCAGATGGTCGGGCAGAGATGGGGCGGAAAGGAAGACCCCAAGATCAGCCAGAACCCGAACATCTCGCCGGTGGTCTGCGACTATTACCGTTTCACGGGTGACCGCGCGTTCCTGGCTCGGAGCTACCCGCGATTAAAGGTCATGTACCAGTGGTTCCTGAAGAACCGGGACCCCAACAGCAGCGGGTTATTCGCCATCGGACACGAGCGCC
>JBAXOG010000205.1:0-7663 GCA_037133395.1 bacterium | reverse complement strand
CTAACACATTTCAAATAAAGGTGTTACAACTCCTCCATCCTACCTCCTCCCTCCTCCCTCGGGTGTTGATTCAACAAAGTTGAATCGTACCCGGCACACCCCGAATCGCTTGAATGGCATTGCCGATGTGGTCAATCTCTGTTAAGATGAAAAAACAGTAAAAGGAGTGTTTAGATGAGAAAGCTTTGGACGATTTTATTGATGGCAACTTGGTTGGCAGGTATGTCCGTTCGTGCAGACGAACCCCGTGTTCTCGTGTATACCCGCCATGCGGGCGCTGACGGCAAAAAAGATTTTGTTCACGACAATATCGCGACGAATGTGGCAACCTTTCAAAAACTCAGTAAGGAAAACACTTTTGCCAATTCAATCCGGCAAGGTGTTTTTGATGTCCGCAATTTTGGGGCCGCCGGAGATGGCGCGACGTTGAACACGGCGGCTATCCAGAAGGCGATCGATGCATGCACGATAGCGGGTGGAGGTGAAGTGCTCGTGGCCGGCGGCCGTTTCGTGACCGGAACGATTTATCTGAAGGACAATGTGGAGTTGCACGTTGCCTCAGGTACAGTGTTACTCGGCAGCACAAATATTGCCGACTACGCCACTGACACGCACAAGAACATCTATGACGGCGAGCCGCACATGAACCGGTGCCTGATTTTTGCGCGCGGCGCTGCCAATATCGCACTCACCGGCGGCGGCACGATCGATGGGCAGGGGGAGAAGACATATTTTCCTAACAAGGGAGACCCGGCCAGGAACCGTCCCATGCTGATCCGTTTTCTGGAATGTACTCATCTTCGTTTAAGCGGACTGATATTGCGCAACCCGGCGTCGTGGACGTCCGCCTGGCTCTACTGCCGTGATATTGTTGTAGACGGCGTTACTATCGAAAGCCGTGACAACGTAGGTAATGGCGATGGCTTAGACTTTGATGGTTGCGAGAACGTGCGCGTGAGTAACTGCCTTTTCGACACCAGCGACGATTCTATCTGCCTTCAGGCATCGCGCGCCGACCGCGCCTGCCGTAACGTGGTCGTCAACAACTGCGTGATGCAAAGCCGGTGGGCGGCCATTCGCATCGGCATGTCGTCGCTGGGGGACCTACAGGATGTGACGGTGTCCAACTGTATTTTTCACGATATCCGGGACGCCGGACTGAAGATCCAGATGTGCGAAGGCGGCACCATGAAAAACATGCTGTTTTCGAACATCATCATGCGCAATGTTCCGCGTCCACTCTTCATGACGTTCAACCAGATCCGTCTGGGTGTGGACAGCCCCAAGGAACTCCCGCCGATGAAGGCGCTGCGTGATATGAGGTTCAGCAATATCCGTGTGGACAACTCGGAGTTGACCGGCATTCCTTGCGGATTTGTGCTAAGCGGGGTGCCTGGACACGCTGTTGAAAACATGGCCTTCGATAACATTTCGCTCACACTGCCTGGCGGCGGTACAGCAGAACAGGCTGCGATGCGGGACGTACCGGAGTTTACGGACTGTCGCCCGGAGTTCTATGTGTTTGGGACAAAGGTTCCGTTCGCCGGGTTCTATGCCCGGTATGTGCGAGGGCTGACATTGTCGAATGTCCGTATCGATGCCATGAAAAACGAAGCCAGACCAGCGATCGTCTGCGTGCATGTGTCGGAGCTCGAACTGGTGAACACAAAAATGGACGCTGCTTTCAGCGGCGATTGTGTCATTCGGCTGCGCAAGGTTCAGGACTCATTGATCCGCGACTGTTCATCGCAGGGCGTTACGGGCTCATTCCTCCGTATCGAGGACTCTCACGCTGGCGACGTGATCGTCTCGCCAAGTAACCGTCATCATGCCGCAAAGCTAATTCAGGAGAGTCCATGAAGTTGCGTTTAACTTTCTGCGCCGCCTCGGAAAAATACTTCCTGGGCACTTGCTCGTATGATTTATGTTGTGGCAAAGGCCGGCTGGTCTTTGCCCTTTTAGTGTGCCTCGCGGCGGGTACCGCTTCATTTGCGCAGGACAAGGGGCTTGAGATCTGTTTTGCGGCGGACGGCCTTGTAAGCCGCTTTGACAAGGGTGATGGGATCAACCTGATCGATACGGCGCACCCTGGGAAGGGATTCTTTATCCGCAGTTTTACCGGGAGTGCCATTGAAGATACTAGCCTGGGTAAGGTTGAAATCAAAGATAATGTTCTTATGGTCGCCGGTGTAAAACCTGTGCAGCATTTCGACGTAAAACCTTTGCCGCGTTTCACATTTGATGTAACCCGCAAGGGGCGATACATCGCGTTCAAACTGAACAGGGTTGAAGGGTTACCGGCCGTGAGCCAGGCATCCCTGCATTTCGAGATGACCTGCACCACCCGGAATTTTAAGGCCATACCGCTAGATTACATGACCAGACTGGATCAACGTGACACCACCATCAATGTGGATTTCAATTATCTCTGGCACCGGAATCCGACAGACCCGCTCGGTGGTTTCGCCCTGTATGTCGCCACCAATGATGCCGAGGAGGACGATGCATTGCTGGATATCTGGTGTGGCGAAGATCTGCCGAAACCGGCCATCGGCGAACCTTGGACGAAAGATCGCGCCCGGCGCTGGATTGATGATTACTACAACAAATTCAAGGATATGACCACGATGATCCTCTGTGCCGGCAGTGAGGCTGAACTCTACACGCTCACCGACATCGCCGAAAAAAAGGGCATCAAGATGATCTACCTGCACACTGATACGTGGCGGGGCGAATACTGGCCCCTGGAGCATTCGCACGTACATGTCAATGAGAAGGTTTTTCCGAAAGGACGGGCCGATCTCAAACGTTACTCGGAAAGTCTTACGAAACGCGGGATGAACTTGGACCTTCATTATACCTCTGGCGGCATTGGCCCAAAGGACCCGAAGAGGATTGCCGGACATGTCGATCGCAATCTTGCCGCATGGGGTCGCGGTGTTCTTGGGAAATCAGTTGACAAGGATGCCCGTGAAATTAAATTTAAGCCCCTGCCTGGGACGGATATACCATTTTCGCCGGGCCGGGTTGGTAATGGACCGGGAATACAATGGCATTTTTTTGACAGCAACTATCTACGGATTGACGAAGAGATTATCCGAGTAGGGGAATTCGCCGACACGGACAAGCCGGTTTGGATTCTGCGTAACTGCAGCAGGGCACATGGTGTCACAATCGCTTCAGCACATGCGGCTGGTGCTGAGACCGTTGGGTTGCTCTCGGCGTTCGGCCAGAATTTTGTGCCGGATACCGATTCGCAATTGCTGGCGGAAATGGCTCGCGAATATGCACAATTCGCCAACGATGTTCACCTTGATCAACTGGAGTATGATGCCTATGAAATTCATGGCCAGTACTCATGGGGTCCGCAGAAGTTTAGTGATCTGGTTGCGCGTCATCTTGATCACCCGGTGGTCAGCACGACCTCGGGTGGCCGGCCAGTGACGTCCAACATCGAAATGCGTTTCAGTAAAATCAGGAATATCGGCCAGTTCGGTTACAGCACAGTCAATCTCTCCTTCCAGCTTGATGACCATCGCCCGGCGACGTCGATCATGGACGCCTGGTTTGAAATGTCGTCCCTCATTGCTAAGGGTGTACGGCGCTTCCAGGTACTTAAGCCTGAACCCATGTTTGGCGTGTCATTGGAGAGCTTGGCAACCCACGGTCTTGTGGATGAAATGTTCTCGGCATTCAATCTCTGGCGGGAGGTTCTGCCGCTTTTGACGGAAGAGCAGATAAATGCGATGCGTATGACCCTGTCTCACTTTGGTAATCACATGCAGGGGAAGGACCTTTTCCAGGTGCGTAAAACAGGCGGTGGTTACGAGGTTATTCCGACGCGTGTCATGGTACGGCGGCAGGGTGATGTTCCGTGGAAAGTCGGGCAAGAGTTCGGGCCGGTGGGGCCGCGCCAGTTTTGTCAGCCCGGCCAGCCGCTTGAACTGGAAAATCCGTTCGCGGCCCAGCCAGCCGGGTTTGTTATCCGAGTGCTGGCCGAGACAGATGAAAGCAGCACCGTAAATAGTATCATGCCGAGGGCGAAGGATATTCATAACCAGCGCTTTGTGCAGTTTGTACAGGATGGTGATGCACTGGTAATGACGGCTGAAAACTCGCGTGCAAAACCGGTCAGAATTGAAGAGGAGCTTCCCTCCTGGCGCAAGGATTTCTCGATGGTTACGGGGCGCGGTATTGCCATGGATATTGAGGGTGATGACAGTGGTGCTGTCGTATTACTGCAACTTAGCGGCAGTGGCACGAGGGACTATGTTGCACAAATTGATTTCAAGAGTAACCGGACGATAATCATTCCCAACGGTGAAGCATCATGGGCGGATGGTAACTGGGGCTGGCGATTTGGCGCGAAACATTTTGATTACAGCAGAGTTCATGGTGTAAGCCTTGGCTATGGGTTCATCCCGCCGAAAACCAATCCACGTGTTCGCATATCCAAACTCAGGGTGCTGGTCGATGTGCCGTCGAAGCTGGTTAATCCCGTGATTGTAACCGGCACAGGCAAGCTTGCGGTGAATGGCGAAATCGAAACCGGCTGTTATCTGCGATACGACGGTGGCGATGTGGCGGCTGTCCATGACCGGAACTGGCGAAAGTTGAAGGAATTAAAAGTTATACGGGAAAATTATGTCATGCCGTCCGGATATGCGCAGGTACGGGTGGATGTTGCGGGTGGTGCACCGCGCCCATGGATGGAATTGCAGATGATGGTTACAGGCAAGCCGATGGTGGTGAAGAAGGAGGAAAAATAGCATGAAATATATCCTCACACTTCTCACCGTCATGCTGCTGTCGCCGCTGGCCGGTCTGCACGCCGAAACGGTTGAAAATCTGCGCTGCGAATACCTGAATAATCCATTGGGCATCGATAGTGCGAAGCCGAGGTTGGGCTGGGAAATAGAGGCGCAGGGTACGCGGGGCATCAAGCAGGTGGCGTATCAGGTGCTGGTAGCGAGCTCAGAAGAAGTCCTTAAAAAGGATGCCGGTGATTTATGGGATAGCGGTAAGGTGGTGTCGGACCGGAGTATCCAGATTGTGTATGGAGGGAAACCCTTGGTCAGCCGCCAGCAATGCTTTTGGAAGGTGCGGGTTTGGCCCGCCCTGAACAGAGGCGAAGGGCTTGCCAGCCGTAGCCTTCCTGTCCGCCGTAGCTATAGCGTAGGTGGAGGCGAAGGCTGGAGTAAGCCGGCATCTTTTGAAATGGGATTGCTGGAACCGGACTCATGGAAAGCAAAGTGGATTGGTTTGGGCGGGCCGGAAGGAACGCAGGCTTCTCCATTATTGCGCAAAGCGATTGATGTCACAGGAAAAATCAAGTGTGCACGGGTGTATGTGTCTGGGCTGGGCTGGAGTGAGCTTTACATCAATGGCAAGAAAGTCTCAGAGGATGTGCTCTCGCCTGGACTGACGGACTATTCCCAAGAGATCCAATACTGCACCTATGATGTCACGACGTTGCTCAGGCAGGGGCCGAATGCGCTCGGCCTGATGCTGGGCAATGGCTGGTTTGCCGCTGACAAACTCCTGGGAAAGAAAGCGTTTTGGGCGGATCGGCCTCAGGCAATTTTGCAGATGACGGTTACTTACGGCGATGGGTCCGAGAAGCATTTCGTGTCCGATGAAACCTGGAAGGCTGCAACCGGAGCGATTTTGTTTAACCAGAAGAAGACTGGGGAAGTGTATGATGCCAGGCTTGAGAAATCGCTGTGGAATACGGCTGGTTATGACGATGGGAAGTGGAGCCAGGCTTCGGTTGTTCCGGCGCCCGCAGGCCGATTGGTATGCAGGACGATCCCGCCGATGAAAGTTCAGGAAACCTTGCGTCCGATTAAGCTGACCCAAGAACGTAATGGGGGTTGGCTGTTTGAGTTCGACCGGTATTTCTCGGGCTGGGTCCGCTTGAATGTCAAAGGCAAATCAGGCACAACAATCACCCTGAACCATGAGGATGGAGAGAAGGATGTCTATATTCTCAAGGGCTCACCTGAGGGCGAAGTCTATGAGCCGCGTTTTGCGCTCCATGGCGTACGGAATGTGCGGGTGACGGGGCTCGAAGAAAACCCCACGCTCGATACGCTGGCCGGACGAGAAATTTACAGTGACGTCGACCTGTCTGGTTGTTTCACCTGTTCCAACGAACTCCTGAACAAAATCCACGAAAATATTCAGCGGTCACTGAAGGTCGGACTGAAGGGTTTCATTCTTGACGCTCTGCACCGGGAACCTATCGCTTACAATGAGCCGGCGAGCATATTCGGATCACTGTCGACACGCAAATGCATGCCCGATCTCTGGACTGGATTCGCCCGCAGTATTCAGCTCGCCGGGTCCGCGAATGGCGATCTATGCGATATTGTACCGAGACTCCCAGGTATGAAGCGGCGGAGCGATGTCTCCCAGAATGCCAGTTATCCCATGATGATCTGGTATCTGTACGAATGCTATGGAGATGAACGCCTCCTGGAACAACATTACCCGACGGTCAAGGCCTGGGTTGATTTCATTGGACGCCAGTTGGTGGAGGAACCCACTCATATTGTCAAAAAGGGCTGGCTGGGCGAACACATGCTGCCGAAGCGAGGCGCGCCAGGATGGGATTTCATCAGTACAGAAACACCCAAAGATCTCATCTGGACCTGCTTCTATTATCAGAATGCCCAGTTGCTCTCGAACATGAGCCGGGTATTGGGGAAGAAAGAGGATCAGAAGTGTTATACGGCATTGGCGGAAGAGATCCGGGCGGCGATTAACAAGACGTGGCTAGATACAGCGACGGGGCACTATGCCACCCAATCGCAGACCTCTGAAATTTTGCCGTTGGCTATCGGGATCGTACCCCAGGAGAACAGAAAGCAACTGATCGAAAACATTGCCAAAACAATAACAGATACCGACGGCGGCAAATTCCGGGTCGGCCATGCAGGACTCCCCGGTTACATGGAGGCGCTGGTTGAAAACGGGCTTGGTGAGATCGTGTACAAGACGGTCAATACAACCGAGTTTCCCGGGTGGGGCTATATGATTTCCGAGGGCGCAACAACCGTATGGGAGGGTTGGAGCTTAAGTAATGGCACATACAAGAGGGAAGAGAGCATGACCATGTTGACCGGTGTGTGCCGGTTTTTCTATGACAGCATCGCTGGTATCCAGGAACCCACGTTCTATGGCAATCGGGTGTTCGAGCCCGGTTACGGTGTCATTGGCATCAAGCCGCACGTGCTGGGCGACTTGACACACGCCAGCGCCTCGATCAAAACAGTGAGAGGCCTCGTCACATCAGCCTGGAAGAAAACGGGCCATTCGCTTACTCTGAACGTCTCGATACCGGGCAATGCAAAAGGTCGCGTGAGTGTGCCTGCGATGGGTTTGAAACACTTCGTGATAACCGAAGGCGACAAGACGGTTTGGCGAGAGGGCGTCTACGTCCATGGCGTTGCTGGAATTACCTCTGGCAAGCAGGATGCCAATTTCATTACCTTCGAGGTCGGGTCTGGGGAATATAACTTCAAGATCGAGTAAATAAAACAGACAATATAAGATCCAAGGCCAGCATTTTCAGCAAAAAGTCCTCCCAAAAATAATGTAATTTTCTTCACTAGCATCCCATAGGGGCTGAAAAAAAGTATACCGCCCCCTTTCCCCCATT
>JBAXOG010000204.1:0-7678 GCA_037133395.1 bacterium | reverse complement strand
CTTTGGCAACATAAATGGATTGGCAAGATGTTTACAATTCCATGTTAACAACAAATCAATTCCATAAACAGCACAGATTGCCACATGCAATGCATCATAATATGAAGTTGAAGGAATCGTACAAGCATGAATCAATGCTTCTGCTACATCTTTAACAATATCCGTCATCTCAACTACCGCTACATTCTCCAACAAGGCCATTCGCATAGCCGCTTGTTCGGGATTCCCCTCAACAATCTCTTCCAATACAACGTTAGACACCAACAGCACCTGTTTTCCTGACTCTTCGTCCCACCACTGCCGTGTCATCAATTGACGGGCAGCAATCAATAGATCACCTGAAGGACGTCCAGTCAAATAACTCACAATCGTTGTCTCTAGATAGACCTTCTTCATTTCTTTCGTAGCCTACTTTCTGGGATTCGTCGGTTTGCCGAGATGGAAATCATGCAACAGCTTAAAATCATTATGATCTAATACACTAGCATCCCATAGGATTTGAAAAAGTGCTGACTTCTTGTCCGTCGAGTCTGTAGCCTACAGGCTCATGAAAAAATCAAAAAAACACGGCAAGTCATCCGCCGTCAAAAAACTGAAGACAACCAAGAAGCCAATGAAGACAGTTTACTCCACCGCGAGGCAGCTTGTCCAGTGGATTCCCGAGGGTCTGATCGGCAAACTTGCCCATCAGTTCAAGTTGAATATTCGCAAGTTCTCAGCCGTCAGCCATGTCGTGGCGTTGCTCATCGGCCAGCTCACGGGCGTGGGATGCCTGAACCACATCGTGGACATGGCCCGCGTGGAAGTCAACGGAAAGCTTGTCGAGATGGAGTTCATCACCGACAACATGGAGTGGTCCGCATGGACGGTCGCGGAACTCTGCCGCGCGCTGGAAAATCGAGACCTTCTTCAAGGAGCTCAAACAGACCTGCCAGATATCGGACTTCGTGGGGTACAACGAAAAGGCCGTCCGATGGCAGGTGTGGATCGGCCTCCTGGCCCACCTGCTGCTGAGATTCCAGGCGCACATCTCGAAGTGGGGCCTGAGCTTCTCCCGCCTCGCGGGTGTCGTACGGCACGCACTGTGGGTCCGCCGCAACATCAACGAATTGCTCGAATTCTGTTGGATGGCAAGTGCCCTATTTTCTTGAATTTCTTTTATACTTGCATCTTATGATTGATTTTGATTAAATGTGCTCGTTTTCAACCAATACTAATCACAAATGAGCAACATCCACACACGCGAATTATCGGAAGTCCGCTTTCAAAAGATTTGTAATCTTCTGAAAAATAAGGATGTATTGCGTGTCGAAGAATTGGTTGCCGCGCTGGACGTATCCCCCGCCACAGTCCGACGTGATTTGGTTGAACTTGAGAAGCGTGGGGACGTGCGTCGAATCCATGGTGGCGTGCTAGCAACAGCCTCGAAAGACGAAGAACCCCTCTTTGATGACAAAGCCTCGCTGGCTGCCGCTGAAAAGCAACGCATTGCAGAAGCTGCCCAGAAACTCATCCGTCCCCGTGATGTGGTCTATCTGGATGGCGGTAGCACGGTTTTAGCCCTGGCGCGCCTGCTAGTCGCGCAATCAAACATTACGGTGGTCACCAATTCCTTGCGCGTTGCTCAAGTCCTGAGCAATGGCGGACCCAAAATGATTCTGACAGGCGGTGAATGCCGGTTGCTGAGTCAGACCATGGTGGGGCCTTTGACACGCGCAGTCCTTGACCAAGTGCGCATTGACATTGCCTTTGTTGGAACACTGGGTGTCTCGGTTGACTGCGGGCTGACCACAACTGATCCTGCAGAAGCATTTACGAAAGAATATGTCATGGGGCGTGCAGCACGGAGTGTCTTGCTCACTGACAGCAGCAAGTTCGGAAAGACAAGCTTTGTACGTTTTGGAACCGTTGAACCATTATCGGCCGTCATCACGGACCATCATCTATCACCGAGTGAGCGAAAAGCTTTCAAGCGCGCAGGCGTTGAATTAACCATTGTTTAATCACGAGAAAAAGGAGAAATGAAATGTCGACCACAAATAACTACCTCAGCACATTGAAACCGAATTTCAAGGCAAAGACCTATAATCTCGGTAAAATCCCTGCGTATCAGTACAAAGGGACACTGAAAGATGAATTGAAATCTGGCACCATCACCGCATCAAAAGCAGTGGATGTACTGGAAGACATGTTGGTCATTCGCGAATTTGAAGAGATGATCGTCAAGTTGCGCACTGGCGCTTATGAATCCTGTAAGGGTTATGAATATCGCGGTCCGACACATGTCTCCATCGGACAGGAAGCAACGGCTGTTGGTTGTTGCGCCGCGATGAACTATGATGACTTTATCACCTCCACGCACCGGGGTCATGGCGACTCTCTCGCTAAGGGCTGTGTCGCGATCCGTGGCATGAATGACAAGGAACTGAAGTCACGCATCCCTAACTCTAAAGCTGCCAAGAAAAAAGAACTGCTGGATGAAGCACTTGAAGATCACATTTTTCGGGCAATCGCGGAGCTCTTCGGTAAAGAAGCCGGCTACTGCAAAGGGCGCGGCGGCGGGATGCACATTGCCGACTTTAAGGCCGGTCATCTCGGTGCCAACGCAATCGTCGGCGGTGGCGTACCTATCGCAACGGGTTCGGCCATGAGCTCACGCTATTTTAAAACAGGCAAGGTAACGTGCTGTTTCGCGGGTGACGGCGCCTACGCCAATGGCGTTGTGCTCGAAGCGTTGAACTGGTCAGCCATGGGTCAGTTTACGGATAAGACCTACACCGAAAACCCCTTCGGTCTTCCAATCGTCTATGCGGTCATCAACAACCACTACGGTTTTACAGGTCGTGTCGACGGCGAAGTTGCGGGCGTCTCCTGTGTCGCGCGTCGTGCAGCAGGCTTCTCGGATCACAACATGCACGCGGAAGTGGTCAACGGTATGGATATTATGGCTTGCATGAGTGCAATGCGTCGCGCAGTGGAGCTTTGCCGCAAGGGCGAAGGTCCTGTCATGCTCGAATTCGATACCTACCGCAATTACGGTCACTCCTTGGGCGATCCCCGTCAGGAATACCGCACGAAGGACGAAGAGGCCGAGTGGAAGGCGGTCGACCCCATCGCCTCTTTTGAAAAGCAACTGTTGGATGCAGGTTGCATCACCGTAAAGAAATTGGCTGACCTGAAGGCGAAGGTTGCTGACCGTAATGCGCGCATGGCGGCGAAGGCAGCATGGTCCCCGGATCCTGATCCTGCCGACGTCATCAAGTATATGTACACTGACACTTGTGTCGACACCGTGCCAGCTGAGTGTGCTGTGCCTCGCGTCTCTGGCGCGATGCCCGTGATTAAGCGATCGGATGATGGACAGATGACCTACAAGGATGCCATCAAGGAAGCGCTCATTGAGGAAATGCAGCGTGACAACCGCGTCGTCCAATGGGGTGAAGACATTGCCGAGTACGGCGGCGCCTTCAAGGTGACCAAGGGCCTCACGGAAGCATTCGGTCGTGACCGTGTCTTTAACTCGCCCATCTCCGAAGCATGTATCTGCGGTACCGCAGTCGGTGCCTCGATGACGGGGCTACGTCCGGTGGTCGAATTGATGTACATGGACTTCGGTCTCATGGCTTCCGACCAAATTTCCAATCAGGCGGCCAAGTGGCATTATATGTCTGGGGCCAATATCGAAGTCCCGCTCGTCTACCGCGCTTCAGTCGGTGGCGGTAAAGGCTATGGCGGCCAGCACTCCCAGACGTTGGAGTCAATGTTTGCGCACATCCCTGGTCTGTACGTGGTCTATCCTGCAACACCGGCAGATGCCAAGGGTATGCTCAAGAGCGCGATCCGCGATAACAATCCGATCATGTTCGTCGAATCTCAAATCATGTACAACATGAAAGGCGTCGTCCCGCAAGGTGAATACCTGATCCCGCTCGGTAAGGCCGATATCAAACGCGAAGGTTCACAGGTCACGATCGTGACTTGGGGACCGATGCTCTTCGACGCCCTGCGTGCGGCAGATATGCTGGCAAAGGACAATGTCTCTGCAGAAGTCGTGGACATCCGTTCGCTCGTCCCATTGGACATGGAGACCATTTTGGCGTCAGTCCGCAAGACTGGCCGGTGCGTCGTGGCAAGCCACTGCGTCGGCATTGGCAGTTTCACGGGAGAAATCGCTTCGCGCATCATGGCAGAGGCGTTCGATTCACTCGACGCCCCGGTACTGCGCGTTGGCGCGAAGGACGGCATCGCACCCCAGGCTTATTCCCTGGAAGATGCCTTCCTTCCCCACGACCGTGACATCGTCGCGGCAGTCAAACAGCTTCTCTAGGCAGTAAAAGCACACTAAAATTACGGACTGTTTAGAGTTGCAGCGACGGGAGATTCTCCCGTCGCTTTTTCATTTCTACGATGTTCCCCATGTGTACGCTAAAGTATCAAATTTCTTCATGAATAAATTTCATATAGGACATATTCCCCAACTGTGGTATAGTCATCATTAATCAATTAATAAAGGAATCCATCATGGCGAAGTTTAAAATTGCGATCAATATGGAGTTTGTCCGAAGCTCAGATAAGAGTTTTGAGGCAGGAGTTAAGATTGCATCTGATTTAGGGTATAAATATATCGAACCCATGGTGCATACTGGTTGGGAACTTCTCAGCGAAGTTAACTATTTTCATTCCTATTCCATGGAGAACGACAACCTACTCATGAAAGAAATTTGTGAGAAGCACGGCGTAAAAGTCGCGAGTATCAGTGCGCACAGTCCACTGATGAAACCTGAAGCAGCCGTACCGCGACTGACACGCGCCATTGAACTGGCAGATGCCTGCGGCGCACGTTTCGTCAATAGCGATGAGATGATTAAGCCTGACTGGATGAAAGACGACTTCGCTCATGAGGTCATGAAATACACACTCACACGCGCATCTCAGGTTGCGGCCCGGCACAAAGTTTACATCTGTATTGAACCGCATGGCGTTTTTACGAAGACAGCTAAGGGATTACTAAAGATTGTTAATCTTGTGAAGTCGCCCTGGGTACAAGTCAACTGGGATACGGGGAACTCCTATCTTGCCGGCGTAGAAGATCCGTATAAGGGTCTTGAAGCCGTACGCGACTATGTGTATCACGTCCACGCAAAAGACATTTCGATGTGTCAGGTAAAAGAAGAACGTGGCAAAGTAACAGGAACCCCTGTCGGCTGCGCATGCGGCGAAGGTGTGATTGACTGGGAACACGTTCTGCGCATTTTGAAACCTCTCGACCGCGAAATCTTCCTCAGTGTCGAATGCGGCACGATTGACCAGGCCAATAGAAGCCTCACGTTTTTGACTAAGTTACTCAGGAAATAATAAGGACATACCATGAATCGCAGACACTTTATTAAATCAATCATCGCAGCAGGTGCGGCGCCAACCTTTATTCCTGCGGGCGTTTTACGTGCACAAGACGGAAAACCGACACCCTCTAACCGCGTGACCTTCGCACTCATTGGGAGCGGGGGCATGGGTAATGGCGGACTCGGAAATGTCTTGGGCAATCCGGACGCACAGGTCATTGCTGCGTGCGACGTGTTCAAGAGCAGACGTGAGAACACAGCTAAACGTGTGGATTCCCATTATAAGACAACTGGATGCGCCGCGTATGGTGATTTTCGTGAGCTGTTAGCCCGTAAAGATCTGGACTGTGTTGAAATTGCAACAGGCGATTACTGGCATATCCCGATTGCGATCGCTGCTGCGCGTGCAGGCAAGGACATGTATGTTGAAAAGCCACTCGGTATTTCGCTTGACTGGGCGTATGTGTTACGCAAAGAAATCAATGACCGCAAACGCATCTTCCAGCATGGCACATGGCAACGTTCAAGGGATCATTTCAGAAAAGCGTGCGAGATGGTCAGCAATGGCGTGATCGGCAACGTCCAACGTGTCGAAGCATGGACACATGGAATGGCCAGTGACGTCGGCGGCATTTTCAATGAAGGCAGCAAGCTTCGGCAATTGCACGTGGATGGCCTCAAAGGGGCGCCTGTCCCCGCAGAGCTGGATTACAACATGTTTCTCGGGCCGGCCCCAGCTAAACCCTTTACGGCTGTTCGAGCCATGAATCATGCCATTTTTCACTGCTCTGATTATGCACTTGGGTTTATCGCCGGCTGGGGCATCCACGCAGTTGACATTGCACAGTGGGGATTGAACATGGATCACTCCTCTCCGATCAGTTATAAGGGCACGGGACGTTTCCCGGATGTCTTTGGTCTCTTTGACACGTTGGCAACATGGGATGTCCAGTGCACGTATGCAAACGGAATCCAGATGCATTTCATAGATGCGTTCACGGCCAAGCCCATCATTGAAAAGTACCGTCCTTATTGCGACCACGGCACCACCTTCTTTGGCGAAAAGGGATGGATCAGCGTTGACCGCGGAGCCGTCTATGCCAGCGAAAAAGAGTGGAAGGCATGGAAGACCTTTGATTGTGGCCCCAACGCCAAGAAGCTCTACGAGAGCAAAAATCAATGGACCAACTTCATTGACTGCGTCAAGACGCGCAAGCCCACCATCAACCCCATCGAATCCGCGATTAACGGCGATGTCATCTGCCATCTCTCAGATTTGGCAGTCCGCACAGGACGCGAGATCAAATGGGATCCCAAGGCTGAAAAAATTGTGGGGGATAACGAAGCACAACTGCTCTTATCAAAAACGCCACGTGCTCCGTGGAAGATCGAAGCATAAGGACCATGAATACACCTATTCGCATACTAGCACTTACGCTTCTCACTGCTTCGCTCTGCCAAGCAGCATAGAACAAAACCGAACAACTTCATCTACTTCAATGATGCAATCCTTTACAAGAATCCCAAAGATATAAAGGTCGGCGAAAGCTTCTCACTCCATTACCGCATCTATGTCCACAAAGGCCGCTGGAACGCCGCCAAGTTGAAATCGCTTTAAAACCCCGCGTACAACGTTTACGTCTTAAATACCTTAAAAAACCTCTTTCTCCTTTACATTTACAGATAACTGCGCGATACTGGACTTCTCTTTCAGGGGGCGACTGGTTTCGACGGGGCAAGTGGAAACTTAGTGGCGCGCCGAGGATGATTGTTGGCCTCGTTAAACACCAATCAAAACAATAACTGCGAACAATAACTTCGCACTCGCGGCTTAATTTAAGCCCGACGCTGAACCGCCGACATCTGCTGAGCGGGAATGCGACGACTAGCAGATCCTGCCGGGGGTCGTGTGACCGGACGCCCGTGCTTGACGAATCGTGGATACTGGTTTATAGGTGAGCCTGTCTGTCGGCATTCCTATAGACGAGACTTAATGGCAGAACACGCGCGTAGAAACTGAGGCTACACTGCTCCGGACGGGAGTTCGATTCTCCCCGCCTCCACCAGTCTTCATCCCCAACCCGCATCTGCGGGTTGGGGATTTCGCCTCGGCGGGCCAGACCTGGACGACGAGGTGAAACACGGAGTGTGAAGACTGCCGCGGCGTAGCCTTAGCGAAGCCGGGCTGATGTATCAATCTCTGAGCTGTTTTATGACAAACTTCCACTACGTATACATCCTGGTCGACTGCTCGACGAATACTCATTTTTATGTGGGAAAAACTCATGATCTTAAAGCGCGACTGGCTGGCCATAATAGCGGGCAGTGTCCCCATA
>JBAXOG010000203.1:0-7711 GCA_037133395.1 bacterium | reverse complement strand
GTCAACTGACATTCGAAAGGCTATATGATTTTTTCGACAAACCGTGAAGAACCGTTTTTCTTGTTCTGCCAGCTTCGGGTTGCTGACAGCGTTCTGGTTGTAGAACGAGTAGTCGTCCTGATGTGAAACGACCGGCTTGGTCATTTTGCCAGCCTGCGCTTTGTTCGGAGCATTTCCGTCATAGCAGAGCATTACCGCCTCTTCGGCTTTGATCGCGGTCGGCACGAACGGTCGGCGCGGCGCATCCGCTAGGTCCAACTCCAGCACGGCCGACTTGAGCCCTTCGGCTTCGGCAATGAACTTCACCTTGCCGGGCGTATCCATGGTGCCAACGATCACCTGAGCGAGCCCCGCCCAGAGCTTGCGCTGTGGCAGCTTGTCGCTCTGCAGATCTGCCGGATCGCCGTTGCCCGTACCCAGAATTCGGATCGCGCCTTCCACTCGGAATTGAGCAAGGTGGCCTGCATCAGGCACATCCCGGCCTTGGGCATCCACCGCCGACACCTTCACCACGGCAGCGTCTTCGCGATTGGCTCGGAATTGCATACCGTTGAGCGACTCGAGCTTTAACGCCACTGCCGGGCCCGTGGTCTCGCGCTTCGCTCGCAAAATCTCCCGACCGCCCTGGTAACCCACCGCTTCGATCGAGCCCGGTGCGTAGGGAACGTTCCAACTCACCAGATCGTATTTGGGCATCGCCTTGCGGCCCGCGCTTGTGCCGTTCACGAAGAGCTCCACTTCGTCGACGTTGGCGTAGGCAACCACCCGGATATCCTTGCCCTCACGGCCAGCCCAGTTCCAATGCGGGAACAGATGCAGCACCGGCTTGTCGCCGTACCAGGCCCGGTAGTAATAGGCCTCGTCCTTGGGATAGCCACAGGTGTCAAACGTCCCGAAGAAGCAGGAGATGACCAGCGGGCAGGGTGTGCTCTGCTTGGTCTGTGCCCAGATGTCGTCGAGGAACGGATTGGCCTCCCCGCGGTAGTCGAACCCTGTCCACATGAACCCGCCGCACATCCACGGGCGCGCCATCTGCCGCTTGACCTCCTCGCGGGTGAAGGTGGTACCGACCCAGATGTTACCCCCGTCGTACTCGGTCAGCCGTCCCTGTGCGAATTGGTCGTCGTAGACCCCGCGGCAGTTGTAGGTGGACGCCAGTTCCGTTTCAATCACAGGCTTGTCAGGGAAGAGCGCATGGTTCTTGTCCCAATTGTCCCACCAATAGTTGAACCCCAGCACATCCACCGCCGCCGCATTGGTCGCATCGTAGTCGTGGTTCCGCGACATGGTCACCGGGCGAGTCGGGTCGAGGCTGCGGAAAAGGTCGGCGGTCGTCTGGTTGATCCGTCCGCCCTGCGGCGCTTTATAGAGTGAGACCTCCTCGTTGGCGAAGTTCCACAAAATGATGCTGGGGTGATTACGGCCAAGCAACACCTGGTGTCGGACATCGTCTTGTGTTCGTTCCGCAGGCGCGCAGGCGCGGGCCTCCTCCATCACCAACATCCCGAGCCGGTCACAGAGGTCGAGCAGGGCGGGGGAATGCGGGTGATGCGCGCTGCGGTAGGCGTTGAACCCGAATTCCTTCAAACGCCGGATACGGAACTCATTCACCTGATCAGGCACGGCTGAACCTACACCCGCGTGGTCATGGTGCATACTGGCGCCCTTGATTTTCAGCGGCTTGCCGTTGAGGTAAAACCCCTGGTTGGAGTCGAAGCGAATGGTCCGGATTCCGAACGGTTGTTCCACGGTATCAATCGCTTGCCCCGCCGAACTCACCTCGACCACGGCTCGATAGAGCAGGGGTTCGTCCACCGACCATAACACCGGATGCTTCACCTTGAGTTCTATCGCTGCCGTCTCCTCCTTGCTGTTGCGGAGCGTCAGGTCCGCTTTGCCACTGGCAATCTCTTCACCGTTCGGTGCCAGTAGTCGCACCTTAACCCGGGCCACCGCCGTACCGGACATCGTATTGGCCACCTTCACATTCACCCGTACTTTGGCCGGACCCTTCGGTTCATCAGTAAGGAAGGGCTTTCCAGCCTCCGGATCGGTCTTGAACCAACTTTGCACCTGCACACCGCCAAAGGGCACATGAACCTGGCCGGTCTTGATCAGCCAGACGTGGCGGTAGATGCCTCCACCTTCGTACCACCATCCCTCAGGCTGCGTGCCGTCCGTGCGAACCGCTAAAACGTTTGATCCTCCGAAATTGACGAAGTCGGTGATGTCGTAACGTTCGGTACGGTAGCCGCTCTGATGCCCGCCCACGATGAACTGGTTGACATACAACGTCATGTTACGGAACGCGCCTTCGAACTCCACAAAGATCCGCCGCCCCTCATCTGCCTTGGGCAGGTCAAAGTGTCGCCTATACCAGCCGATCTCCATGGGCAGGTAGCCGTGGCCGCTATTGTTCTTGCGGTTAAAGACACCCTCCACAGCGTAATCGTGCGGCAGATCCAGCGGCCGCCAGGTCGAGTCGTCGTAGTCCAGACCGATACCAGGCTCCTTGCCGTAGTTCCCAGTCTTGGTCAACTTGCCCCAGTGATTGACTGGCAAATCTCCTTTGTGGAAACGCCAGCCGAAGTCCATCAAAAGCGTCTCGCGCGCCTGGACTACGGCGGGGGTTTGCCCGCAAGCGGAACTCATCAGCCCTAGACATAACGTCGCCAACGGCCAGACTGCGATCCGACTTCTTAATCCACCCATTTTCAGTGTCGTCATCTTTAGATTGTCCTTATCTGGAATAAAGCGTTCACTCCGCCCGGAACGGGTGGGCTGGAAGTCCGGCCGCGTTGAAGAGATTACAACCTTCGGGATTGTCGGCCCAGGCATAGCGCACCGCCACCGGGTGCTGCACACCCGCACAGCTCAGCATGACCGTCTCGCCCTCGATGCGCGCCTCCGCCCATGCGAATTTCTTGTCCGCACTGGCTACCGCGAACCCTTTGAGCGGTCCGCCTTTGGCATACATGCCCTTGGCATGCGTAAAACTTACCCGCATTGAGCCGTCCTCGATTGTTAGCGAGGCATAACGCGGCCCACTGGACTCGCAAGGCTGGGCATAAGACTTATCCAAGGCCACCAATGCCAACCGCCTCCCTAACTCCTGCTTGTTTTTCGGGTGGCCATTTACGGCATTCCCAAGCTCAATGGCGACGCTGATGCCGACATTTGGAACGCGTTCAGCCACCCGGGACTGAGCTTCCCGCAGCAAAGGCCAACCACCGCATACGTTCGGATCGGTGGCGGCAGGGTTGTAGTTCACTAACTGCTGAATGATGAAGGGGAAGTCACCCTGACCCCACATCGCGCGCCAATCCTTGATCATCAGCGTGAGTGCTTCCTGATATCCGGGGTGACCCGCGTTGCTTTCCCCTTGATACCAGATTGCGCCTTTGATCGCAAAAGGCATCAGCGGGGCGATCATGCCATTGTAGAGAGACGATGAGACCCCGGCGGCGCCGATGGGTTTGATGGGGGGCCGCTCACGCTGGCTGGCCCCGACCTGGGCCTGCCATTGGGCCAGTTGTTCATGGGCGATTTTGCCGAGTTCGGGCAGAGTTTCCAGCGCAGCCAATCGCATCCAGGCTTCCACACGGGTTGCCGGGACACAACTGGCCACCAAGCCAATGGGGACATTCAGTTTACGATGCAATTCGCGGCCGAAATAATAACCGACAGCGGAGTAAGTCGCGACGCTTTCGGGCGAGCAAACGGTCCAGGCTCCCCCTTTGACGCTGCCTAGCGGTTTAGCTGAAGGTGCGCCAGCGACCGGGAAATATCGAATTCCGGGATACTTGGCCGCCGCAATCTCCTGCTCGGCATCGTCACACTCGCGCACGGCCATAGCCATATTGGACTGCCCTGAGCAGAGCCAGATATCACCGACCAGCACGTCTTTGCAGCTTTGCGTACCCGCCGTCAGAATGCGCCCTTCCGCAGAAGCCGGCATGGCCTCCAGTTTCACCTGCCAGCGGCCATCGGCCTCGGCCTGCGTCTGCTTGGTTTGGCCGGCAAACCTGACGGTGACCTGCTCCCCCGGGGTTGCCGTACCCCAAATCGGAGTCGCCCGATCCCGTTGTAAAATCATGTGGTCCTGGAAGAGAATATCGAGTTTGACTTTCGCTGACGCCGAATTCACACCGGCGACCACAGTTACGGCCATGAGAGCAAAAGCCTTGCAGAAAAACGTTTTGTTCATAATTACAATTCTCATCTTGTTAAACGACAATTAACGCAAATGACACCTATGAGGCGACGGGGACTTCTCATCGTACCTCGATTTCCCCCAAGCCCGATTGCGTCGTCCCGGGCTTGATGGAATCCACCAAGAACTTCACCCAGGAGACGCGCCGCTTGGGGAAGTTCACTACCGTGCCAGCCTCGCCGTCGTTTTGCAGCTTACCCACCTTCACAGAGGAGCCGTCGGAGAAGCTGAGAGTCCCGCCCAGAACCTGCATGTTCCGATCGCTCCGGTCGTAGAGCACCGCCTTCTGCAGCGTCTGCGGCGTGATCCAGGTGAGCTGGAGCCATTCACCTGCACCACCAGCCGCGATCCATTCCCGCCGGCCATCGACATAGCCTTTAATCGCGTCGTCAGCCTGCCCGGAACTGCTCGTGGCCGTCGCCATCCACGCAAGGTTCAAACCTTCGTTGTACGTTGGCTCCGCCGAGACTGCGATATAGTCAACGAGGACACCTTCCGCCTGGTCACCATCGTCCCGCCGCAGCTCGATACGGTTGAGGCCATCGCGCAGGTAATAGATGGCGCTACAATCCGTCCAACTCTCCTCCGGCGGACCGTCGCAGTTGTTCAGCGAAAGCCGTACTCGGCGCACCTTCTTCCCGTTGACATAGACGCTGAGCGTAGCGCGGTTGATCGCCGGCGATGTGTAGTGCAGGCGCACGATGTGCCAGCCCTCACCGTGGACGTTGCCGGTTTGGAAGTTCACCCCGTCGCCCGGCCGGGCGAAACCGCCCACGTAGCCCGTGCCGGAGAACGAAGGATAGCTGTGTGCGGCGCTCGTGCCGTGAAGAACGCCCTGTTCGGCCTCAAGCTGCTCCATGCGACCCGTGGAGAAGTACATCGGCGTGTACTGCAGGCCGTAGTTCACGAGGTCGCCCTTCCATCCGCCGCAGAGCGCGTGCCACATCTTCAGCCCGTCGCTCATGGTAAATTTATTACAGAGCAGGCTGGGCCAGCTCAGCGAACCGCAATAAGCTTGGCGGACCAGCGGTCGCCACGGCCCCCAAGGATGGGGGGCAACGCTGATCACCAGCCGGGACTTGGCGACGGTATTGAGGTCGACGTTTTGGCCCGGTGGAAGGTAGGAACTGTGCCCGGCGAAGACGTAGGTCTGGAGCGCTTCGTTGTAGCTGATGTTGCCCAAGCCAAACCCTCCGCTCTTCCCCCCCGGCCCACTCCCCTCCGGGTCCCTTGACCAGCTTGCATCAAGTAGCCCATCCAACTCACCGCCCCGGTAGAATTCGAAATCGGCCTTGTTCAAGGCCGGCAGTTTGGCCCGTGGCACACGCGCCAGAAAATTGTTTCCCGTCGCGAGGTAAACATATTTATCCAGATTATCCCGCTGGGGCGTTGCGCCGCCTTTGCCGTATTGGATAAACTTCAAGAACGACCAGGGCGCCTTCGGGAACATGGCATCCTTAACTTCAGGTATTGTGCCGGTCCCGCCCAGGTGGTTGACCCAAGTCTTGCCGCCGTCGCTCGACTTGATGATAAGCCCATTGATCGGTGGCCAGAGCACCTTCGGCGTCCAGTCATGCAGGAACAGATAAAGAACGCCATCAATTTCTGCGATTGAGGAGGTGTAGGCCCGATCGCCGCCAAACTGGAAATGCGGCAACGTTTTACCCATCGTGCCCGGGTTTAGGTTCTCACCGAGGAAAGTGTCGGTTGCCAAGTTCGGATCGCCGATCAACCGGCAGAGCCTGTGCCGGGCAAAGAGTCCCCCTGCATTGTTGAAGCCCAACCCATCGTCATGGTTGATCCACGCCGTGTCATCCGCGCCCCAGGCACTGTACCACGTATCCCCCGAAATATCCTGGAAGTACGCTTCCTTGCCGGTCTTGCAGGCAGCAAACGGCTTGCCGCCGTCGCTGAAGTCATAGAGGTCGCCAAAGGCGATGGCCGTCACCTCCGCGGCAACCGCACGGGGCAGGCCTATCAGCGTTGTCAGGGTCCAAGCGGCAAGGGTAGAGATCCATAATCGTTGGTTCATGAGGGCACTCCGTTCGTTATTTTGGTGTAGTCCTCATGGAAGATTGCTCAGCAGAAGCTTCCTTTGATTTGAAACGATCAAGTTCCGATTCCAAGAGTGTTTTGGTTTTGGCGTCTTCGCAACAGGAAAGCGCTTTCTGTACTAATTCGATAGCCTGCTGTCGATCGCCTTTCCTAAAAGTCGCAAGCGCAAGAGTACCGAGGTGTTCGGCGCGGCACCGTCCCCTCAATGGGCCCTCGTTGGCTCTGCGGGCGAGCTCATAGGCGAACCCCAGCTTCTTGTCTCCAGGATGCTCTTCGGAAAGATATGATCGCACAATGCTGTTGAGAACACACTTTGCCCTCTCTTGGTTGCCACCGGCAGCGCTTCTGGCAAGTTCTTGAACTGTGTTCTCGGCAGCCTTCAAGTCTCCTTTGCCCAAATAGATTTCGATCCGAATTCTGGCGCTCTCCTCTTGGATGCTTGGACTACTGGGGTCAAAGAGCCTAACCCCTTCATTCTCTTCTTGAACCTTGTTCATCAAGACTTCCGCGGTATCCCATTGCTTTTCCTCCAATGCGAGCCTCAGTTTATTCCGAAGTCTCATTATCCGGGGTTCTGCGGACGAATCAGGCAGCAGGCCGCGCTGGAAACCTTCCAAGGCGGACTGGTATTCTTTCGTGTCCACCGGATTGTCCGCCAACTTGAGGGCCTTTGTTTCCAGTTCAACGGCATTCCGGTGATCGCCTTTCATGAACGCGGCACGAGCAAGAACATGGAGCACATCTGTATTCCTGCCTCCGGAGAGATCGCTGGAACGTAAAGCCAAGTTGGAGGCCGCCTCGACGCCGATCTTACCCACGTTCTTCTCTGAAAGAAGTGCCCAGGCAAATTGCTTTAAAATAGAGGACTCTTGTCTTTTGTCTCTGGCGATACGCTTGGCAAATTCAATTGCCGTGTTTTCGGCGGATACACGATCCCCTTTACCTAACCCAATGGCCATCCCCGCCATCGCCAGCAACTCCGCCCGCTTCCAGTCATCTGTGCCGGGTGCAGGATTCACTGCTTTGCCCTGTGCGCCTTGTTTAATAATCCTGTTCCGCAGGATCTCCGCGACATCCCACCTCTCCGCAGCCAATGCCACCCAAAAATCCTGCCACAGCTTGTACTGCTCGGCCTGTTCGATAGCTGCTGATAAGTCGGGCAATTGCCCCTGTTGGTAGCTCTTCAAGGTGGATTGATATTCTTTCTGCGTATTCTCATCAGTCTCCAGCCTCAACGCTTTGGTTTCCAATTCAACCGCCTTCTTCTGTTCCCCTTTCATAAAGGAGGCACGGGCCAACCAGTGAAGCACAAAAGGGTTCCTGCTAACGGCGAGATCATTGCCAACGGAGGCGATCTGATAGGCCGCTCCAAGGTTCACGTCGTTCACGCTTTTTTGAAGAAGAATATCCCGAGCAATTACCCCAAGCTCGTAGATATTGGCC
>JBAXOG010000202.1:0-7785 GCA_037133395.1 bacterium | reverse complement strand
TGCAAAGGCTGGCCAGCCGATAGATTTGGGGCTCCCCAATCGAGACATCCTTCAGTTCAAAAAGAGCGCCCCGATTATGCGCATGATGCCTGCGCTCGCTGAAATTCCGACCGAAAAAATAGGTCTCTATGTCGATGCCTTCCGCAAGACTAAGCCGATGCGATAGGAGTTCTATGAAGAAACCATTTACGAATGTGGGGCCGGGAGATTCAATCCGTGAAGAATTAGAACATTACGGATGGGAGCAGAAGGATTTAGCCGATATCATGGGCATGACGGAAAAACACATCAGTCAACTGGTGCGAAATAAGGCCCCTGTCACGTATGAGACGGCCTGCCAGTTGTCGAAGACCTTCAAGCAGACCCCCCAGTTCTGGCTGAATCTCGATGCCAATTATCGTCAACGTCTTCAGGGGGCATGAAGAATCTCCCGATAATCTACCGACTAACGCACGGAATCTTCCGATAACTATCGTTTCACATTGAATTCACGGCCTCTTTTTTCATGCCCAAAACGATAAAAAGGGGATTGCAACATGCATACACATCTGGTTTACTATAACCATCTTCAGCATCATCATTAATACCAAAAGTGTACTATGGCTCTCCATCCGCAGTTTCCTACATCACCCTACTCGCCGTTGATTCCCGAACAGCGCTGGTTTCCGGCAGACGAGATGCTTCGCAGCACCGCCTACGAAAAACTGATTCCGCCGCTGGTGGCAAACGTCAGGCAAGAGGTACATAAATGGCGCAACAACGGATATCCTGGCGCATCAGCGACTTCAGTCTCTTTATTGCGATGGTGGTTTGAGACAGAACAGCTTATCGAAAACGCCGATGGAACGCTCTCACCGTTTCGCTACTATTTTGCCCAGCGCGAGGCGGTTGAAACCGTCATTTGGCTGTATGATGTCCGGCAGGCGCGTGATAAGTTCGATCTGCTTCGTTTTGACGCTTCTGGCGCTGTTTCCTCTGGGATGTTTTCGGAAGACTGGCCTCGATATGTTTTGAAAATGGCTACGGGTGCAGGGAAAACAAAGGTATTGTCGCTGCTGATCGCTTGGAGCTTTTTTCATAAGTTGTATGAACCAGAGTCTGCGCTTTCACGGAATTTTCTCGTGATTGCACCTAATATTATTGTGTTGGATCGTTTGCGTGCCGACTTTGACGGACTGCGCATTTTCTTCAATGACCCGATTCTTCCCGAAAACGGCCATAACGGACGCAATTGGCGCGACGACTTTCAGGTGACGTTGCATATTCAGGATGATGTGCGCGTGCTTCGCGACACAGGCAATATTTTTCTGACCAACATCCACCGCGTATTTCTTGGCGATGTCGTTGACCCTTCGCTGGAAGACGATGATCTGCGCAACTATTTTCTCGCCCCGTTCGGCGCAAAACCGTCTGGAAAAACCACGGACAGCAAAACCGACCTCGGCGAGATCGTCCGCGAAGTTGAAGAGCTGGCTGTGTTCAACGATGAGGCGCATCATATTCATAATCCGAAAATGGCGTGGTTCAAGTCTATTCAGGACATTCACCACAAATTGCTTCAGAAGGATTTGCGCCTGACACTCCAGATTGATGTTACAGCTACACCGCGACACGACAACGGTGCGATCTTTGTCCAAACGGTTTCCGATTATCCGCTGGTCGAGGCGATTCATCAGAACGTCGTCAAACATCCCATCCTGCCGGATGCCGCAAGCCGGGCAAAGCTCCATGACCACAAGAGCGCCATTTTTTCAGAAAAATATGCCGACTATCTCGCGCTGGGTGTCGAAGAGTGGCGCAAGAGCTACGCCGAGCACCAGGCACTTGGGAAAAAGGCTGTGCTGTTCGTCATGGTGGATGATACCAGAAATTGTGACGAAGTCGGCGAACATCTTCAAAAGATCTGTTCGGAGTTGCAAGGTGCCGTGCTGGTGATCCATACCAAGAAAAACGGGGAGATCGGCGAGAACCCCACAGGAAAAGATAAGGAAGAACTTGAACTCCTGCGAAAGCAAGCCAATGAAATCGATTCCTGGAGTTCACCCTATAAGGCTGTTGTCTCTGTGCTGATGTTGAAAGAGGGCTGGGACGTACGCAACGTCACCACCGTAGTCGGTCTGCGCCCCTTCAATGCGCCCAGCAATATCCTGCCGGAGCAGGCCATTGGACGGGGACTGCGCCGGATGTATTTTGGAACTGATGTGAAAGAGACGGTTTCTATTCTGGGAACTCCGGCTTTCATGGAATTTGTCGAATCTATTCAGTCTGAGCAAGACATTGCCTTTGAGTACGTGCCTATGGGCGGCGGTGCAATGCGTCAGGATTCGCTGATCGTGGAAGTGGACGAAGCCAATGAGGCAAAAAATCTGGATGAACTGGACATTCCCCTTCCGAGGCTGACCCGCCGGTTCCAACGTGAATTTAAAAATCTCGAGGGTCTTGATCCGTCCGCGCTGGGAAACAAGCGTCTACCGCTCAAACCGTTTACGCCGGAAGAGACCCGCGAAATTGTTTTTAAGACCATGCTCAACGCGGAGATCCATCACACCATCCATCTCGATGGCTCAGGACCTGCGGACTACCGCTCAGTCATTGCCTTCTTTGCCCGCCAACTCCTCAAAGACCTGCGGCTGGTCGGTGGCTATGACCTGCTGTATGGCAAGGTGAAAACATTTGTCCGGGAACAGCTCTTCAGTCCGTCACCTGTCGATCTCGAAGACCCGGTTGTTCTGCGCAATCTGTCAGAGCCGGACGTAGGGAAAATCCTCTATGACGCCTTTAAGACAGCAATCAACGCGCTGACCATTCAGGAGGCCGGTACAACCCGCATCGAGGACCGCATCCGTCTGCGCGACATGCGACCCTTCCGCACAGAGTATCGCCCCTTCCTCTCGGCAAAGAAATGTATCTTCACGAAGACAGTCGGCGAGGCTCATTCCGGTGGGCTTGAACTCTCCTTTGCCGCTTTTCTGGAAGCTGCGCCAGATGTAGCCGCCTTTGCAAAAAACTATCTGGCCATCGGCTTCAAATTCGACTACATCAAAGCCGACGGCGACCTCTCTACGTACACACCCGACTTCGTGGTTCGCATGAGCGATGGCAAGGTCTGGATTGTTGAAACCAAAGGTCGCGAGGAACTTGATCTGCCTCAGAAAATGGAACGGCTGAAACAATGGTGCGCCGAGGCCACCGTTGCCGAGGACAACGGCACCCTCTATGATTATGTCTTTGTGGATCAAGAGAGCTTTGAGAAGCATACGCCAACGACATTCGCGGCACTTGCAGACAGTTTTCTGGAGTATAAAGGATGAGTATGGACAGCAACCCGAATCAAGAATACCTAATCGGCCTCATCACCGAATTGCGCAAACTCCCGAATGAGACCGGCTGTGTTGAGTTCAAGGAAAATAATTCAAGTCCCGAAGATATTGGTGAGTACCTATCGGCGTTAAGTAATGCCGCCGCGTTGCAAAACAAAGCCAATGGTTATGTTGTCTGGGGTATCAATAACGACACTCATGAAGTAACAGGAACATCGTTTAAGCCAGCAAAGACGAAAAGGGGAAACGAGGATCTGGAGGGCTGGTTGACTCACCTTTTAAGTCCGCAACTTCATTTTCATTTTTATGAACTGGCTTACGAAGGATTCCCTGTTGTCATCCTCGAAATTCCTCGTGCTCATGGCAGTCCGACTCAGTTTCAGGGTGTCGAATATATCCGTGTCGGCTCTTACCGAAAAAAACTCAAGGATAATCAACAGATTGAGAAAAACCTTTGGCGCGTTTTTGATAACACCCCTTTTGAGGAATTGACTGCATTGGATCATGTGGACGCGGCTACCGTTCTTACGGCACTAGACTATCCCTCGTTTTTTGAACTTCTTGAACAGCCGTTGCCATCAGACCGCGAAAAAATTCTGAGTCGGCTGGCGGACGACCTCATGATCGTGCCCGATTCTGCTGGTAAATGGAACATCACCAATCTGGGTGCCATACTCTTTGCCCGTGACCTGCATGAGTTCAAAACGCTGGCTCGAAAGGCCATCCGCATTATTGTTTATGAAGGCAAAGGGAGACTCAAAACCCTTCGTGAAAAAGCCAGCCAGCGTGGTTATGCCGCTGGATTTGAACGCCTCGTTGAATTGGTTAATGCGCTACTGCCACGTACCGAGGTGGTCGGTCAGTCCCTCCGGAGAGAGGTTCCTGTTTACCCGGAACCGGCCATCCGAGAATTGATACCGAATGCGCTGATCCATCAGGATTTTTCAATAACTGGCAGCGGCCCGATGATCGAAATCTTTTCGGATCGCATGGAAATTACCAATCCCGGATTGCCTCTCGTCCAGACCGACCGATTCCTCGATAGTCCGCCCCGTTCGCGCAATGAGGCGCTGGCATCTTTCATGCGCCGCCTTGGAATCTGTGAGGAGCGCGGTAGCGGAGTTGACAAAGTAGTTTCCCAAACCGAAATTTACCAGCTCCCAGCTCCTGTGTTTGAAACACCGCCTGACTCCACCCGCGCCATTCTTTTTGCACATAAAGCCTTGAAGGATATGGATCGCACGGAACGCTCGCACGCCTGTTACCTGCATGCTTGCCTGCGTTACGTGGAACGAGACCCGATGACGAACTCCAGCTTGCGTACCCGTTTCGGAATTTCCGAGCCGAACAAGTCGATGGCTTCCCGTGTGATTGCCGATGCTCTCAAAGATGGGCTCATTAAACCTGCCGACCCGACCCAAGGAAGGAAATATGCCAAATATCTGCCCCACTGGGCTTGATCGCTTCAAAATCTTAATTGACGGCTTATTGACTAGAATGCCTTTTGCTCATGGTTTCAGCCAAGAAGTATGTTCCATTTCAACCACTTACGGATTAACAGGCTGGATTTTTAATTGACGGCTATTTGATTGGAGACCCTTTATGCCCCGCCCGAATGATACCGAACGTTACGAATTTTCAGATGCTGAGAAGCGCGACCTGATCAAGCTTATTGAACAGGGCAAGCCGCTCCCGGAGAAGTACCGCTTTCTCCTCTTCGAGGACAAGCGCGAGGTCGAACTCGTCTGGAACGGCAAGTCCCGCGAGGTCTGCACAGCCATCCTCCCATTCCAGACCCTGGAACACATTGACGAACCGCGCAAGGAGAAGGCCGACGAGGACGAACTCGGCCTCGGCATGGGCGGGCACCAGGTCAAAGGCTGGACCAATAAACTCGTCTGGGGCGACAACAAGCTCATCCTCTCCTCCCTTAAGGCCGGTGCGCTCCGACGCCAGATCGAGGACGCTGGCGGCCTCAAACTCATCTATATCGACCCGCCCTTTGATGTCGGCGCGGACTTCTCCATGGACATTGAAATCGGTGGCGAGACATTCCATAAGGAACCCAACCTCCTCGAGCAGATCGCCTACCGCGACACCTGGGGCCGCGGCGCCGACTCCTTCATCGCCATGATCTATGAACGGTTGATTTTGATGCGCGATTTGATGCATAACGACGGCAGCATCTATGTCCACATGGGAACTCAAGTAACTGGCTTCGTGCGACTGATTCTTGATGAAATTTTCGGGCGCGACCGTTTTCTAAATGAAATTGCGTGGCAAAGATTCGGGGCACACAACGACGCGGGCCGTTTTGGAAATGTAGTCGAAACCATTTTCTTCTATTCAAAATCCGAGAACCATAAGTTTGATGTGCCACGCATACCTCTTACTGAAGATTATGTGGATGAGCGATTCATCAAAGAGCCAGAAACGGGCAAGCTGTTTTATCCGCACACGTTCACTGGAGCAGGTGTTGGTCCAGCAAGAATGTTCAGGGGGAAACTTCTTCAACCGCCGAAAGGACGCCACTGGGCACAAACGCAAGACAAGATTGACCAACTCGAAAAAGAGAACCGACTTTATTACACTAGCAATGGAATGCCTTACGTGAAAAGCTATCTCGACGAACAAGAAGGCAGACCAGTTCAAAATATTTGGACTGACATTCGCATGACGAAAAGCGGTGTAGAGCGCGTGGATTATCCGACGCAAAAACCAGAAACTCTTTTGGAACGTATCATTTCAGCCAGTAGCAACGAAGGCGACCTCGTCGCCGACTTCTTCTGCGGCAGCGGCACGACGGCGGCGGTAGCGGAAAAGCTTGGGCGCAAGTGGATTGCGACGGACTTGGGCAAGTTCGGCATTCACACCACGCGCAAGCGCTTGATCCAGGTGCAGCGCGAGTTGAAGGCGGACGGAAAACCCTTCCGTGCTTTCGAGGTGCTGAATCTCGGACGCTACGAGCGACAGGCGTATCTGAATATTTCCGGTCGGTTGACCGGCAAGAAGAAGGCCGAGGCGCTGGCCAAGAAGGAACAGGAGTTCCGCGAGCTGATCCTGCGCGCCTACAAAGCCCAGCCGCTGGATAACGAAGCCTTTTTCCACGGCAAGAATGCCGGACGTCTCGTGGTGGTCGGCCCGATCAATCTGCCGGTCGGACGCCTGTTTATCGAAGAGGTCATTACGGAGTGCCGCAAGCGCAACGCCTCCCGCGTGGATGTGCTGGCCTTTGAATTCGAGATGGGACTCTTCCCTGCCGTGCTGGACGAAGCCAAGAAAAAGGGCATCGACATCGCCCCTAAAACCATTCCGCCGGAGGTCTTTGACCGACGCGCCGTGGAAAAAGGGCAAGTCCGTTTCGCCGATGTCGCCTACGTCGAGGCATCGCCGCGTTACGACGCGAAAAACAAACTTTCACTCGCCATCGAACTGACCGACTTCTCTGTCTACTACTCGCAAGGACTGGCCGATGCCATTGCCGCCGAGTTGAAAGAGGGCAAGAGCGAAGTGATTTGCGAACAAGGCAAGTTGGTGAAATACAGCAAAGACAAGCAAGGCATCATCACCAGCGACGTGCTGACGAAAAAATGGACCGACTGGGTGGATTACTGGGCTGTGGATTTCAACTATGAAAACCGCAAGGAGATTATCAAGGTCGCCAAGAACTTCGGTGTCGAAGGGGCATTGCCCGGCATGGTGGACAGCAGCGAACTGATCGACTTTGAAGAGCGCTGGACCGGCGCATACATCTTCGAAAACGAATGGCAGAGTTTCCGTACCCGCAAAGACCGCGAGTTGGAACTGACCACCGCCAGCCACACCTACGAAAAACCTGGCCGCTACACCGTTGCCGTCAAAGTCATCGACATCTTCGGCAACGACACCATGACCCTGATACCGATTACGGTCGGGTAAAATGAGTTACAAAAAGGAGAGCAGATGCCAACCCCATCAATATCACCAGTGAAGAGTCAGCAAGCCTATCCTCGCGGTTCAGAGTGGAGACAGTGGGATTTTCATGTACATACACCAGCTTCGTTTCAATGGAGTGGACGTAAGTTCGGTTCAATGAGTGAAACCGAAAAGATGGCCGAAGTAGATGAGATGATCAAAGCAATGAACAATGCTCAACCGGCTGTCTTTGTTTTAATGGATTATTGGACTTTTGATGGTTGGCTTGCTTTGAAAAAAAGGCTAGCCCAAGAAAATGCCCCAACACTTTCTAAGCTAGTTTTACCAGGTATTGAATTGAGATTAGTTGCCCCTACGCCATATAGGTTAAACGCCCATGTCATCTTTGCGGATGATGTGTCTGATCAAGATCTGCTTAATTTTAAGACGGAACTTAAGGTCGCTTTGATAGAACAACCGTTATCCGATGATTGCCTTCGGAGACTCGCGCGAACAATGAGGCCCTCCCCAAATGCTGGACAGTAAAACGGCTTTGTTAAGATATAAAACC
>JBAXOG010000201.1:0-7803 GCA_037133395.1 bacterium | reverse complement strand
AAACCGCAATGCCAGTTGATTTCAAGGTCACGGAGGAGGGATCGTACATAAAGGTTACGGCAAAGCTTAAAGGCACGATGATCATGATGATGTAGTTCTAAAGTTCGAAAGTTTAAGAATGAAATGGGGTATCTGCAATTCATTACATAGGACAAATAAGCTGGGCGAATAGGCGTCCTCGCCTGTTCACTGGTCTGGCGCCAGCCAGACCGCCAGCCGTTTCTCTTAGTTTAGTTGTACAGGCGAGGACCCGCCTACGCCAAGGCTACGGCGCGGCAGGCGCCTATACGCCCAGGATATGAATCGAATCTCAGATGCGTCCGATGAAGTCAGCCATGTATTGAGAAGTTGATCTTTGAGTTCTTTGTGTTCCTTGCGGTGAATATTTTTTTTGGCTCTGAAAGGTAACACGAGAGAGAGAATTTTTAACGTAAATGAACAAGAGAGACGAAAATATGTCCAGACTCCTCGCGTCCGGCTGTGTCGTGCAGGCGAACGTGAGCCAACATGATTACGCGCGGCAGAATCTCTTGACCCATCAGTCAACGTTTGCGTTGACACGTGCGACAACGAAAGGGGATGTGCTTGGCTCTACGTGGCAGGTCTCAGCGCAGGCGTCTCCGGTCAAAGATCAGCCAGAGGCCACAGACCTGTCCGTTACCTTCGCCTGTAAAGCAGGGGTGCTCAAGCAGGGACGTGTTTCCGTCGATCTGACCTTCTCAGCGTGGTCGGCTGATCATTACGTGTTGATGCCAGCCGCTGCGTACAATGGCAACCGCTTCCTGTCACGCAAGATTCCGTATTCGCCGAAACTCTATTTCGTGCAGGATATCGGACCGGACAAGCCCATCATCATCACAGATGTGCCGAGGCTGGCCATCGGCGAGGGCGTGTCGCGCATCCAAGAGCGCAGCGGCAGCCTGGCAACGCCGGCCATCGGCTTTCATGATGCCACGCGCAAGCTGGGCTTCTTGCTGCTGACAACGCAAGGCAACACGTTGGGCGATTACGGCATCAACATCGAGGAGTCCCGTGACCGCAGCCATGCCACGATCTCGCTGACCTCTCCAGTGGTACGCGAACTCTACAACTATCGCATCTGTGACAACGCCTTTCCGTCCCTCGATCAGCCGCATGATTTCAAGGCGGGTGACGAAGTGACGATTTGTTTCCGCGTCCTGACCTTCGAGGCACCGAGGGTACAGAGTCTGTTTGACACGTTTGCCCGTGTTCGCAAAGACACCCCCTGCACGGGTACGCCGATGCGGAAACGCAAGCCACGCCCTCTCTTTGCCGTGTCGTACTCGGCCTGCCTGAGGCTGCAACTCGCGAAATTCAATCGCGACAACTTTGTGCAAAAGCATGGCTATTACTCTGTGGGCCCCCGCACGAATTTTTTGCAGGACTGGCAGATCGGCTGGACCGGCGGCATGATCAGTACCTATCCGTTGCTTTTTGCCAACCATGCGCGGACGCGTCAAAACGTACTCCGCAATTTCGACTGGCTCTTTCCGAACGGCATCAGTCCGTCGGGGTTCTTCTGGGACTGCGGTCGCAATGGCACCGAGTGGCTGGGGGGCGACATCCGTAAGCCGCACACAGCCAATTGGCATCTGATCCGCAAGAGCGGGGATGCTGTCTTCTTTATCGTGAAGCAGTTCCTGCTGATGGAACAGCTCGGCATCGTTGTGAAGCCTGGCTGGGGCAAAGGTTTGCAAGGCGTGTGCGACGCCTTTGTCCGGCTCTGGGAGAACAACCACCAATTCGGCCAGTTCGTCCATGCGCAGACGAGTGAGATTTGTGTGGGCGGGTCGACCAGCGGTGCGATCGTGCCAGCGGCACTCGTGCTGGCATCTCGCTATTTTGACGAGCCTGCTTATCTGGTTGTTGCGCAGGCAGCGGCAGAGACCTTCTACCGTGAATTCACCGTCAAGGGATTAAGCTGCGGCGGGCCGGGTGACGCCTGCCAGAATCCTGATTCCGAATCCTGGTACGCCTTGATCGAGTCGTATGTCGCGCTGTATGAGGCGACCGGCAGCAAGATCTGGCTCACGCGCGCTGCTGAGACCTCAAGACAGTTTTCAACATGGGTGGTCGCCTACGACTTCAAGTTCCCGCCGCGCTCGACGTTTGCCAAAGAGGGCATTCGCACAACTGGCGCGGTATACGCCAACACGCAGAACAAGCACGCCGCGCCTGGACTCTGCACCTTTTCGGGACTCGGCCTGTTAAAACTTTTCCGCGCAACCAACGACCGCTTCCACCTTGACCTGCTCCAGGACATCGCCCACAACCTGCCGCAGTATCTGCCCCATCCGCTCAAACCGCTGGGCGACGCCACGCCAGGCCACATGTGCGAGCGGGTCAACATGACCGACTGGGAAGGGCCGGAGCGGATCGGCGAGACACTTCACATGTCCACCTGGGCCGAAACGTCACTGATGTTGACCGCCATCGAGATTCCCGGCCTGTATGTGCAGCCCGACCAATCCCTCGTCGTCGCCTTTGACAACATCGAAGCGACAATTGTCGCTGATACGCCGCATGAACTCACCCTCCGACTGACCAATCCGACACCTGCTCCGGCACGCGTCACGATTTTATCGGAACGGCATGCAGATGCAGTAAAGCTGTTTGCAGAAAACAGTCTGTTCGGTTGCCGCACACTCAACCTCAATTCCAACGAAACAAAGGTGGTATCGTTTGAAAAATAACCTTGATTTTGGCGCATCCTATTATCCAGAACAACTTGCTACCGACGAGGTTGACCGCGACGCACGACTGATGCAGGAGGCGGGGTTTACGCTGGCACGCATGGGCGAGTTCGCCTGGAGCCGGATGGAACCGGATGACAACGCTTTTGATTTTTCGTGGCTCGAACACGCCGTTGAAACGCTAGGCCGAGCTGGTGTCAAGTCGTTGCTCGGTACGCCCACCGCGGCACCGCCGAAATGGCTGACGGACAAACACCCGGACATTCTCCAAATCATGGGTGACGGTCATTGTCGCGAGTTCGGACGGCGCAGACATTACTGTGTCAACAGTCCGACCTACCACCGCTACACAGAGCGTATCGTTCGTGTAATGGTGGAGCAATTCAAAGACAACCCGAACGTCATGGGCTATCAGCTCGACAACGAGTTCATGGCTGAACAGCCGCATTGTTATTGCGCGACATGCCGGAAAATGTTTCAAGAGTGGCTGCGTAAAAAGTATGGGACGATTGATGAATTGAATCGCCGGTGGGGCATGGCATTCTGGAGCCAGCACTATCGGAATTTCGACGAGGTGATCTTGCCGAAAGTTGGACAAAACCCGTCGTCCTTGCTCGATCACTACCGTTTCTTCTCGGATTCATTTCTGAACTACGCGCGTCTGCAGAGTGACTGCATCAAGCGCATCTCTCCTGAGAAGACCGTCACACACAATGTCTGTTCCAGCGGCTTCCTCTACCTGCTCGACCTCTACAAACTCGGCGACCAACTCGATATCGTTTCGCTGGACAACTATCCGTTCACCTGGACATTGGAAAACGAATATGGCAATGCGGGCGACCAGAACTATCATCCAGCTATGGCCAGTTTTGCGCTGTCCCTCACGCGTGGCCTGAAGCGAGGTCCGTTCTGGGTCACGGAAGCACAGACAGGCCGCACCTTCAAACCGCGTCAGCTCCCCGAGCCGGGCATGATCAATGTCTGGACACATCAGGAAATCGCCCACGGCGCAAAGGCTGTTCTCTGGTTCCACTGGCGGCAATTCCCTGCTGGAATCGAACACCTCTTGCAGGCTGTCCTCGAATGCGACGGCAAGCCGCGTCGACGCTATTTTGAAATTCAGAAGACCGTCAGCGACCTCCAGTCCGTCTCCAAAGACCTCGAACCCTCATGCCCCAAGCCCGAGGTTGCCATACTTCGCGATTTCGACTGTGACTGGGCGCTTGACGATGGCCACACGCACCCGGACTTCCGTTATATGCGCCACCTGTATCTGTATTACAAGGCGCTATTTGAACAGCATGTCAACGCCGATGTGGTCAATCCGAGCGATGATCTCTCTCGCTATAAACTGATCTTCGCGCCGTCGCTGCTGATTATGGACGAAGCGCGCGCCGCGCATCTGCGCCGCTATGTCGAGCAGGGCGGCACGCTCGTTTTCACGGTACAGTCCGGCTTGCGCAATCGCGACAATGTATTTCACCGGCAGACGTTGCCAGCTTATCTCACGGATCTGTGCGGCATTGAGATCGAGGAGCAGAACGGCTTGAAATTCCAGGATACTACTGGCATCGCACCGCTTGCTGGCACCTACACGAAACCGCGCTATGCATGCTCGTTCCTGTTTGAAATCATCAAGCCCACCACTGCCACAACTCTCTTCACGTACACCGACCACTGGTTCGCAGGCACCTCGGCAGTGACCGTCAACCGATTTGGCAAGGGGACTGTATATTATATCGCCGCCGTGCCGTCGTTGGAGTTTATCACTGAATTCATGGCTACTATTCTGCCGGCGTGCAACGTCAAACCGAATTTGACCTCCAGCAGTTCGCCGATGGTCGAATCGGTGAAGTCCGTCGCTGGCGCGCGTGAACACCTGCATCTCATCAATTACACCCGCCAACCGCAGACAGTTGTGCTGAGTGACCATTACACAAATCTCACCGACGATTCAAAGATCGCCGGCCTGCTGGAATTGCCGCCGTTTGGCGCCGTGATTCTGCAAAAAACAAACCAGGAGCAAATATGAAGAATTTCCAACGTTTTTTTGTTGTGGCCGCACTGGTATGCGCCTCGGTAACGGGAAGCCAAGCGAGCACGAACAGTTTTGAGTTTCAGCAGCGTGACCTAGCTTTCCCAAGTAAGCAGCCTGGATCGTTCTTTGGCCAGTCGGGCACCGCACTGATTGTCGGCGGTGGCATGGGCCACGACTTCAAGCCCAATGGAAAAGTGTTCGTGCAACCGGCTGGCGAAAAACAGTGGCGCGAATTCGAATTGAAGACGCCGGTGATCATGCCTGGCTACGTGAGCGCGACCCTCACAGAGAACGGCAAGAGCGTAAACCGATTGATTCTCGTGGGCGGCACAAGCACCAACGGTATCACCACACAAGTGCAGGTTTTGGAGTGGCTCGACAATACGCTACACCAGACGCTGCTCCCCTCCTTGCCTGTTGCGCTCTCCGGCGCGGGTGTCGGCTTTTTCGAAGATCAGTCCCAAAAGCAGCTTTATGTTGTGGGTGGACAAGCAGAGGCGGGCCTGTCGCAGCGTCTCTTCCGGCTTGCCTTTAAAGGGCCTTCGCCAAAATGGGAGGAACTACCTCCAATTCCTGGCGAGGGGCGGATGTTTCCCGGCGTCATCTGCTTTTACAACGACGTGCATGTCTTTGGCGGAATCAACGCGGCAAAAATGCCAATCGCACAGTCGTTTGCGTATCGTTGGAAAGTGATCGACGGCTCGACCATGACCGGCTGGCGCGAACTCGCGCCATTGCCCCTGCCGCTCGGAGCGCCCCTCGTCTTCCAGACTGGACAGGTGCATGCCGGTCTTGCGGGTGGTATTACAAAGGACGCGCACAGTGATGCCATCTGGAGCTATCACAATGTTACCGACACGTGGGTCGCGAAAGGCGTGTTGCCGGAGACCCTGTCCAGTGGCGCCGTGCTGAAGATAAACGGGAAACAAATGATCGTCTCGCCGAAGGGCGACGGGGTGGTAGCACTCGACATGACCGTGCGTCGCACAGTAAAGAGTCTCTCTGCTTGGGACTATGTCTTCCTGCTGGGCTATTTTATCGTGGTGGCCTTTGCAGGTATCTGGTACGCACACCGGCAGAAGAGCACGGCGTCCTTCGCGCTTGGCGATCGCAAGGTACCGTGGTGGATGGCGGGCATCAGCATGTTCGCGACTGGCGCGAGCAGTATCAGCTTCATGGCGATTCCGGCACAGGCGTTCCGCACGAGCTGGCTCTGGGCGTTCCCGTGGCTGATGCTCATCCCGCTCTTCTTTGTCGAAGCGTATATCATCTATCCGCTGATCCGTAAACTCAGCATCACCTCGACCTACGAATATTTGGAGCGGCGGTTCCATCCGTCGCTGCGCTATATCGCCAGTGCCCAGTGCATTGCTCTGCAGACCTTCGGACGCATGAATATGGTCCTGCTTTTGCCGGCCTTGGCGATCGCGGCAGTGACCGGGCTCGACGTGGTCTACAGCGTCTTGCTGATGGGCGTGGTGACCACGATCTATACAGCCAAGGGTGGCTTGAAAGCCGTGATCCTGACGGAGATGATCCAAGGCATCACCATGATCATCGGCGTGAGCCTGATGATCGTGCTGGCTATCACGGGCCTGCGCGGCGGGTGGGGGGACTTCGTGGAGATTGGCACGCGCTTCCATAAGTTTGACACAGGCATCTGGACAATGGATCTGACCGCGCCGATCTTCTGGCTGATTATCCTGACCCCCATCCTAAATAAGCTGGCCTTCGCCTCGGATCAGCCCGTGGTGCAACGCGTCTTTGCGACACCGCTCAAGGATGTGCGCAAACTGGCCGGGATGTTTCTGGTGTGCAGCGTTGCCATTCCCTTCATGGTGAACCTCGCCGGCATCGGTGCGTTCGCCTACTTCCATCAGCACCCGATGCAACTCGATCTGGCCATGACCAATGATCAGATCATCCCGCTCTACATTGTGCAACGTCTGCCGATCGGCTTCGCAGGTCTGATCATTGCCGCGCTCTTTGCCGCTGCCGCCTCTGCGTTGGCCGGCAGTATGAACAGCGTCGCCACGATCTTCACAGAGGATTTCTACCGTAAGGCAAAGAAGAATTCGACGGATCACGAACGGTTGGTGGTGATGCGCATCGCCTCTATTGTCTCGGGACTGGTCGCAACCCTTTGCGCCATCTACATGGCCAAGATGAATATGCGCTCCCTTTTCCAAACGTGGAATGAACTCTTCGCGTTGCTGGGCGGCGGATTCCTGGGCGTATTCATTCTCGGCATCTTTACGCACCGGACCCACGCGATCGGCGCCTTCACAGGAGCCATAGCGAGTATAGGGGTGACCATTTTTGTCAAGCAATACACCTCCCTGCACTGGTATGGCTATATGCCCGCAGCGGTCATCGCCTGCGTCGTGATCGGCTATGTCGTGAGCCTAGTCGTGCCGGGACGCAAAAAAGATCTGACAGGTCTGACTGTTTTTGACATCAAACGGGATATCAGTGGAGAGGATCACCCCAATGGATAAGCCTGGCAACATTTTGCGCTGGACAGAACAGAGTGCGTGTGGATATCCATGGATCCCCGATCAAGGAGACGGAACGTTTCGCAATCCAGTGATCCATGCGGACTATTCTGATCCTGATGTGATCCGGCATGGAGATGATTTTTGGATGGTCGCCTCCAGCTTCACCTGCACGCCGGGTCTGCCGATTCTTCATTCGCGCGACCTCGTCAACTGGACGCTGGTCAACCATGCGATCAAGAATGTGCCGCATCCGCGTTATCAGGACGTCCAGCCCGGCTGCGGCGTCTGGGCGCCCGCGATCCGCTTTCATGACGGACTCTTCTGGATCTTCTTCCCGATGCCGGACGAGGGCATCTATGTGACGTGCGCAAGCGATCCCGCTGGCGAGTGGCAAGAGCCTTGGTGTCTTCAAGAGGCCAAGGGCTGGATCGACCCTTGCCCGTTCTGGGACGACGACGGCCAAGCTTATCTGGTTCATGCGTATGCCAACTCCCGCGCTGGCAAGAAGGAGCGCATCCACATCCGTCCGATGACGCCCGACTGCACGCGCTTG
>JBAXOG010000200.1:0-7873 GCA_037133395.1 bacterium | reverse complement strand
CCACCTGACATACCATACGGACTATAAATTACAGCGATGTGTCCGTTCACTTCCACACCCTCCAATCGAGGATGAGTAACCGCTGTGCCCAGAGCCTGCTGCAACACGGGCGTCACACCAACCCGCTGGACATCGTTCGGCATCGAAAAAATTACGTTACCCTGAGAAATATCGCGCAGGGACGAACCGGGATACAGATCCGCCATGATTTTACGAAACGCCAAGTCGAACCCCTTACGGCCACAACATGCCTCGGCCAGCAGAAAGCCACCATTATCTAGATACTTCTTCAGTTGTACCGCCTCGCCCTTGTTCAACGTGAAGTTTTCATGGCCAGTCAAATACAACAACGGCGCATTAAAGATGGCCGTATCCGTAAGCCTCATCTCTTTGACCGTGTATTTCACCGGCACATCCGTCTTCAGATTGAAGGTTTGCAAAATCACGGACAACCCCGCATGCCGGGTCTTCCAGACCCCGTCATAAATCACCTGCACCATCGCGACCTTGTCGGCGCTCGACTCTGGCTTATCAATAAACTTAATAGCGTGTGCTTGACTTTTGGCCCATGCGCGCATCGCTGAAGAATATGAGAAGATGTTCACACCGAGCTTCTTTGCAGAATCCGCCTCATACGCCTGATACTCCGGAAGAACTTTGTCTTCCCATCCTACTGCCATACACCACCGTGATACAAGCGCCACAATGCGGCAATTGATCTCCACGGCGTCAAACCATGGCTCGTCACCAACAAAACCAGATTTTTTGACACCTGAGCAATACTTGACATGATCCAGATCATAATAGGAATGGAAAAGCGGGTGATCTGATGAGAGCCGCTGAACTGGCTGCTCTGGAAAAATTTTCGCCAACTCTCTAACTGCTGACCGGTAGAAGGGCGCCGACCCCAAACCAGTGTTATAGATAATCATACCACCCGCAAGCGCATATTCGCGGATGCGTTTGCGTTGTTCATCCGAATAGGTAAAATTATAATGCCCTGAACGGAACAGAATAGGATTTTTCGCAGGATCCCCGCTCACTTCACTCAGCGTAGCAACCTGCACGCTGTAATTCACGTTGATCATGTCCTTCATGCTTTTCAGCAGATTGTTCACATCATTCGGCGTCGCATTCCAGTCGAGATCATCCTGCGCCGATACCGGCAACAACACTAACATCAACCCGAAAAAGCCACAGAGAACACATTTCATAAGCTCTTCCCTTATATATCATCTTTTATGCCAAAGGCTATGGCAAAACGCCATAGCCTTAGACGAGCATCAAACGTACTCGTTATGAACCTACCAAAACACCCTAAAGATCAACTTCATCTCTCGGATACAATCCACTCAGTAGTCGTTCGACACAGGATTACTTTTTTTTCTTTTCGTCCTTCGTCGACTCAACTGTTTCGGATTTCAGCTTAGTAATAAGCGCTGGTGGTTGCGGCGGTTTCTTGGCTTCGGTTCGCGCCTGAGGCGTGACCGGACAGCAACAACACGGATCCGTCGTTTCTGCAGAAGAAATTGAACGGGGCGGTGCCGGAGGCGGTTGCCGAGCCTTAGGCGGAGGTACAAAACCAGCTTCGTCGGAGCCGTCACCTGCCAAGACAGTTCCCATGCACAGGGTTGTAGCCAGAAGAGCAACTCCAGCCGTTACCATCGTATGAGCTTCTTTTTTCATTGATACTCCTTTCAAACATGAATCATTTCATTATTAATAAATTATCATTTCCTGTTACTGTTATCAACACAAAAAAACGTGCATCTCCTCAATTTAAAAACCTTTGTTCGATGCCCCACCCGCAGATTGCTCTCCCTCAGCCGCATCATAAGAGCGCAAAATATCCTGACGGTTGTACTGTCGGAACAATATTTGGCTTTCCGATGGATAGTAGGGCAGGACATCTGAATAACCGGGAACGACCACTTCAACCACTGGGAAACCAATCTCTGGATCCGTAAAATCAATCACATAACAATCCTTGCCCAACCTCTCAAAGATCCCTTTGGCCTTCGCGATGTCCTGAAGGCAATCCTCAAACTTCTCGCCTTTTCGAAACGGTACAAGCGGTCCCTCTTTTAAAAAGGCAGCCGTCCTCTGTGGCACAAAACCGAACATGAATGCGGACAAATAATTATCGCCGTCCTCCGCGATGCATTTGAGAGCACGCAGGTCATACTTCAGAACCCGTTCCTGATCCGCCTTAGAGCCATCAATAAACTCATCCGCCATTCGCCCCTGTGCATACTCGGTAAAGATCCGAAGTAATGCATCCTCTAAATTGAAACCGGTACCCACTTTGAAGAAGTGATGGAACTGATAATCCTCGGGGATATTGGGATCCCAGAAATAAGCACCGATACACGGCATCACCCCGCCAAAGGTTAGATCTTTGATGTAAATTTCGATTCCTTTGCTTCTCACAAATGCCATCTGTTCTCGGAGAACAGGATGCGTGATCGTCTCCATGTCAATCGTCGGCATCACCAGCTTCTGCTTCAGGACGGTAATGTGAACCCGCCGTTCAAAAACCTCATCAATCGCATGAACAATTGCCTCTTCACGGCGGTTACCCGCAGCCATGCCACTAGGACCACCGATCCGCCGAATAAACTCAATGGGGATCTTTGCCGTTTTCCCCGTGATCAGCGAAAATCCGTCGACCCAGAACATCGCGATATCGGTCTGCTTGATCTTCTCAATCATCTCTTTCGAAACAGCGACATGTGGCAGCATCTGCTCGATCCCCACCGCATTGGGAATAGTTGACTGATGACCCACCATATACCCTGGTAATTCGGTGTGTTCCTTCGATGCCACCCACTCCGCACACTCAGCAAGTGCCCCCGCTTTCGCCTGCAGGGGTGTGATCCCTTTGCCCATGGAACGGAACTCCAAGTCGTCAATGTACAACGCTGACCAGTAGAGCCGGTCCGAGACCCTGGTCTCAAAAAGGCGGTATTCGTATCGGGCACCGATCGCAACTTCAAGTCGCTGGACGGTCTCTTCTAACGGCACACAGCGTCCAAACGCCAGTTTTTTACAAGATTCCAGTTTCATATCCGTTACCGAGGCTTGGCCATGACACTCCAATGATTCCCGTCCGACAACACGATAATGTAGGAACCTACATAAATAAGATTCACGATGTTCCCGCGGTCGCCCTCTTCACGGAATATGGAACGCCCCTCTCCCGTCTTGAACTCAACCACACTCTTGTTGCCCGTCACCATGCGGACAGCTTTGATGTCTATTCGTTCGGCGTACCCCATTTTCAGCGCGCCCTTCAGATCTGAACGCATTCCCAATACTGACGATTCAAGATCATATCGCTGGGTTTCCATTCCCTTAATCGCACTTCCCCTCTTATAGACCCACGGTTTGCCCCAGCGGTCCGTCAAGGGGGGCGCTTTGTCCCCGAGTGCTGTGAACACCTCCAAGGATGCGGGGAACTCAATATCCCGCCTGTAGATATCTTTAAGTGCGCGCGTCACCTGGTCCCTGTCTAGCCGACTGAGCCAACTCCGCGCCATCTCATCGCCCGCCTTCCGGAGTCCAGTCGCAGGGCCCTTGACCAACATGGTATTGAAGATCGCGGTTGCGGTGCCTGTATCACCTTTCTTCAGATGGTTCCACGCTTCAAGCCCAGAGACCACAACTGTGAACGGATCCTGCGGCGCACTGGTTCTAAATTTTTTGCAGGCCTTTGCCATTTCCGACGCTTCGAATGCGCTATTCGTACCTCCGCACCAGACATCCCACAGGCCTTTTTCGTCAGCTTTGACGGATTGAGCATGGCCTGTAACCGCAACAGCCATAAGAGACAGCACACAAATTTTAATCTTCAACATGAATTTCATATTCACCTTCAACCATCCAGCGCAAAGCATTTCATTGCTGTCACGCATACCCAATTTAAATACAGTCATCACCTGTCATTAACAATGCATGGCAGTATAATATTTTTCTGCTGATAACTTCAAGCTGAAACCAGAAAAATCACACCATACGCGATACGAAGACCAAAATCATGCCCACCCAAATACGCCACGTACAGAGGCGGATGAACCAGGGAGAAACCAGTAGGCAAATGATCGTAATGCCACAGAATATCGCAACCCCCCAGTCTGACATGGCAACCGCAACCTGAGAGGTGCAGACAAGCGAACTTAATCCAACAAAAAGAGACCCCATCAAACTCTTGATCTGCCATGCGCGAAGTTCAGGTTGTGAACACACAATCACATCACGGTTATTATGCGGCTTCAGAAAGAGCATGAAAGCCATCCCCAGCACGATCCAACTTCGAACACACCCTACACGATGATTTTGAACAGATAGCCCTTGCATCAACGGGAGTAGCACGACCATGCCAATTGCGAAGGTAAAGACGCCCACCCATACCCTGCGCCATACAATCCATGCACGGGGCATCAACACCTCTTCATTGCAATAGGGACACACAAAAACATGCGGCCACGGCGGATGCCGGCCGCATGAGACACACTGCCCTTGTGGATGGCGAAGCTTCATCGTCCTAGACATCACACAGTTTTACGGCATTGCGCAAGCTCTGCATGGCCTCCGTATTTTTCGGCAAAAATTCCTGTCCCAAAAAGCCCGTGTAGCCGCTATCCACGATCGCCTTGGCAATCGCAGCATAATCCAGCGTCTGGAGGCCAGGATCAATATCGCCGCGTCCAGGCACACCTGCCGTGTGGTAATGACCCCAACATGCACCATGCTTTTGAATATCCACCAACGGATTTTCCTTCATCATAGCAGCATGATAAATATCATAAAGCACTTTTACACGAGGAGAATTCACGCGCTTCACCAACTCAGCGCACCAGGCCGTGGTGTCCGCCATGTAATCTTTGTGATTAATGGAATTAAAAAACTCCAAACAGATGGTGACTTTTTTCTCTTCCGCATAAGGCGCAATCTTCTTCAAAGCGATCACACACTGTTCAAGGCCTTTCTGCTTGTCCAATCCTTCGCAATTGCCAGAGAAGGTAATCACATTCGGATAACCCCACGTTGCTGCCGTGTCGATTTTCTTGCGGATGCTATCGAGGCAAGAGTCATGATTTTCCGCACGGTTCAATCCTTTGCCACTAGAATGGGTTGAAATCATGGCACTCACCATGTTGTGTTTCTTGAGAAGGGGCCAGTGCTCCTCACCGATCATCTCCACACTCTTCAGTCCAATCTCTGCACAAGCGGCGATAAATTGTTCCATGGAGATATTATTCTTCTTCATGTAGCCAGCATAGCACCACTGGGCGACCGACTGTTTGATGCGACCTTTGAGTGCGTCAGCCCCCCAAGTAACCGCGGGCGATGATGCAACACCGAAAGCTGTTGCCCCTGCAATCGTCTTTAATAGTTCACGACGTGACGTCTCCATGCTTTAATTCTCCATTTGTTTTGATAATACCTCTTCATTAATCTCAAGTGTCGCCTGTTTTCCCCCGTGTGCACCAGTAATTTGGCTTTCTTTTTGTATGGGCGACAGCAATTACCAAAATAAAATTGGGTTCAATTGAAAAAATGATGGAATACGGAAATCCCGGAATCAAACATCGACGAAATGGCGTACAAAGCAAGCGGAAACGAAATGGCATCGCTACAATGTTTACGATTTCAGCTTCGACTAAATCTCGAAATCTACGCCCAAGGCCTCTTTGGCAATCCTCATAAAAAGCGACTGCTGCAAGAAACTCTGCACGGGCATCAATATCGAAAACGACAGCACTCATCCAAGCATCCGATCTGCTTCGGCAAAAACGGTTTCAGCAGAAATCGGAATCCTATTGCCATCGTGATACTCCTTATATCGGCGCTCCGCTTCAGCAACCCATGCAAGCTCAGTCTCGCTAAAGGCGATCCCATCAAGGGAACTCAATAAACGGTCTGCCAGAAAAGCACGCTCTTCCCTAGGCAACATCAATGCCTCTTGCTCCATGCGTTCAAGAATTGCTGTCATTTCGGATTCTCCTATACATTCATGCTGACCAACATCACTCCCCATGAAAATGTGTAATCGTTGTAAACTTTTGCTAGTATACAAAAAATATATCGGTATCGTCAATTGTGAAGCGGAAGTACAGAACATATTATCTGAGGAGGCTCCTTCTCAAAAAAGTCCATGAAATAGACCGAAAAATACATTCCCACCCGCGCTATTTTATAATATTATATCACGACTACTATCAAAGGGGGACTTACTTATGAACCAGAAGCATTTGTTATTCGCTACCACACTCATCACACTTCAGCTCTTTGCAGCCGCAAAACAAACAGGACAAGGATTCCCCACGTTCGATCCGAAACTGGACGAGCGCGCAGGATTTGTCACCCCCCCTGCTGGATATAATGAGGTACCCTTCTGGTGGTGGACAGGGGATGACCTGAATGTCGATCGTCTCGTTTGGCAGGTGCAGGAACTGCACAAGATGGGCATCAGCGGTGTGCAGGTGAATTATTCTCATTACGACACCAACGGATGGCCAACCGAACAAGGAAATCCAAAGATCTTTACACCGGAATGGTGGAAAATTTACGGAGAGGTCTCCAAGGCCTGTGCGAAATATGATATGGGCATCGGGCTGAGCACCTATACGCTGGACTGGCCGCGTGGAGGACAGAATCTTTTTCTTGAACTTTTTTACAAGCAAGAAAACTGGAATGCACGGGGCATTAAAGGCAGTGCCCTCGCTGCGGTCAAAGGCGCGACTACCTTCAAACGTGAGGCGGACCCCAAATGGAAATTTGTTGTCGCTTATGCAAAGGAAAATGGCGTGCTCTCCTCCAAAGACTTCATCACGATTCCCGTCACAGATGGCAAGATTGACTGGTCTGCGCCCGAAGGTAAGGAGTTTGCGGTCTGGGCGTTCTGGGATGAGGTCTCCAAGGGAACCTTTAATCCGATGATGCCGAATGCGGGTGACATTATCGTCAAGAAATTCTTCCAGGCTTTCGAAGACAATTCACCCAGCAAATCATCCAAGGGCTTAAACTACTTTTTCAACGATGAGTTGCACATCGGACTCGGCCCAAACGCCTGGAGCGATGATTTTCCAAAGGAATTCAAGAAGCGCAAAGGCTATGATCTCTTCACCATCCTGCCTGTCATCTGCGGCGCAAACATGGGCGACATCTCCCCTAAGGCACGGATCGATTATGCGGATGTCCGTATGAGTCTAATGGAAGAGCGCTATTTTAAGCCGATCTTTAATTGGCATAACTCACGTGGGATGATTTATGCCTGCGATCCAGGAAGCCGTGGAACCAATCCGGGCGAGTTCGGCGATTACTTCCGCGCGATCCGCTGGTACACAGCGCCTGGACATGATACGCCCGGCGGTTCTGCAAATTTAATTAAGAACAAGGTCTCCTCGTCGATTGCCAATCTCTATCAACGTCCGCGCGTTTGGCTGGAAGGCTATCACAGCCTCGGCTGGGGTGCGACGCCCGAAGTGATCATGAAGGCGACGCGTGAAAACTTTCTCTACGGCGCCAACCTGCTAAACCTTCATGGACTCTATTATACGACTTATGGCTCGCACTGGGAATGGGCGCCGCCGTGTTATCACTTCCGGATGCCCTATTGGTCGCACATGAAATCCTTCTTTGATTATTTTGAACGACTCTCCTACATTGCAAGCCAAGGACACCTCGTCGCGGATGTCGCCATCATTTATCCTGTCGCAGGCTATGAGGCAGGCCTCGCAGCAAAAGAGGCGACTGACACTGCTTTCGGAATTGGAAGCAAGCTTTTCGCAGCAGGTGTCAATTTTGAATATGTGGATCACCAGTCCCTTGAACGCGCGGTGGTCAAGCATGGTCGTCTCACGATCGCAGG
>JBAXOG010000199.1:0-8023 GCA_037133395.1 bacterium | reverse complement strand
GGCTATTAGGTGAAACGCTAAGAAAACTAAACTTAAATTCCAACACTGACTCAACACGGGCACAACTGAAATTCAGGAATTTCCTAACAGTCTACAGCCTAAAAACCTACATCCTATGGGACGCTACTGAGAGTGTTTCCGTTATAAACGTGCGACGCCAACCCGTAGCGAACAGATGTTCAGTAGCGGTTCCCTGATCCAGGAGTTGCAAGAATGATTCTAATTCCGTGCGTGAAGTAACCAACGTGGGGTCAATATGATGTATCGCGCAGTCGTTGCTGATGCGAGCTAAGATTCGATCGCTGCGGGTTTTGATCTTATGCTTTGAACCGCCTTCGTCAGCCGGGCGCGGGCAGTCAGATTCCTTGATTGCCAGGCCGCGACTGATTGTTGTCAAGAGGTTGGCAGTTACCGCAACAGGCATGTTGCGTGGCAGGTCGTTAATTTCTGCAAGCGAGGCAATATCTCGTGGCTTACGTTGTGCCAGTGTGATCAGTACGTTGTCTGGCAAGACATGACCGCGTGGCCAGTCGCGCTGGCGTGCTTCCTCTTCGCGCCAAGCCGCGAGTTTGCGTAAAATCGCAAGCTCATCCGCACGAAGACGAAAACTTCCCTTGATCCGCAGATACATGAGACGTGGCTCGCGCTCTTGATAGATGGCTGGATCATCCAGTCGTGTCAGTTCCTCTTTGAGCCAACCGCGCACCGTGTCGTTAACACAGGTTGCCAGCAATTGTTCACGTAACTTCAGTAAATGTAAAACATCGTCAGCGGCATAACGAAGCTGGTTGGAACTGAGTGGACGGTGCACCCAGTTGGAACGGGTCTCTGCCTTAGACAATTCAATGCCTGAAACCTGTCGCAGTAAGGTTTGTAGTGAACACGTTGCGCCAAAACCAGCGAACCCCGCTGCAAGACGTGTGTCGAAAATCGTGCGCGGCATCGCGCCAGTCGCGCGAGCCAAAATGCTGAGGTCTTGCGGCGCGTCATGCAACACCTTCGTCACAGACGTTGAGGCTATAACGGGTCCTAGGGCATGGAGGTCCTTGATGCTGACCGCGTCGACGAGCCAACAGGAACCGTCGCATCTCGCAAGTTGTACGAGTCCGAGAATCGGATAAAATGTGCTCTCCCAGAAAAACTCCGTGTCGACCGCAATCGCCTCCGCAGCCAGAAGTTCGGTCGAAAGCTCTTCAAGTCGTTCCGCTGTCGTAATCAGTTCTACGTTACGTCCTGTGTTCGTCCTATCATGCATGGTATCTCGTTTCTCTCTATAGGCGCCTGTCTTTATTTTATGTCCACCGTCAGGCTTTCTATTTTAGGTGAAGGTAGTTTTGCATATTTTGGCAGTGCAAGCCACAAAAAAGGGTGCATCTGGAGAGCAAATCAGATATAGTTTTAACCAATTCTTCGATACAGGACTGGCGGAAGCGCAACGACGAGTTGTGTGTGGGTTGACACCACAAGGGACTGTATCGTATATCTGCCGACCGCCTGGGCGCCCTGATGAATGTCATAAGAGACAAGGAGTACGCTCAGTATGAAGGTAACGACAGCATTCGAAAAAGCCTGGCAAGGCTTCAATTCTGGACCCTGGCAGCAAGCCGTTGAGGTTCGTGAATTTATTCAACGCAATGTAACCCCGTATGAGGGTGATGAGTCCTTTCTTGTGGATCCGACGCCTCGTACGCAAGCCCTGAATCTTAAATTTCAGGAGCTCTTGCGTCAAGAAACCCAGCGAGGTGGTGTTCTGGACGTCAATGTCAATGTGGTCTCCTCGCTTCTGACATACGAGCCCGGTTATCTGGATCGCGAGAACGAGCTTATTGTGGGGTTACAGACCGAGAAGCCACTCTGTCGCGGGGTTAATCCGTTTGGTGGTTTACGGTTGGCGCGCCAGGCGTGTGCTGCCTATGGCTACACCCTGGGTGAAGAGGTGGAACGGGCGTGTGCTTATCGCACGACCCATAATGACGGTGTGTTTCACGTGTACAACCCAACCATGCTGCTGTTGCGCAAACATGGGTACATTACGGGGTTACCGGATGCGTATGGACGCGGCCGCATTATTGGTGACTACCGGCGCGTCGCACTGTATGGGGTGGACGCGTTGATTGAGGCCAAACAAATCGATAAGGACACGCTCGCTGCATCAACAATGACTGAAGAGACGATTCGTCGTTGCGAAGAGTTGTGGAAGGAGATCGATTTTCTTCAAAAACTGAAAGAGATGGCCGCTGCGTATGGGCTGGATATATCCAGTCCTGCCCTTACCGCCCAAGAGGCAACGCAGTGGCTCTACTTTGCCTATCTGGGTGCTATCAAGGAACAAAATGGCGCAGCCATGTCACTCGGGCGTGTGAGTTCGTTTCTTGATGTCTACATGGAGCGTGATCTTCAGCGGGGCTTGATCGATGAAGCGCAGGCTCAAGAGATTGTTGATCATTTTGTCATGAAGTTGCGCATGGCCCGTCAGCTTCGAACCCCAGAGTATAACGACTTGTTTGCGGGTGATCCGATGTGGATTACCGAAGTGTTAGGTGGAATGGGCGAGGACGGACGCACGTTAGTGACGCGTACCAGTTACCGCTTCTTGAATACGCTTTACACACTCGGACACGCGCCGGAACCCAACCTGACGATTCTGTGGTCCAAGCATTTGCCTGCCGCGTTTCGCCGATATTGCGCAAAGGTCAGCATCGAGACCGACTCGATCCAGTATGAGAACGATGATTTGATGTGTCCTCGATATGGCGATGATTATGGGATTGCCTGCTGTGTGTCAGCCATGAAGATCGGCAAGCAGATGCAATATTTTGGCGCCCGGTGTAACTTACCGAAGGTATTGCTTCTCGCAATTAATGGTGGGAGGGATGAGGACTCTGGACTACAACTTGCACCTGAACGGCCCTTGCTGACAGGTGTAACGCTGAATTATGAGCAGGTGAAGGAACAGTACCATTATTATTGTGACTGGCTCTGCGAGCACTACGTCAACACCATGAATATCATCCACTTCATGCACGACAAGTATGCTTATGAGAAACTGGAGATGAGTCTGCACGATACGCAAGTGGAGCGTTTCATGGCGTTTGGCATGGCAGGGTTGTCGGTCATGGCGGACAGTTTTAGTGCGATCCGCTATGCACGTGTTACACCTGTGCGAGATTCGCGTGGACTGGCGATCGATTTCAAAATTGAGGGAGATTTTCCCTGCTACGGGAATGATGATGCGCAGGTGGATGGGATGGCCAAAGAGTTGGTGACTTCGTTTGAGCAAGGGCTGAAGAGACATCCCACCTACCGGGACTCCATTCATACCCTTTCCATATTGACGATTACCTCGAATGTTGTGTATGGTCGTGCGACGGGCGCGACTCCTGATGGTCGCGCTGCTGGCAAACCCTTTGCGCCGGGGGCTAATCCAATGCACAACCGCGACGAGCGCGGGGCGTTGGCTTCACTGAATTCTGTGGCTGGCATTTCTTATGATAGTTGCCGTGATGGAATCAGTTGCACCTTCACGATCACGCCTGAAAGTCTCGGACGTGCAAGGTCTGATCAGACCGCCAACTTGACTCAAATTCTCGATGGATATTTCGGACAGGACGGACATCATCTCAATGTGAATGTCTTAAACCGAAAACAGTTGCTGGAGGCTCAGGCGCATCCCGAGCGTTTTCCGCAACTGACGATTCGCGTTTCTGGGTATGCAGTCAATTTTACGCGCCTGAGCCGCAAACAGCAGGATGAAGTGATTGCACGAACCTTTCATACCGGACTTTAGGTGATTTTTGTATTAGTGTAGCGTTTGTTTCTCACAGAGCCACAGAGGTCACAGAGAAATCTTATGTTAATGTTGTGAATTGCTTGACGTGACCTGAGATAGAATCTCCTCTGAGAGCTCTGTGCCTCTGTGTGAAATAATTTATTTAAAGATTCTATATGAAGACATCTCGTATTCATAGCATTGAGACGCTCGGGGGCGTGGATGGCCCAGGGATGCGTTGTGTCATTTTTTTTCAGGGTTGCCCGTTACGCTGCCTCTATTGTCAGAATCCGGACACCCAGAGTTTTGAGGGCGGACAAGCGATGAGCATTGCGGAGCTGATGCGGACGATTGAGAGGACGCGCCCCTATTTTGGTTCGAAAGGGGGTGTGACGTTCTCGGGTGGCGAGCCTTTGGCACAACCGGATGTGATTACTGAGCTCCTGAAGGCGTGTCACGCGAAGGAAATTCACACCGCCATTGACACCAGTGGTGCGTGTGCTACGCGGCCCGCGCTCGAAGCCGCACGGCTGGCGGATCTGCTACTGTTGGATATTAAACATCCAGATCCGGATAAATGTCGCGCTTTGACCGGACGCGGACTTGACGGGCCTCTGCTGCTTCTACAAGCAGCGGAGCAGCAACAGCAAGCGGTATGGATTCGACACGTGGTGGTTCCTGGTTGGAGTAACACGCTGGAGGTGATGGAAGCCTTGGCGCACCTGCTGGCGCCCTTCACGTGTATTCAGCGCGTCGAGTTACTGCCGTATCATACGATGGCTGCTGAAAAATATCGTGCACTCGGACGTGAATTGCCGTTACCAGAAATCCCTGCCATCACCCCAGCGCAGATTCAACATTTGGAACAACACCTTAAAAGCTTATGGTTTTCTCGTCCGTGTTTGTCGAAACGACAGTAAGAGTTGGCTGCAAATTTTGCAATCTAAGTTGCAAATTTTATAATAGTCGTGAGAATCATTTTTTGATACGGTTGAGCTATTAAAAATAGGGAGAACAAGGACATGACTAAAAAGAAGAATATTCTTGCACTGGGTTTGTTTTTTGGAGTATCACTCGTTTCAGCCTCATCACTGTTGGGCGCACCTCTAGAGGGGATTGAACCCGTTCCAATGACCGGCGTTAAAATCAATGGATTCTGGAAGCAACAGGTCAAGCGCATGACTGAGAAGTGGATTCCTCATTGCATTCAGCAAATCGAACCTGGAGGAAAGGGTGAAGAATTGGTCAATTTGATGGCAACTGGGCAATTGCTGCGCAATGAGCCCGTGACAGCAAAATTCAAAGGATGCCCCTGGAGTGATGCTTACGTGTATAACACAATTGAGGCGATCTGTTTGGCGTTGGAAGTTGATCCAGATGGGGATGCGGACCTCGCTAAAGCTCAGGCGTTTCTGCGCAAGAAAACCGATGAGTGGATTCCTATTATTTTAGGAGCTCAGGAATCCAGTGGCTATATTCACTCCTTTCATGCGTTGAAGAAGCAGGCTCACTTCACCAAGATCGGCGATCACGAATTTTATGTCATGGGTTATTTCATGGAGATGGGCTTGGCTCACTATCGGGCAACTCAGGGTATAGATCGTCGTCTGTATGATGCGGCCATCAAGTTGGCGGATCACGTGGATTCCGTTTTTGGTCCTTCACCCAAACGCGCCTGGAAGAATGGACATCCGGGGATGGAACTGGCCTTGTGCCGTTTAGGTGAATCCGTAAATGCGAGTGAAGGCAAGGGCAAGGGGGATAAGTATATTGATCTGGCGAAGTTCTTTTTGGACAACCAACACAAGATTGATCCTGGCCCCTATAATCAGTCAGAAAAGCCCGCAGTCGACATGACTGAGGCAACCGGGCATGCTGTTCGTGCAACCTACTTTTATGCTGCCATGGCAGATATTGCCTATCATAAGCAAGATGCTGCGTATGGGAAGGCCGCAGATGCGTTGTGGGATAATGCCATTCATAAGAAACACTATCTGACTGGCGGGGTAGGGGCCTCGCACAGCGGAGAGGCCTTTGCTGGCGACTATTTGTTGCCGAACAATGGCTATTGCGAATCCTGTGCAAGTTGCGGACTGAGCTTCTGGGCCCTTCAGATGCACCGTCGCTTGGGGAACGCACACGCTATGGATGTTCAGGAACGCGTCCTCTATAACAATCTGCTTGGCTCAGTAGAACTGACAGGCGAGAATTTTTATTACCAGAATCCGTTGGTATCAAGTCGGTCACGCTATCCGTGGCATGGATGTCCGTGTTGCGTTGGAAATATTCCACGCGCAGTGATCGCGATCAAGGATATGATGTACTCCGTGGACCGGAGTCGGCACGTGTTGCTTGTGAATCACTATGTGGACAGCGAAGGTGATGTGTTGGCAATAGGTGCTAAGCCTATCCATATTAAGCAGCAAGCAAGCTATCCTTGGAAGGGCGATGTGGCAATCACGTTGACGCAAATTCCATCAGAAGCATTTTCACTTGCCCTTCGCATTCCTAATCGTACGGAGAGCAAGCTCTATAAGGCTATACCTAATCTAGACGGAAAATATACATTGAAGTTGAATGGGAAACCTGTTGAGGCAAGCATGAAAGATGGCTATGCCGTGATTGCGCGAACCTGGAAGGAGGGCGACCGCATTGATCTTGATTTGCCCATGGATGTGCAGCGCATCACGTGCGACGAACGCGTGGAGGCGAATCGCGGCCGTGTGGCCATCCAGCGTGGTCCGATTGTATACAGTTTTGAAAGTGCCGACAATGGCAAGGCAAGTGCGATGGCTCTGCTCAAGCCCGATGCTGAACTTAAGCCCGTATGGAAGAGCGACCTCCTGGGTGGCGTGATGACGATTGAATGCGGCGCATTGAAAGCGGTGCCGAATTATGCGCGTTTGAACAGGGGTGGCTCGTCCCAAGTGTGGATGCTCGCAAGCCGTGAACAAGCCGGAGTCTCAGGTCTTGCCAGTCAGGCAGAGGTGACAGCCTCCTTTGCGCGCTCTGAGGAGATGAGTCCGTCGGCTGCGAATGATATGATTGTTCCAAGTGACGGAAAACATCATGGCGAACCGAACTTTGATTTTTGGCCGCATCTAGGTACAGCCGAGTGGCTTCAATACACGTTTGAAAAGGCAGTCATGGTGAAGCTTGCCAGGGTGTGGTGGTTTGATGACACCGGGCGGGGAAATTGCCGCATCCCAGCCTTCTGGAAGATCACTTATCAGGGTGAGGACGGTAAATGGGCGGCTGTTGAAGGCGTCGTGAGCTATCCGGTTGAAAAAGGAAAAGCGTGTGAAGTGCGCTTCACGCCTGTAAAGTCAAAAGCCTTTCGCCTTGAAGTCCAACTTCCTCCAAAATTCTCCTCCGGCGTTTTTGAGTGGCAACTGGAGTAAGAGAAGGGGACAGCGGTTCCACCTTCGCGATGCCTACGGCGGACAGGTCAGGGTTCAGGAATACAGGAATAATGGAAGAAGGCGCTCTTGGGAGGGACGAGCGTCTGCTCGTCCAAGGCGCGCAGACGCGTGCCCCTCCCAGAGTCGCTATTCGTCTTTCTCCATCATTCCATCATTCCCATATTCCAACATTCCAGTTTGAGGTTATAGGTAAGCGTTTTGCGTTAAAAGCCCCGTGTCCCTTTCGGCCCCGTGATCGTTTTTCGGAACAGTGCGTAATGCTGTTTGATACGCTCGACATACTCCGGCGACGGAAGGAGAAGATTTTTGGCAAGTTTCAAAAGTTCGGGGGCCAGTGCGGACTGTTCGCTCAGCGGCGCGAGAATGGGTCCCTTCATCATCTTTACATCCGTTTTGCTTTTCGGAAAACTGCCCCACTTACTGTAAAACTCCAGCGATTCCCATCCCCAGCAGATCATCGCCAGCACACAACGGGGATTGCTCTTGGCAACGACATTGAAATACACCCGTCGGCAATCGCAGCCCTTATCGTTACAATACATCTCTAAAAAGGCATATTCATCTGACAGCAAAGGATAGTCGGGATTGTTGCGTATCGTGATGCTCCTCACTTCGCGAAAGGCAATATCTGGGCATCGATCATGAAACATTTGAAAAGCCATAAAAACCTCCTTAATTATTAAAAGTATAGATTGGCATAGCGCAAAACACAACATGAAAAAAAATGAACACAGATTTGGAGTGCGGCGGCAAGCGGTATTCCGCACGACGCCCCTTTGGGTGCGATTCAACTTTGTTGAATCAACACCCGAGGTAGGATGGAGGAGGTAGG
>JBAXOG010000198.1:0-8036 GCA_037133395.1 bacterium | reverse complement strand
GGTTTCTTGGGTGCTTCTTTTCAGGAAGTTTTTTCGACAAACCGTGAAGAGCCCTAAAAACACAAAAAAATGCTGATTCCCTCTGCGGCTCACCGTGACGGTTCGCCCTACCCGATTCGCACGCGTCATTTGCCAGATTCGAAGGAGGTAGGGCGAGGCGTCTCGCCGAGACGCAGAGGATAGAAAGAACAGGAATAATTAACATGCGAAAAAGTAATCAAACAGTGGCGCTTACCTTGTGTTGTCTGTTGCTGACGGCTTGCGCCAGCGCCCAGGAGGCCAAGAAGAAACCGCCGTTCGCGCCGCGGCTGGACTTGCCTGACGTCCGGAAAGAACTGATGCCGCTGATCGACGCTTGCGGCGTGAAGAAGCCCGCGAAACCTCCCAAGCTGCTGGTGTTCTGGAAGTGCGAGGGGTTCGCTCATGCGCAGGCGATCGAATATGCGGTCGCGTTCTATCAGGTCGCCTCACAAAAGGGGTATTGCGTTGCGGATTTCTCAGGTGACTATGCCGCACTGACGGCGGAGAACCTATCAAAATACGATGCGCTGGTGCTGAACAACACCACGGGTCTGAAGGTGAAGGAACACCCTGACCTGGAACCGACGCTGCTGGCGTTTGTGCGCAGCGGCAAAGGGTATGTTGTACTGCATGGTGGCGCGGACAATTTCAAAGAGTCTCCGGCGTTGTGCGCGATGCTGGGCGGAAGTTTCGGGGGGCATCCGTGGACTTGGCGGGGCGGAGAGTGGAAGTTCAAGATTGACGATCCGGGATCGCCGATTAATGCGACCTTGGGCAAGGAGCCGTTCTTCTTCGGCGATGAGATTTATCAGCATACGCCGCCGTATGGGGACAGGAGCAAGCTGCACGTGCTGGTCTCCATAGATTTCTCGGATGAAAAGACGGCGAAGATGAACGTGGAGAAACAGCGCCATAAGGATACGAACGACTATCCCGTCTCCTGGACACGGGAGGAAGGCAAGGGACGGGTGTTCTATACATCGTTCGGTCATGACCGTGCGGCCTACGTGCAGCCGAAAATAATGGCTCACATTTTACTGGGGACGCTGTGGGCTGGGGATGGGGGAGAAGTGCGTTAGTGCATTAGTGCATTAGTGCGTTAGTGCGTTAGTGCATTAGTTTTTACAAAAAAGGGGAAATAAGATAAATGATGACGAATCGTAGATGTTTTTTAAAGGGGGCTGCTGTTGCGGGCATGCCGTTCATCCTGCCGTCGCATATCTGGGGCGCGGAGGTCAAGCCTAACAGCCGGCTCAACGTGGGCATGGTAGGGGTGGGCGGTCACGGCCACGCCTTGATGAAGGCGTTCATGTACAACGCATCCAAAGTGATTGCAATTTGCGACGTGGACGCGGAGCACTGCGCCCGGGCGAAGCAGACACTGGACGATTTTTATGCCGCTGATCCAAAGCGCGGGGCGATCAAGCCCAAGGTTTACGGGGATTACCGTGAACTGATGGCGGACCGCGACATCGATATTGTCGCGGTCGCGACACCCGACCATTGGCATGCGCTTGTGACCCTTGCGGCGCTGAAGGCCGGCAAGGATGTCTATTGCGAGAAGCCGCTGACCCACAACATCCATGAGGCAGTGCAGGTGATGCGAGCGGTAGAAGCGAACAAGCGGGTGCTGCAGACGGGTTCGATGCAGCGTTCGTGGACTGAATTTCGGGTGGCCTGCGAGTTGGTGCGCAACGGGATCATCGGCAAGATCTCGCGCGTCGAGTGTGCCTTTGGCGGCGCGCCCAAGCCTTACGATCTGCCCGAAGAGCCGATGAAGCCGGGCTTGAACTGGGATATGTGGTGCGGGCCGGAGAAGGTTGTGCCCTACAACTCCAAGCTTGCTCCGGGAAACTGGCGGGCCTACCGCGAATTCGGCGGCGGCGGCGTATGCGACTTCGGCGCGCACCATCTGGACATTGCGCAATGGGGGCTGGATATGGACGAGACCGGTCCGGTAGAGGTGACTCCTCCGGAAAAAGCTTCTGACGCACTGGGGTGTCAGATTATCTATGCAAACGGAATCCCCTTGATTCACAAAGCGGGCTTCGGCATCAGCTTCTATGGCGAGAATGGCGTGGTGCAAGTCAATCGCGGCACATTTGAATTTATTCTGAACGGGAAGACCGAGGCGCGCTTTGTGAAAGGAGTGACGGACACCTCCTGCGAAACCCAGGTTGCGCTGACCGCGAGGAACTTTTTGAAGGACGCGAAGTGCAGGTTGCCAGTATCGAAAAACCACGTTGTCAATTTTCTGGACTGCGTGACGACGCGTGAGAAACCGATCGCGCATGCACGGATCGGCGCGCATACCGCGATCTGTTGTCATCTGCTGAACCAGTGCTACTATCACCGGCAGAAGATGCTGTGGGATCCGAAGGTCTACGCATTCCGCGAAGGAACCGGCGATTCGGCCTGGCTTACGCGCGACTACCGTGCGCCCTTCAAGGTTTAAAGCCCGCCGCCCTGGGCGGCACAGTGGCAGTTGGCAGTGAAGCCACGAGAATTAACAAATGAGTAACTTGTTTTATCTATAGTGTCGTAAGCCTGGGCGTATAGGCGTCCTCGCCTGTACAGCGAAGTCGGGGATATATGCTTGGCGTTCTGCAGTCGCCAGACGCCAGTGAACAGGCGGGGACGCCTATTCGCCCAGGAAGGCATCCACCCTCGTCATTCCAACAGTCCATTGAAGTTACAGAAAGTAACGCATGAAAAAAACTTTAGTTGTAGTATACGCTAGCGTACTGATGGCGATACAATCGGGATGCGTGCAAGCGCCCCTCGGATTGCAGGTCAAGGACGGGCATTTTTACAAAGACGGTCATGTGTATCGAGGGGTAGGGGCGAACTACTTCGACCTGTTCCGCCGGGTGATGAACAATCCGACCAACACCACCAGCCTGGCTGGACTGGAGCGGTTGTCAAAGGCGGGCATACCTTTTGTTCGTTTTGCGGGTCCTTATTCGGCGCAGGAGTGGCGTCTCTATCTTGAGAATAAAGAAGAGTACTTCAGGCGTTTCGACCTTGTGGTGCGGCGTGCCGAACAGGTGAAAATCGGGCTGATCCCGTCAATGTTCTGGACACTGACGCTGTGCGAGACCGTGAATGAACCGCGCGACCAGTGGGGCAATCCGCAGAGTAAGACGCTGGCGTTGATGCGGCAGTATGTGTCGGATGTGGCGGGGCGGTACAAGAATTCGCCCGCGCTGTGGGCTTATGAGTTTGGAAATGAGGTGAATCTTTCGGCCGATCTTCCGAATGCCGCGCAGTTCCGTCCGAAGAACGGCACGGAGCGGGACGACATCAACGCCAAACATCTGGTTACGATTTTGTCTGAGTTTGCCAAGGCCGTGCGGGCGATTGATCCGTCGCGACCGATCATCTCAGGCAACTCTCACGCTCGCGCCTCCTCCTGGAACAACACGGCGAACAAGAGTTGGACGTCGGATACGCAAGAGCAGGCTAAGGAGATCATTCTGCGCGACAACCCCGCGCCTCTGGACACGATTGGCATCCATTTTTACGGGGACAATCCTCCAGAAAAGGAGCTTGGATCATGGGTGACGAACCGTCTACACTATCTGCAGTGGGTGAAGGGTGTGGCGGCGGGGGGCGGGCGGCCCGTGTTCGTGGGCGAGTTCGGGTTGGCTAAAAAAACGGGCAAGGGTGATGTTCAGGTCGTGTTCAATGCGCTTCTTGCTGAGATGGAACAGGCGAACATTGACCTTGCGGCCTTCTGGGTTTTTGACTTACCCAGTCAAGATAAGGATTGGAACGTCACTTTTGAAAATGAACGGTCGTATATGATTAAACTTACGGCCGAAGCGAACCGCGCGTGGAATAAGCAGAGATAGCGCATCGCGCGCATCCTATAGCAACATTTTTTGAATAGCGAGTAATAACCCCTTGATTTGTTAGCAAGAACTTGAAAATATATAAACACCCATTTAAATGAGATGAGGGTGAGCTCGCCGCCCGGGGTGGCACCGTGGCAGTCGGCAGGCGCAGTCCGCAGTCGGCAGTGGCAGTCGGTAGCCTCCTTCGCCAAGGCTACGGCGGACAGGTCGAACATTCAACATCGAACGTCGAATTTTCAATAACGCAATAAGGCAATAAGGCAATTCACCGAAGTTACCGGTGATTACAACGACTCCAACACAAGGGCACTATGTTAAAGCAGGAAGATAGAAATGAGCTGGTCGGCTTAGGAATATTGACCATTATTGTGAATGTCACATTAATGTTTGTGAAAATAATTACAGGCGTTGTTGGTAATTCTTATGCACTCATAGCCGACGGTATCGAATCCGCATCAGACATCCTATCATCATTAATCACGTGGGCTGGCTTTCATTTGTCTTTAAAACCTGCGGATAAGGAGCATCCTTATGGGCATGGAAAATTTGAATCCCTGGCAGGCGTGTTTTCTGGTTTTTCATTGATCACTGCGGCGGGTCTTATTGCGTATAACTCTGTTAAAGAAATTATGACTCCTCATTTGGCACCGTCTTGGTTTACATTGCCCGTGTTGATTCTTGTTGTGGTTGTGAAGGAGACACTGTCGAGAAAAGTGTTAGGCGCGAGTGATGCGGTGGGCAGTCATGCATTGAAAGGAGATGCCTGGCATCATCGCTCGGATGCGATTACGTCTGCAGCGGTCGCAATCGGAATTACCATTGCATTGTTTGGGGGTAAGGGCTATGAGATGGCCGATGATTGGGGAGCACTCTTGGCGTGTATCATCATTTTGATTAACGGATGTTTAATCATAAAAGCATCCATGCATGATGTTCTGGATGGGTCCGTTGATCAGACATCCATTGATTCTGTTAATGAAACCACGATTAACATTTACCCCGTCGTGGATGCTGAAAAAATTAGAATTCGAAAAAGCGGTATTGGATGGTTTGTCGATATGCATGTGCGCGTGCCGGCGGAAATGACGATCTGGGAGGGCCATGCGCTGAGTCATAAAATCAAAGCAGAAATTATGGCATCGAATAAACATATATATGACGTCATGATCCATTTGGAACCCTCCAAAAATCCACCCTACCGAACGCTCCATGGCGACTGATCTGGCTTGTTGACCGGGGCAGATAGGCTACGGCGAGGCAGGCGCCTATACGTCCAGGGCAATGTATCGCAAATTTACCCGTTACGGGGAGAGAGGGAAAGGCTGAGGATAGATGATTCATCAACGGAAAATTATAAAACAACAACGCAGGGCGATCCCTCTTTATTTCAGGGTCTTGATGCTTGCACTCGTCTGCGGTTACGCCTATTCCCAGGAGCCGATCACCTCGATTGCCACGGTTCGAGCATTGCCGATGGAGCGTGCGCGAGAGAAAAGATCCGTTGAATTGGAGGCCACGGTCACCTATCATGATCTGCTCCTCAAGGATAAAGGTATTTACGTTCACGATGGCCATGATGGCATCTACATGAGAATCTCCACAAACCATGTGAGGGGGATTTCTCTGATGCCGGGATCACGGTTGCGGATCCGCGCGCAAACCGATGCAGGCTCCTTTATTCCCGTTGTCAACTGCCAGTCTGTTGAAAACAAAGGGATTGCCCCTCTTCCAGATGCCATGGTTGTCAAGCCTGACAATCTGTTCTTGCCGACACTGGACGCGCAATGGGTCAAGGTCGCTGGGCTGATCGTTGGCACGGAACAAATTGTGGATGGACAGTTTGTCTTTGTCATGCAGGTCTATGGATGGACCGTCAAGCTGTTGATGCCGGTGAGCGAGGAACTGCTGAGAGAAGCGCCAAATCTGATGCAACGCCGTGTGACGTTCGAGGGTGTGGCGGCAACGGTGTTCAATGCTCAGAAACAGATGACCGGGCGATTTTTTTTCATACCCTCTCTTGCGTTCATTCGCTTGGACAAAGAAGTTCCTCTGCCGCTATCGGTGGTTGTGAGTGACGTTGATCAACTCTTACACAGTGATGTGACCATGGAGAGTCGGGTGCGGGTACAAGGGGTGATTACGCATGCCACAAAAAGCATGCTCTATCTGCGGGGCAAAGGCGGGAGCATACGCATGTTCGTCGCGACACGGGGCGACTTTTCGCCGGGTGATCGTGTGGAGGCTGAAGGGTACGCGTTTGTGGCGCCGTTTCGACCAGAGCTTCGGGCGACCGACGTGAAGCTGTTGGGAAAAGAAGCAATCCCGGCTCCGATCCTCTTTCGAAAGCAGGAAAAAGAGTTGGCCAATCTGCAGGCTGAACTCATGGTGGTGGTGGCTGAATATCTCGGACACCGTGATAACCCTGAGGCGACGGTTTTGCAATGCCGTGCGGGCGAACAGTTCTTTGAGGCATTGTTACCCAAAAGCGTGTTACTGCCCCGTGACTGGGTGCCAGGTTCAACACTCCGATTGACGGGAATCTGCGAACTCACGACGATCCATCCGTTGCCACGCACGCAATGGGTGGATGGTTTCCGACTTCATCTGAGAAGCGCGGACGACCTGGTGGTTCTCGACCGTCCTTCCTGGTGGACTGCCGGCCGGCTACTGGCGGTTCTGGGAGTCGTGGCGGGGCTGGCGTTGGCTGCGCTGGCGTGGGGGTGGATGTTGCGAAAGCGGGTTCTGTCACAAACCGCAATCATCGGAACCCAGCTTCAACGCGACGCAGTCCTGGGTGAGCGGCAGCGCCTCGCACGGGATTTTCACGATACGCTGGAACAGGAACTGACGGGCATCGCCATACAGCTCGACAATGTGGACGGACGGTTTGAGTCCTCCCCGGGCAAGGCTCGCGAAGCGTTGCAGCTCGCCCGGCAGATGTTGCGTTACTGTCGGGAGGAGGTCCGCACCTCCATCAGCGATTTGCGTTGTGTTTTGCTGGAGCATGGCGGTTTGGAAAGTGCCTTGCGCGAAGCCCTGTCAGCGATCGTGGACACGAGCAGTGCCGCCTTTACGTTTAACGTGTCAGGCACCCCGTTTCGTATCGACTCAGCCATTGAGAATCATCTGCTACGCATGGCCCGGGAGGCCGTGACGAATGCGGTACGACATTCCGCCGCCGCACACATCACTGCGGAACTGACGTTCAGTCCACGGTCTGTGTGTTTGTCGATCCGTGATGATGGACAAGGCTTTGATGCGACGCTCCGTCCGCCCCGCGGCCATTTTGGATTGATGGGGATGCACGAGCGAGCAAAGAAGATCGGAGCCTCCCTGCAGCTTGAAAGTAAGCCTGGGGCCGGGACAACGGTGAGGGTTACGGTTTCTGAGGAGCGGTTGCATCGGGCTGAGGACGGAGGTATGAAATGATGAAACTTAAAATTCATGTCATGATTGTGGATGACCATGCGATGGTCCGTCTCGGTTTGAGTGAGGCGGTCTCCGCAGAGTCCGATATGGTCGTGGCGGCGGAGGCCTCTTGTGGAGCAGAGGCGGTTGAGCTTTATGTGAAACATCAGCCCGACGTCGTCCTCATGGACTTTCAAATGCCGGATGTGAACGGCATCGAGGCCACGGAGCAAATTCTCGAATCCTTTCCAGCGGCACGGGTGATCCTGCTCTCGATTTATCAGGGCGAGGAAGATATCTGGCGGGCGAAGCAGACTGGAGTCAAAGGATACTTGCCAAAATCCGCCACGATGCCGGAGGTGTTGGCCGCCATTCGGGACGTGTATGCCGGCGACCTTTATTTTCATCCGTCCATCGCTGCCAAACTTGAGAAACGTTCTGCGCGTGCTGATCTGACCTCCCGGGAGGTAGATGTCCTTCGTTTGATTGTGGGCGGACGGTCCAATAAAGAGATGGCCTCTGAGCTAAGTATTTCCGATGGCAATGTGCGTCTTTATGTGTCACGTCTGCTGGCCAAGCTTGGAGCGGTGGATCGCACGCAACTGGCAGTCAAAGCCATCCAATGCGGGCTGATCCATTTGGAGCCTTAAGAGTTCAAACTTTTAACTCTCAACGTTTAACGTTTAACTCTTAATTTCACTAGCATCCCATAGGTTACGCCAGAAACATTCCAGCACCTATGATTGGCAC
>JBAXOG010000197.1:0-8045 GCA_037133395.1 bacterium | reverse complement strand
CCATGGACACGTCATCCTTGACGGCTATGCGCCGCAAGCCGTCTGTGCCGCAGCCTGAACTCGGGCGCATCGAGCCCGTCTCCTACTTTAGGCAGATCCGGCCGATTGTCCAGAGGAGTTGCCTGCCATGTCATGCCAAAGAAAAAAAAGGCCCGCAGGCGATGGACTACCCGGATTTGGGTGATATTTTCTTTCAGACAAGCCAGGTGTCGAGAAAGAGCGGCTCTCGCACCATTCCCGGCTATTACGGTGCACGGGCCTGCAAGCTGGGGCAGGCGGTCTACCAGCACTGGAAGGACAAGAAGATCAGCGAAGCCGACTATCGGCAGGTCAGCCAGTGGCTGGATTGTAATTCGTTGCGGCTCACGGCTCATTGCGAGGAGCAACGCCAATTGGCCGGAGAGCTGGTTTGGCCGCAGTTGGACATCGATGCGAACGATCCGCTGGGGTTGGAGGGATCGCCGGGGGAGATGACGCCAGGACGGACGTTTGCGGACGCCACGCGTTTGCATCCTGCGCAGGCGCACTCGGTTTTCCCGAAGACGGCTTATGACCGAACCTGTGCCCCGACGAATTACATCCCCTTGCGTGGACCACTGGCAAAGTAAACTCCCAATCAGCAGAAATCAATAGAACGTGGATTTTAACAATTGGCCGCTTTGAAAATGGGAATCAAGAAGTCGAGGGCGATCGTGCGGCATGATTAATATTTATGAGGGTAGAATGAGTGTCAAGAAGTCTCGTTTTTTAATTGGTTTAATTGTTTTCTTAGGTATAAGTGGTGTGCACGCTGAGAAAGCACAGACATTGTTCAAGCCTGTGGAGTTGATGCATCCCGGCGAAGGCTGGGATGTGACCGACATAGCCGTCTCATTCCGTTGGAAAGTGCAAAACGACCAAACGAAGAAATGGCGAACGGTGAAGTACCAGTTGCAGGTTGGCAACGACGATAAATTCGAGAAGCCTCGACTGGATTGCGTCGTGGAGGCTCCTAACGATCCGTCACAGCCAAATTACCATTATTGGAAGCAGATGTCATGGCAGCCGGAGGATCTGTTGCCACAAGGGACATGGCATTGGCGGATGCGAATCGCCGACGATCCTGTCGGCCCATGGTCGCCCCCAATCAAATTCACTGTCAATGATATCCACTCTGTGGCGGCCAGGCCGGTCCATGAGATTTCCGTTGTTCGTCCTTTGGCCGTCTTCGACATGTACAACCTTGAAAAATGCGACACCGCGTGGGACGCCTACTGGGGATGCATCCCTGATGACCTGAAACCGCATGTCGCTTTCCAGATCAATCGTTTCGGTGTAGGGCGTGACGGCAATGACGTTTCTTTCATCGACATGGTTGCCAAAGCCACCGGCTCCGGCGCATTGGTCTTTGTTGGAAGCGGCGGCCCGAATAAACCAGTCGGGCATTATTGTGACTTGACGGAGTTGGAGCGGATTTTCCAGCAGAGCCCCAAAGCCATTGGAGTGACTATCGCTGAGACATGCTGGGGGTACGGGGCACGTGGCAAGCAGGAGATGCTTTATTACCAAAGACTGTTGCCGTTGTGCGCCAAATATGGCCGCCACCTGATTCAAGGCGACGGTAACTGGGGACGCTACAACTGGGATCGGATTTTCTCAGGCTGCGCCCGGTATTCGTTGGACACGTTGAAACGCTGCGCCCCTTATTACGTGCCATGCGCTAAGACAAACATCCGTTGTGCTGGTTTTGAGGCGTCCAGCGCGGTCATGGGTGGCTGGTTGGCCGGCCTTGTCGAGAACAGTGGTACATGGTGCGAGGCATGGTACTGGGAAGATGTAGGTTTCTCAGAGCTTTTTGCACCGGTATCCGCCCATGGGGATCTGCGTAAGATGCCACCACTATTCTGGAACCAGAAATTCATCACCGGGGTTGCCGCAGGCACGGCAGTCCTTAAATTCGGTGGTGAATCCTCTGTGACAGAACATGGCAAATATGACGCGTCGATGGATTGCTTCGACCGAAAGATGATTGGTTCCACTTACACAGCGGTCTGGGATTCCGTCGGGCATAAGACACCGGTGCTTGACCGCTACGTTGTGCCATTCCTGAGGGCTTTAGTCCAGCAGTCGATGATCCCTTCAAAGGCAGAGGTGCTCAAGGCCACGCGGGTCGCCGTCATGGCGGATCCGGCAAAGCCCGGCGACCCCACAGATTATGGAGCCTACGCGCCGCTTTATCTGGGCACCTATGGCATTTCTGATTATGTTGGATTGGACAGGACGGCAAACTCCCCGGTGGCAAATGTGAAGCCATCACTCAATTCCGCTCGTTACGTCCGTGTCCAAAAGACGTCATATGGGATCTTAAACATCGCCGAGGTGAAGGTCTTTAGCGGTGAAGAGAATATCGCTAAGACTGGCGTCCCAAGCCAATCCAGTACTTCTATGGGCGGGGATGCCAAACGCGCCACCGACGGCATTGCCAATGGCTGTTGGAGCGCCGGTTCGGTGACACATACCAAGGCGGAGGATAAACCATGGTGGGAACTCGATCTAGGCTCTCAGCGGCAGATCGACCGTATTGAGGTTTTCATCCGGAATGACAATGGCAATTACGCCTCGGTCAGCCTTGATGGCGCGTTATCGTTGCTGGACGAGTCACGGAAGGAGATCTGGAAGACTAGACTAGGCGCTTCGGAACGTTCAAACAATGGCGCATTATATGAGGTTTTGCCTAACAACGGCCGCTACTACATGATCCCCGTGTTCCCTAATGAGGTGGCGGTGCCGGACGGCATCACGAAAGTCAAGCTCTCGGAGTTGAAGGACATCAATTCAGTGAAGACCATATTTGACCCCAAATATCCTGATCAAAAATCAGGCGATGCGTGGGTCTGTCAAGTCGGGGGGCGCATCTTCGTGATGAACAACCATGAGAACAAGAATGTGGCACAGAATTATTCCATAGAACTTGGAGGAACTGGCCTACTGCGTAGAATCTCCGGCACTGCTATCCCACATTGGTACATGATGGGGCGTCAGACGGCGGACGGATTCTGGTTCCAGGCAAACGCAAATCACAAGGGCGCATATACCGATGGAAGACAGACTCGTCTTGTTTTGACTTGCTCCAGACAAATATCTGTGTCCGTCAACCCACAACACGCATTACTGAAACAATCATGGGACAAGGATAAACAAGAACTTGAATTGACGTTGTCGCATGATTCCGGGGCGGTGGATGTGAGTGTCAAATAAGTGCACGCTTCAGAATCCTGAAATAGTGAGACCATTTAAATCAAAGAAGGGTAAATGTTGAAAAAGTCATCATTGTGTTGTGCGTTCGGTGTCGGGCTGGCCTTTTGCCAGGTACTATTGGCGGCGGACTTGACGGTTTCGCCGCTTTTCGGCGACGGAGCGGTCATCCAGCATGGGCAGAAAGCACCGTTGTGGGGAAAGGCTCCGTCCGGGCAACGTGTGCAGGTCAATATCCAGGATGCCAAGGCTGAGGCCACAGCCGACGGCAAAGGCGTTTGGAAATTGGACTTGCCACCATTGAAAGCTGGTGGCCCATTCCTGCTCGAAATCCATTGTGGTCAAAGCTCGCTCAAATCAAGCGTGCTCGTTGGCGACGTCTGGCTGTTGACCGGCACTCCGGATCTCCTGAAACACCAAAAAGATATCAAGGCTTACGAATCCAAGTCAGACGACAAGATCAGACTGCTCAGAATCCCATACAAATTGTCGAAGACTAAACTTGACGATCTTCAGGATCCTGTCAAATGGCAGACGGTAGGCGACGAGCCAAGCAAGACCAAGTCGCTGGCCGTCCAGTTCGCCAAAGAACTTGCCGGAAAGAACAATGGCATTCCGGTAGGAGTCATATTGGCTGTCTCCGACATCCCCAACTACCCGAGTTTCTCATTCCTAGACGGTGACCTGATCGAGGCATATACACCCGCTGAGTCGCTGGCTACTCTAGCATGGAACGACAAACTGCAAAAGCACTTCAGCAATGGTACAGCCATGCGCCACAACACATTGCGTTTCAACGAGCGCCTTGCGATTTGGAAATCACGTAACAGCAACGCTTCCATTCCAAAAGACGAGAAGGAATATGATGTCTGGTACTACGAGAAGAGCCTTGAAGGCAAATCGATGGAGGCTCCACCATTAAAGCCATCCGAATCCAACATCCAGGCGCCATCGACCGTTTGGAACGGTATGCTCGCGCCTCTCGCTCCATACGCTATCCGTGGCGCGGTCTATGCGCCGGGTATTGGAAACCTCGGCAACCCAAACGCCGTCGGTCCCATATTGACGGAGATGGTCAAGGGCTGGCGTGCCGCATGGAATAACACGGAACTGCCTTTCATCCTGCTCGGCCCATGGACATCGCCAAACAAGTCCGACGCATATTTAGCATGGTCGGAGTTGGCCGAGGCCTTCAATAAAGTCCATGACTTGCCAAGGACAAGGCTCGTGCCCTTCCACGACCTCTATGAGCCGATGAACAGACTCTCAAAACCAGATCTGCAACGTCTCGGCCAACGCCTCGCTCAAGTCGCGGATGAACTTGTGTCAGCCAATAAAATAAATCCAGTGCCAGTGATAAAATCCGCAAAACAGCAGAATGGCTCGATGGTCTTGAAAATGCTCGACGCCTCCACATTGCCCAAGGAAGGAACGTTGGTAGATGGGTTCACACTGTTCAGCCCTTCAACGCATTGGGTCTGGGCAAAAGGCGAGGTCACAAATGGGACGATCGTGGTCACCCACCCCAAAGTCCCAGTTCCGACGGCGGTACGCTACGCATGGCTGATGGACAAGGCGCATATGCCGAACCTTGTCGGGCCAAGCGGCATTCCGGCATCCGTCTTCCGCAGCGACAGGGTCAACTATTGTCCAGTCCTTACTCCAACCATCCAGATGGAATGGGCCAGGAAGCAGAGCAACCCCGACGATCCCAACGCCCCAAAACCCCAAACCATCGACATAATGCCGATCAATGATCCAACACTGCCATGGGTCATGACTATCGGAGACTCCATTCACGACGGCTATCGAGACGAGGTGCGGCAAAGCCTCTCTGGCATCGCCAACCTTGTCCAATTGACTACCCCGGAAAACGTGAAACTGGCATTGGCAAGCAAACGCCCGTTGTGGGGCATCAAATGCGACGAACTGGCGGTCCTGCACATCAACCATGGTCTCCACAACGACTTCATCGTGCCACGTGCCGAGTTCGAGCCAATGCTCGACAAATATTTCGCGGAACTGCGCGCGGCGGTGGGCAAAGGGCGTATCGTCTGGGCAACAACAACCCCGATCCCCAGCTACAAGGAGGGCGAGAGCCTTGACCCCAACAACAACCCGGGCGTCATCATGATCAACGAGACGGCGGTCAAGTTGGCACCCAAATATGGCATAGAGATCAACGACCTGTATCCGTTGATGGCTCCCAACGTCGACACGCTCTGCATCAACAAGGGCAACGTGCACTTCAACGGCAAAGGGTGTAAAATCCTCGCCGAAGCGGTCTCCAATGCCATACGCAAGGCCTTGACACAAGGAAATCTATGATTTTGAACAGGACCCATTTGAATGCGTTCGCATCCCTTTCGGCATTGAGGGATGTGATACGTCTGTTGAAGAACAGATGCTCCAAATGCTGATCCTGGAGGGCTTTTTAAAGCGGACAAAAAAATACAAAAAAGCCTTTCCACCAGTTGACAACAATTCCAAAATATGATTGAATGATAACGTACTTCGAAAAACGGTTATTACACGTGTGTTAATGATCTTTATTTGAAGACCTTCAAAATCACGGTCTCAACCAGGCCTTATCGATAAGGAGTCAGTCATGACAACGAAAAGCCAGAGGCGAGGAAAGTTGAACGGAAGTGTAAGACGGTGTGGTCTTTTTCTGAGTATTGCATGGGTGGGGTTGTTGGTCGATGGAACGCAGGCGGCTACGTGGATCACCGCGCAAAACGGCTCGTGGGATGCTTGGGCCACGTGGGGCGGTGCAGGGACTCCGCAGTCGGGAGACACGGCGGATATTCGGAGCAACAAGACGGTGACGGCTGCTAGTCTTGGAACGCTTCCCGCTCTCGCCCAGTTGACCGTGGGCACCGTTTCGACGACTTTAAGGGGAGAGCTGGACCTTTCGGGTACGACCGCGCTTACGGCGACCAATACGACGTTTGGAACCTCGGCCTTGAACGGCAGCCGTATCACGATTCGTGACGGAGCCCAGTTCACGGGGAACGTGTTCACGCAGTATGGCAGCACCACGACGGTGGACAATGCTGCCTTTTCACTTTCAGGGAATGCAACACCGTTAATTCCCAATGGTGGTGCGACGTTTTCGCTGCAAAACGGAGGCGTGGTGTCACTGACACCGTCAGGCGGTTATGGCGTAACGTTCTTGACCGACAACAACAAGTTGATGATTGGCGGGAAGAACACGAACGGCGACCGGGCACGCTTTCTGGTTACAGGGCGGCCATACTTTTTCTTGCAGAGCAACTCGAATGCTGTCACGGTGACGTCCGGAGGTACTCTGGAATGCGCAACCCTGCGCCTAGCATACGCTAATAATAAAGGGAATGTGCTTTCAGTGACCAATGGAGGACTCGTGAAGTCATCCACTGTGACGGTTGGTTATCAATCGAGTTCGTACAACAACCGAGTGATTGTCTCGGGGCGTGACGGGGACGGTACACCGTCCACCTTTGACCTGTTGGGGGGAACGGTGATCCTTTGTGAGGAAGGCTCACACACAAATTCGCTGATTGTTGAAGCAGGAGGTTTGGTCACGAACGGGACTGTGCGTATTGGCAATACGGGGACTCAGGTACTTCCTGGCAGCAACAACTTGATCAAAGTTCAGAATGGCGGGGTCATGGCAGGCATCAATGGGCTTTGGCTCGCACATGGCGCGGCAAATAATCCAATATGCACGAATTATTATAGGAACGGGTTGTTGGTTACAGGGAGCGGTTCCCTATTCCGGTTCCAGTCGGGCATGGATGGCTTGGTTGGCGGCGGCATGGGTAATAACAATGAAAACAGCATCCAGATCGAAGAGGGCGGGCAGATGCTCGGATGCCGTAATTTCTCGATAGGCACCTCTGCAACGAATCTGGTCGGCAATTACAGTAACCGTGTCGTTGTCACGGGTGGCGGTTTGTTGGAATTGTCGTCGTCGCTCGTAATCGGAACCGCCGGACGGACGGATAACGGCAATCACCTCGCCTGTACGAACGGCGGCGTGTTGCAGTTCACCACTGCGGCACCGACGATTACGATCAACAGTCTCAGTAATAACTTGTCACTCGGCAACAAGGTGCTCGTGGAGAATGGCGTGCTTACTTATCGCGGCGTGAGCGGCGTGATCTTGACGAACAATCAGGCTACTACAGGCGTGGGTTCTTTTGACTGGCAGGGTAAAAACACGCTGCGCTTTAACAATGCGACAGGCATCTGCGCGAACGCCTCGACCACCTACACGATAGAAGACAGTGGAAATCCTCGGAACTATGTCGGGCTGGAGTTGGTGAATGGAGGAACAGGCATCAGCACGGGCAACATCACTATTGGCAACACGGGTAGTCTTCTGGTTTCGAACACGGTTGCAGCTTTTAGCGGGTCTCTGATTGTGAATGGCGGGATAGCGATCTGCACGGACGTGGCGAATCCGACCCGCGTGAATGTTGCCGGGACGCTCTCGCTGCCCGCGACAGGCACGGTCAATGTTTCGGGAACGGTGACAAACAGTCTGGTTCTTTTCTCATACGGGACAAAGGGGATGATTCCCAGCCTACAGGGCTGGACGTTGAATAGAAGCAGCAAAACGGGGATGTTGTCGCTGAAGGTTGATGAGGCCAAGATGCAGGTGCTTCTTGTGATTTCGCGGGGAACGCTTATCCGGTTTTTTTAAAGAAAGTGATATCCATGATGGAATTGAATGACAAATTGAGTTTACCGTTCTTGCTCTTCCTTGCGCTGATCCTGACTCAACAGTCGGTTGTGTTGGCGCAGAATCCTGCGCCGACCAACGG
>JBAXOG010000196.1:0-8247 GCA_037133395.1 bacterium | reverse complement strand
TCCTTGTTATCTCCTACCTGGTGTGATTCATTTCAACTAAAATGAATCGCACCCCAACAGGATAACTCCCTGAATTGCGACTTGTTATATGTCATACATCTGCCTATAATATACGGCATGAATTCTGAAGTAATAGCGAAGGGGCGTGTGATCGCCATTGTTGGACGCCCGAATGTTGGAAAATCCGCAGTCTTTAACCGTATCGCGCGAAAGCGTATTGCCATTGTGCATGATGAAAGTGGCGTGACACGTGATCGCCTCATGCGCGAAGTGGACTGGGAAGATCAAAAATTCAATCTCGTCGATACCGGAGGCATCATGATCCTGGATGCCAAGTCGCAGAAAGATCCCATTGGCGCAGGGGTTCGTGCACAGGTTGACTCGGCCCTCGATGATGCAGCGGTTGTGATTATGGTCGTGGATGTGCAGCAAGGTGTCCAACCGATGGACGAAGAAGTAGCAAACATCGTACGTAAATCAAATGTTCCATGCATCCTCGCCGTGAATAAATGCGATCTGGTGACGCATGAAGCAGGGGCAAATGAGTTTGCAAGACTAGGCTTCCCCTACTATCCCATAGCCGCGCAACATAACCGTGGTATGGAAGCGCTCATGGAAGCTGTTCTGCCTTACTTGCCACCAGCAGTCAATGAGACGGAAAAGAAACCTTTACGTGTCGCGGTCGTTGGACGTCCCAATGCAGGAAAGTCTTCGTACATCAATCGTCTGCTCAAAGCTGAACGTGTCATTGTGTCGGAAATCGCCGGCACCACACGCGACTCCATTGACATTCCCTTCACGATTGGTTCAGGTGAACAGGCGCGTCATTACACGCTTGTGGACACCGCAGGGATGCGCCACAAACATTCCATTGATAACGCGGTTGAACGCTTCAGCCTCTTTCGTGCAGAAGAGAGCGTCAAACAGGCCGATGTTGTCGTGCTTATTATGGATCCGGAACTCGGTCCCACAGTCCAGGACAAGCACATCGCTGCCATGATCCAAGCGGAGAACAAAGCCTGTGTACTGATGATCAACAAATGGGATATCGCTATCGAAAAGGGAATGGAGGAAAAAGCGACCACCACCACACTCCGTCAGGTCGTACCCTTTATGAGTTACTGCCCACTTTTGCTGGTATCCGCGAAGACTGGATACAATATCCGTAGGAGTATTGAAGTGATTGATGCCGTTGCTGCGCAAACACAGGTACAGATACCAACAGGCATTTTGAATCGTATGCTGGTTGAAGCAACCCATCGTGTCGTTGCTCCCGCACGTGCTGGAAAGCGTCTGCGTGTCTATTATGCAGTCCAAGTACGGACAGCACCTTTCACCATTCGCATGTTCGTGAATGACCCCAAACTGGCTACAAAGCAATACACCGACTTCATGATCCGATCACTCCGTGAACGTTTTGGTCTCGAAGGCGCCCCTATTGTCATTTTTTATCGCGCACGCTCACGTCCAGACGACATCGAAAATAAGTTTGGAAGCAAGGAAGATAAAACAATATTAAAACCAGAAGGCGGCAAGCCTAAATCTGAAGGAAGGAAGCCCCAACCTGAAAGCAAAAGGGCAAAGGCTGAAGCCAGAAACATCAAACCCAAAGAACGAAAGACAAAGCATAGCATTCGAAAGCCCCAACGGAGAGGCAAAAAATGAGCATGCGCGCACGGTTCTGGCTGTTTTTTCTCCTTTTATCGGCCTCTGTATCTGCCCAATTCAAGCCCGAGGAGATGATGAAGCCTTACGCCTATACAAATATGTTGGGCGAAGTTTTGACGTGTCAGCTCTGGGCGCCACAATATCCGACGCAGGGGAAAAAATATGCGCTGATCCTCTTTCTCCACGGCTCTGGCGAATGCGGGAAAGACAATGAGATGCAAACCCGCGTTGGACTTCCTGTCTTGTTGAAACAACTCGTCCTTCAACCGGAACCTGTCATCGTTCTCGCGCCACAATGCCAAACTGGTAATTGGTGGGTTAAAAATCTAGCCATGCAACCCGATTATCGTGCAGCAAAGGAACCAACCGCCTCCCTCGATATCGCGCTTGAACTTTGCCGCCATCTTGTGCAATCTAAACAAGCAGACCCTGACCGTCTCTATATCACAGGTCTTTCGCTCGGCGGTTTTGGCGTATGGGATGCGATTCAACGCGATCCCTCTTTTTTTGCCGCGGCCGTGCCCATTTGCGGAGGTGGAGATACGCGCTTTGCTCGCGCGTTGAAATCATTGCCCATCCGGGTGTTCCACGGGCGTGACGACAAGAATGTCCTTCCAGACTGTTCCCGCCGCATGGTTCATTCAATCAAAGCCATGGGTGGTAATATCACGTATACGGAATATGAAAACAGCGCACATTTTATTTGGGATAAAGCCTATTCCGACAAGGATTTAATTCCGTGGCTCATGAAGCAGACACGTGTCCAAAAGCCATGGTGGAAATTCTGGTAAAAGCATACTACATGAAAAAATATCTATTGCTCTTAATATGTCCGCTCATAGGGCTCGCGGCGCAGGACGTGTTTGATATGGCGCGACTCTATCCTCAACATCGTCAGTTGCTTCAGGAAATGGTTCAGGCTGTACGTGCAGGAAAAATCGAGGATATGGAGATTGCTTCTCGCAAAGCCATTGAAATATTTCCTCAAGATGCAACGTGGCATTATAATTTAGCCTGCGCCCTTGCTTACCACGCAGATAAAGCGGAATCTCTTGCAATGCTTGAACGTGCCATTGATCTCGGATTCCGCGACCCCAAAGCCATTGAATCTGATCGTGACCTTCAATATCTAGCCAAGCTTCCTCAATTCAAAACGCTTGTTGAAAAAGCTGCGAAGTTACAAGGGAAGCCTGTCGAAGGTGCCATACAGACCAAAGCGGCAACCCTTGTCATGGGGTTTCCTGCACGAGTCGATGCAACCAACACAATCTTTGATTTTGACGCCGGATATTTCCGTACCCTGTTTACCCTTGTCCCCCCCTCTACCAAAAAAATATCTGGTTATGCCAACGACTATACGGGACCCAACAAAAAAGAGATTTCGGAATGGCTGAAAGCTGGAACGGCCTGCGGTAATTTTGGCGACCTCTATGTCAACCGCGACAACGGGCATTCCGCCTTAGTTATAACAAATTTTCCCGGGTTGACCCCCGTTGTTTACGGGGACGCCGCAAAAACGAAGCAGGTTCATGTGGGATTACCTAATGCTCTTTTTGGATATCCAGTAATCGGCAACGCCTCCATTGCCATCACCGCTGGGCCCTTCTGGAGAAGCATGCCACGTGCCGTACAAACAGATCCGCTACAACCTATCTCTTCCTTCCAACTGATGATGTCGAACCAATGCTGGTTCTATCCTGCGCATCGTGACTTTACCCCAGAGACTGGTGACCTTTATCCAGTCAATATGCCTTACTACATCATCTCGCACGGATCATCATTAACGGATGTGCCGTTTATGGAAGCAATCGTAGCGACAATGGCCTCCTTCCGTCCCGAAACAAAACAAACGCTGATCTCTCACGGACTGCTCGTGCCAACCCTCCAGATGATTTTACGTGCCACGCAAAAGACCCTTAAGACACCCGACGACTACCTCACTGGGCTTGCGCATCCCGTCGTCTTTGACGCTCTTAACCTCAACGTCGAAGCCATGGTTCGCCTGGCGCATGATTTGACACCCACAAACATTCCCGCTCCTGTTGTCCTGCATACACTGAAGGACGTAAAAGCCGAGATCGGTATCGATTATTTCGACTTGAGGCCTGAAGGACTGTTTGATACACCCTTTGCTATTGCGCGCATTTTACGGGGCGTTCGTACACGCTCACGCACGATAACCCTTGAGGCGATGTTGCCGGGCATACCCTCTCCGACATCTTCATTCGTTTGGAAGGTGTTGCAAGGCGATCCATCGAAAGTCACCATCAAACCGCTGACGCCGAATGCATCCCAAGTCGAAATCACCGTGGCCTATCATGGCATTTATCGTCCAACACCTGGCGCATGGATGACAAGCCGCGTTGACATTGGCTGTTTTATCAAGACAGGCGAGCGTTACGCCATGCCATCCATACTTTCGTTGTCCTACCTGCCCAATGAAGATCGCCTCTATCGTGACGACGGAAACATCCAGTCTGTCGACTACATGAATGCAAACCATCGCTATGCGGATCCTGTCCTCACTATGCCGAAAACGTGGAAGGATTTGTATGAATACGATTCAAAAGCTCAATTGAAAGGCTGGTATCGAACTAAGCGAGCCGGTGCTGCCGAACACTTTACGTATGCAGGTCATAAAGTCCTTGAAGTTGACAAACTGAACCGCCCGACACGTGCGTGTGGCGTACAATACATGCCTCGGCAACAGGGTGAAAACCGGCCCCCCGAATTAACGTATGTTGAAAGCCTTCAACAGCTCTTTGTTTACAGCTACAGCACGAACGACGATGTCATTGGAACCTTTAAACAAAGTAAGTAAGATCCATGAGTAACGTATTGGCAAACATCCGGATCGTTTTAGTTGGCACTCTGTACAGCGGAAATGTAGGTTCGGTTTGCCGAGCCATGGCCAACATGGGAGTTTCAGACTTAGTGCTGGCCGCTCCACGGATTTGCGACAACTGGGAAGAAGCCGTCAGGATGGCTGTACACGCAGATGATATCCTGACCAATCATCGCAAGGTGGAATCTCTTGCTGAGGCTGTAGCCGACTGCTCGTGGGTTGTTGGAACAACCGCCCGTGGCGGGCTCTATCGACAACATGTCAAGACCCCTCGCGAACTTGCTCCTGAACTGTTAACGCTAGCCTCTCACGGACGTGTTGCGCTTGTATTTGGACGTGAAGACAAAGGACTCAACAACGAAGAGATCGGCATCTGTACCCATCTCATCCGTGTTCCAGTACACCCTGAGTATGCATCACTGAATCTATCACAGGCCGTCCTGCTTTGCTGCTATGAAATCTACAGCGCACTCGGCACTTATGAACCGCCTGTCGAGAAATCAGTCCCTGCCTCCGCTGCACAAAAGTTGAAGCTCCTCGAAAAATGGCGCGCCATGCTTCTAACCATTGGATTTATGAAAGATGACAAAGCTGACCACATGATGCAAGGTGTGCAACGCATCTTTTCACGTGGCACCTTCTCGGAAGACGACGTCGCGATCATGATGGGGGTTGCCCGCCAAGCTGATTGGGCCGCACGACATGAGGATGAGCGATGAACGTCCTCCTCCACACCTGCTGTGCACCCTGTGCAAGTCACTGCGCATTAGCCTTGCGAGATGCAGGCCATGAGGTGACCCTCTTTTTCTCCAATGCCAATCTAGCACCTGAAGCTGAATGGCAAAAGCGCCTTGAGGCTATTTATGCACTCGCTCAACACGATTCCATTCCTGTCATAGTAGACGAGACTTCGCATGCCGACTGGCTGACATCTGTTGCAACAGGATTTGAACAAGAACCAGAACGAGGAAAGCGCTGTGAACGCTGCTTCCGATACAGCCTCACACGAACGTATGAGGCAACCCTTGAGAAGAAATTTGAGGCCTTCACAACCTCCCTGACCGTCAGTCCGCATAAGTCATCCGCGCTAATCTTTAACGTGGGACAGTTAATATCTCAAGCTCTCTTCCTCTCCATCGACTTCAAAAAAAACGATGGTTTCAAACACAGCCTACAACGCTCTGAGGAACTCAGCCTCTATCGGCAATCTTATTGTGGCTGCGAGTTTAGCGTGCGCCAAGTTGTACGTCCATTGCAGACCGTCAACACAGCGCGCGCATGTAACACCTGCCCCGAAAACGGACAGTTGCGCGACTTGGATTGGAATGTTTCTGGATTGACGACCCACGGAGTTGCAGGGTCAACCAGAACAAGGTCTGCTAGCTGACCAGGCGCAAGTGTTGGAGGTGGCTGTTTCAGCAACTCGGCGGGATGAAGCGTCCAGCAGCTGACCCAGTTTAGAATGGACATCCCCTCTTCTTCCACCATGATCTTCCAGGTCACGCCGATGGCATTTTCAAGTCCGATAACACCAAAGGGGGCCTTCAAGAATCCCTTGGATTTTGTTTCAAATGAATGGGGTGCATGATCCGTCGCAAAGAGCGTGATGGTTCCATCCATCACAGCCTTACGAATCGCGGCACGGTCTTTACGCGTACCCAGCGGAGGATTCATACGCCAATTACCGTCATCCCCTGGAATATCCTCAGCCGCCAGCGCAAGATGATGCGGCGAGGCTTCAGCAAATACAGGCAATCCTTCAGCACGCGCCTGACGAATCAGCTCAACGCCACCTGCTGTCGAAATATGCTGAATCACCAGCGTACATCCTGTTTCACGACAGAGCCTAACATCACGTACAATCGCCTCTATTTCAGCTTCAGCAGGGAAGAGGGGCAAATTAAGAACTGCCGCGACATCACAATCACGAATCACACCACTCTTTGCGAGTAAGGGCACAACCGCATGATCAAAGAGGGGTTTTCCTACTTTTTTTGAACGCATCATGGCTTCACGCATCACCTCGTCATCAACCACAAACGAACCATCATCCGTAAAGGCCACGGCCCCATGCGCGACGAGTATTTCAATATCGGAAACCGTATGACCTAAACGCCCAACAGACATACACGCGGATGGATGAATCGTCACAGGAAGATCATCGTTAAGCTGATTCTGAAGCCACGCGATTGAATCGCCTGCTGGCGTTGTATTCGGCATTGTCACGACATGCGTAAAACCACCAGCAGCTGCGGCTCGCGCACCAGTCTGTCGTGTTTCAGCAAGGGAATTACCTGGATCACGAAAATGTACATGCGTATCCCAAAAACCCGGTGCCAGAAGAAGCCCCGTTGCATCGAAGGATGGCAATCCCTCTCTTGATGCACATGGCGGTTGAATAACGCCATCTCGAATAATAAAATCAGTTACACTATCGATCCGAGAGAGAGGATCAATTACGCGTACATTTTTAAGATAAAGGTTCGTCATGTATTAAAGTTTAATTCTGCATCGACAGCGCTCTTATACTCGCCAATCATCCGTTTACATAAGTCTTCCTTGCTATACTTCGCTACCATCGACGTACGTGCCGCAGAAGCAAGTCTTGCAGCCAGATCAGGGTTTGCAAGAAGCAAAAGTGCTTCGCGGGCAAACTCATTTGCGTTATCCACGTTTATTAAAATACCGTCTTTTCGGTGCGTAATCAAGTCGCGAATCGCACCAGACTCAAACGCGATGACAGGAATTTGCATGGCCATGGCCTCGCAAACAGCCCTCCCCGACGACTCACCAAAGGCTGTATGTATCAACACGTCAAAAGCTGGCATCAAGATCTCACTGTTATTCACGGTCTGTATCCAATGCATTTGCGCAGGTGCACCAAATTCGGCCAACTGTTCATGGAACGTCTTTTCATAACGCGTATAACCAGAAGAATACGAGCGTCCAGCAATGACAAAATGAACCTTCGGGTTTTGCTGAAGAATTACCTTGGCAATCTCAAGAAAGAAGCCATGCCTCTTCCAAGGAATCAAATCAGCTACAAGTCCAATTACGGGTACATCCAACGGCAAATTAAACGCCTTTCGAGCACCCGCCTTGTCTCCCGGCTTATAGATCTGCAGATCAATACCATTACGAATAATACGTACACGTCCACAATAAGCCGATGGGAGGACTTCCCCAAGAAACTCATCCAGTGCGGTTGATCCTGCAATGATGCGGGTACACCGCGCAGCCATTGCCAACGTATCACTTCTCGACAACCTCAGATTGGACATCTGCCAAAACAGGAGACGGCGAGCTGGCAAGGCGGGAATCATATTTAACGCGTCACACGTGTTTGCATGGATAATATCCGGATTGAAATCATAGATGGCTTGACCCATCGGCGACGCGGAACGAAACAACGAAATCATTTTCCCGAAAACACCTCTTTTGCGTTGCGGAGCTAAAGGCATATCCAATGGATACGTCGGAATATTGAGTGCCTTCAATGCATCCATAACAGGCCCCGTATTCACAGCCGCACCAATTGCGATTGATTCGGTTCCAATTAAGGATGAACACAACGTAATAAGATTTTTTTGTTCACCACCTATAGAAACAGAAACATCCACAAATAATATTTTCATAATATATATTATACGGACATTCCCTTTTTCAGTCAATAACCCGTCTGAGGCCCTCCCCAAATGCTGGACAGTAAAACGGCTTTGTTAAGATATAAAACC
>JBAXOG010000195.1:0-8262 GCA_037133395.1 bacterium | reverse complement strand
TTGGAAAGGAATAATGGAATGCTGGAATCTTGGAATATTGGAAGAAGACTCTCTTGGGAGGGACGAGCGCCTGGCCGCCGTAGCCTTGGCGTAGGCGGGTCTGCTCGTCCTAGGCACGCAGACGCGTGCCCCTCCCAGAGCCGCTACTCGTCTTTCCCCATTTTATCCGCCGGAGGCGTATTCGCGTAGGCGGGCATTCCAACATTCCCATATTCCAATATTCCATTGAAGTTATAGTAAGACAAACAATCGTGCGTTATGGAGAATGCAATGAATCTGACCAAAGGCATTTTATTTCTAATGCCGTTCGCTTGTATGGCAGGCACCATCACGGTACCAGGATCGTGGGCGCTGCTACCGCAGAAGGCGGAAGCCATACAGGCTGCGCCGCCAGCGGTGCCCGTGAAATCATCGGGGCAGCTATCCACACTTGTCCAGACTGAGGTGCGTGTACCCGATGGCGCGCGCGTGACGGTGTTGAAAGATCAGCCCGGCGTGAAGATTGAAGGGGGCGAGGTCTCCTTCGTTTTTGGCGCAACGCACACACCTGACGGCTTCGCACGGATGGCCTCACCGCCCGTGAACGGAGCGGAGTGGCGTGGCTCGACATACTGGACAGGCGGTGATCCGTGGGCCCGTATCGGCAAGGACTGGTTGCACCCTGGCGAAGCCTCTGACGTGGCGCGTACATTCATCGCTCCGGCGGATGGCCGCGTATCGATCTCGGGCACAGTCAAGAAGCTGCACCTCGACGGCGATGGCGTTAAGGTGTCGATCCTTCATAACACACAAGAGGTCTGGTCTGCTGTGCTGGAAGGCAAAGACGCAGTCGGTAAAGAGCCAGCGCTCACCCTTGAGGTCAAGAAAAACGATGCTCTGCGGTTTATCGTCAATCGTCGCGGGAGCTATGGATGTGACACCACAGGCTGGGATCCTGCAGTCGCCTACGCGGGTGGCACAACATACCGAGCCTCCGAGGGGTTCACAGGTAAGCAGGATACGAACGTGTGGCACTACGAGTGTTCTGGCGGCACAACCGCACCGGCGAGCAAGTGCAAGATCTATGGCATCGGCAAAGACTTCCGACTTTTTCAAGACGTCATCGATACCTCTGCGGCGTTTCCCTTCATGATCCTTTCAGACGGCAACCGCCAAGACGGTTTCGGCGGCTACGTGATTTCACTGAACACAGACGGCGCGTGGAGAGTGATAACAGATGCAACAGGTTTAAAGATATCTGGCGCCAGTCTGATAACAGTCGTGCGCTACGACGGCACCTGGATTGAAGGGCTCAAGGTGTTGGCAACAATTTCTAACACAGATACACAAGGGCGCAAGGATTGCGAAAAGCTAGCCACCGCAGTCCGAACCGCATACGCAAAAGTCATCGCGGGCGTGCCACGTGCGCCCGAACTGGACCTGTTCCTGCTGGCGGTTTCAGAGTGGGTCCATGACGACGGGCTTTTCGGCGGTGGGGATGCCAAACGACTGACGGAGTGCACAGAGGAGCAGGCAAAACGGACAGAACAAATCACAGGAATAAAAGGTACGCCCATGGAAGCGGACTGGGCAGGCTATCTGAGGGCGCGTCTGCTCAAGCGCAGCGCACTGTTGTCCAACCCAAAACTTAACTTCGACAAACTGCTCTTCTGCACGCGGAAAAACCCTTCGTGGAACCATGAGGTGGCGCAGTACTTTGGCTGGCGGCAACGACCAGGAGGTAGCCTGTTTGTGCTGGAGCAGCCGGGCATCTCAATGGCTTGCCGCGATCTGATAGCCGGAAAGTTGCCGCTGGGAAATTTCCTCGAGCCCCGTCTCTCTTATAACGCCAAGAAGATTCTGTTCTCCTTCGTGGCAACGGATGGCGCGCTCGATCCGCGCACGCTGCCGCGCAACGAGTCCGACACGAACCACCACTACTATCACCTTTACGAAATCGGCGCGGATGGCACAGGCTTACGCCAGATCACCAACGACCGCTTTGATGATCTGATGCCCGAATGGTTGCCGGATGGCGGGCTTGCTTTCGTCTCCACGCGCCGCCGTGCGACTTCGCGTTGCTTCTGGTGGGGCTACAGCGACCGCTGGCACTCCTTCACGATGTTCCGAATGAACCCCGACGGCTCAAAGATCCAACAGCTCTCGTGGAACGACGTGAACGATTGGTTCCCCTCCGTGTCGAACAGCGGGCATCTGCTTTTTGCGCGGTGGGACTACATCGACCGCGACGCGGTCACGCACCAGAACCTCTGGTCGATGCGTCCCGACGGTTCCAACCCCATGGCCGTATGGGGCAACGAGACGCCTAAGCCACACTGCACCTTCCAAGCCAAGTCAGTCCCCGGCAGCAGCAAAATCGTCTGTGTGGCCTCGGCACATCACGCGATCACAGGCGGCCCCGTCATACTGATCGACCCAACCGTCCACAACAACAGCCAAGACGCGATAACGCACGTGACACCGGGACACTACCCGGAGTGCGAGTCTGGTCCGAACAACGAGTGGTACAACGCACCGTGGCCGTTCTCGGAAAAATTGTTTCTCGTGGCTTATAGCCGCGACAAATTAATGTACGAGCCTGCTCGCAATAATCCCGACTACGCACTCGGCCTCTATGTACTCGATGCCCAAGGCAACCGTGAAGTGCTCTACCGCGACGGCACCATCGGTGCGACCTGTCCGACACCGCTTGCGCCAAGGCCGAGGCCGCCAGAGTTGCCCTCGGTACGCAACCCGTTGCTGGCGAACCGCGGGTTGGGTGAAATGTTCCTCTCGGATGTATATGAAGGGTTGCCGAAGGCGACGCGCGGCATGCTCAAGCAGATCCGCGTGGTACAGGTATTTCCGAAGACCACACGGGATTCGATGTCGCCGCGCATCGGCGCAGCGGGCGAGGAGAACACGCGGGCGATTCTGGGTGTGACACCGATCGAGGCGGACGGCTCGGCGCGTTTTCTCGTGCCGGCCGGCAAGCCTATCCTTCTTCAGGTGCTGGATGCGAATGGCTTCGCTTACCGTACCATGCGTTCAAGCACGTCGCTCATGCCGGGCGAGCGCGTTTCGTGCGTCGGCTGCCATGAGAATAAAATGATGGTATCGACAGCCGCGGCGAAAGTGGTAATCGCAATGAAACGTGAGGCGGCTGAACTAACGCCCACACCGGAATCAGGTCGACCGTACGGCTTTGTCGAAAACGTGCAGCCACTCTTCGACGCTAAGTGCGTGAGTTGCCATAACGACAAAGAATCTAAAGGCGGCATCAATCTCTCACGCACCCTTGTGGGTTCGAATGGTTATACAGCGTCATACCAGACGTTATGTTACACCACGGGGGCAGACGGCAAGACCGTGCGGCGTCTGTCAAAAAAGAACGGTCGTCCGCTGGTGACCTTTTTTGCGATGCGCAACCAGATCCAAGTCACGCCCGAAGGTGGCCTGGATGGCGCGCTCGGGAGCGGCTTAATACAGATGCTCACGGCTGGTCACGGCGAAGTAAAGCTAACCGCAGGAGAGCTACTCCGCATCGGCACGTGGATCGATATGAACGCGGTCTTTTACGGCGTGTACGAACCCGAAGCGCAACTCGTGTTGCAGCGCGAGGGTAAGCCTGTACCGATGCCCGAAATTCAATAGCCCTGCGAGACAAAATCATCAGTTGACGGTATAAGGTTCATTAGTGTATCATTGGTACATGATAAAAACAGGAACGCATTACGACGTGCCGGGGCTACGCGCTGGCATCCTTATTTCAAGACTGCTATGCGAGTCGCCGAAGCCACTTGGACTGGCGGAAATATGCCAGGGCACGGGCCTTAACAAACACATGGCCTACCGTTGTATTCAAACGTTACTTTCGGAAGGCGTGCTCATCGAGACTGGCGAGGGACCAAAGTACGAGCCGTCGTTGCTTTCTTTCCATTACCATTCCATGCCTGTGGCCCGAATGACGATAACGCGCGCCGCTGAGGAGCCGCTACACACGCTGTGGGATGCGTTGAATGAATGCGTCTACCTCGGCGTACTGCACGAGAACCGCATTTTCTACCTGATCCACCACGAAGGCGGGCGCGAGATCCGCTCCGGCGGCGGGCGCATGGGCGGGCGTTACCTTCTGCACGCGGATGGCGCTGGCAAAGTGCTGGCGGCTTATGCGGACGACATGCTGCGCGACCGGCTCTTAAAGCAGGGGCTGGAGAAGTTGACCTCCAACACGCACGCCGATCGCAAGAGTTTTCTAGCTGAAATGGCAAAAATCCGTAAACAAGGGTTCGCCATCGACAACGAGGAATACATCAAGGGTGTGATCTGTTTTGGCGTACCCGTCTTTGACTGTTCGGGACATGTGGCAGGAGCGATCTGTTGTTCCGTGCTAACGATTCATTACACGGTCAAGCAACTTCAAGAAGAAATTGGCCCGAAAGTTTTGGCAACAGCGAAGAGGATCTCGCTTACGATGGGGTGGAAGATGTCGTTAACAGGTGACACAGTATCCTAAGGAGGCGATAAAACATGCCGCACAACGTAAACACAGCCTTCGTTATCAGTAACTTGACAACACTGCTCGCGTTTCAGGTCTGGCCTGCGCAGAAGCAGCCAAATAAAATTAGAGCAAGGGGGACGGAATGAAAAGAAACATAATCATGATATCGGCGCTGGGGATCGCCCTATCGGGATATGCGGCGACTGCGCCGCATTCAATCTGGGATTCAGGCATGCTGAAGGAGGCAATCACTGCACCTGCCGAGGTATGTGCAGTCACCGACAAAACGATGCTCCTATCAGGGAGTTATGCTCTTCGAATGGATGCTTCCTGTCTACCCGAAAAGCTAGAGGCCTTCTCGGTCAGCGCATGGGTGATGCCAAAATCTTTTGATCAATACAACGAACTTTTCCGCATCGAGTCTTCCGAGGGACGTGTCCTGTTTTCGTTTCAGGAGAAGGGTACGATCCTGTCGCTCGGACTGTATGTCAACGGTACCTACCAGGAGTGCGACGCGCGGATAAACCCCGAAAGCGTTCTGGACGGATACTGGCATTTCGCGGCGGCAACCTTCGACGGCAAAGAGCAACGCGTGTACCTTGACGGTGCACTGATCGGCCAACTTCCGCACGCGGGAACCGCAAAGGTCGCGCGCGGGACCGGCTTTGTCGGCTCCGCTGGAGGCTACGGCGAGTTCTTTCAAGGAGGGCTTGACGACCTGCGCTTGTATACGACGACGCTGTCGCCTGAACAAGTCACAGCCACCTTCAAGATGGGTGCCGCGCAATTGACGGTACTGAATCTGGCGACGCTGCCCGACGAGTGGAAGTCGTTCCTGAAGGAACGGCCAACCTTCTCAGCCACACTCCTCGCGGCCCGCCAGACGCTCAGGCAGAACAATCGCGCGTGCCCTCCTTCGGTCAGAAACCTGTTTGCGATGAACCTCGCAGCACGGTTTCCAGAGGCTTGCAAGAATTACACCCGACTTTACAACCAGGCGCCAATACGCTTCGTGACGATGCCAGACCTGAGCGCACTGAAAAGCGTGATGGAGAGTCAGGTGACCCGCCTGACCGAATACATGCCGCTGACCGATGCGCAGTGGGCGCGCTGTCCAGCGGACGAACGCCAGCACTGGCAGGTGCTTAAAACATGGGCCGACCGCATGGCCGCACGAATCCCGGCGAACGAAGAGGCATTGGGTCCCGTGCTACTCGATGCCGTGGCCGCCGACTGGCCAACTGTACCCGAACGCCCGTCGGTCGCCGAACCTGTCGCGCCTTACGTGGTGCCAGCAACTCCAGACGCCAGAACCTACACGAAGGAAGAGGCGCGGCAAACCATTGAAAATGATTGGTTATTCCAAGTGGATGGTAAACCCAATCTGACGGGAGAAATCGCCCGCACACGCGCGCTGGCGGCGCGGCTCTGTCTGCCTGCAGACGCACTCGACGCTGTGGCTGCCGAGGCGCTGAAAATACCGCTTTCCATGGAAAAAAATAAGGAGCTCTATCTCGCGGTGCGACGCATCAAACGCGGGTTGATGCTGAGTAATCCAGTAATCAACTTCCACCAGCTCCTGCTGGTAGACATGCCCTATCCTGCTGGGCGGGAGTGGCAACACGAGACGCGTCATCGGCTGGGCTATATGGCTGTACCTGGCGGGCAGTTGCTTGTGGTCGACGGACTGTCACTCGAAGGTAAAGTCCAGCGCCTGATGCCGCAGGCGCCGCTGCACGGCAGCTTCTGGCGGCCCGACCTCTCATTCGACGGCCGACGCGTGTTGTTTTGCTTCAAGCCACATAACGAGAAGGCCTTTCACATCTACGAGATCAACGTGGATGGTACAGGTCTGCGCCAGATCACCTCGGGGATCTTCGACGACTTTGATCCTATCTATCTGCCAGACGGCAAAAACTTCGTCTTCTCCTCGACACGTGGGCACACCTATGTGCGCTGCATGCCACCGACCAACGCCTACATGTTGATGCGCTGCGGCTTAGATGGTGAGAACCTCTATTTCATTTCCGCGAATAACGAGCCAGACTACCTGCCAACCGTGATGAACGACGGACGGCTCATCTACACGCGCTGGGAGTACACCGACAAGCCGCTATGGCGCGCGCAGAGTCTTTGGACCGTGAACCCAGACGGCACGCAACCGAACACCTTCTGGGGCAACCAGTCGGTTTGGCCCGACCTGCTGAAAGACGCACGTTCGATTCCAGGCAGCCGCCGCGTGATGTTCACCGGCAGCGCGCATCACAACTGGTTCGCAGGCAGCATCGGCATCATCAACCCGGACAAGGGCGCGAACTTTCCGAATGGGCTGACAAAGGTGACAACGGAACTCACCTGGCCTGAGAGCGGAAACGGCCCGTCGGATCCGATCGAATCGCCCGACTATCAAGCGTATGGCAAGATTGACGCTTACCAAAACCCCTACCCGCTCTGCGAAAAGGATTTTCTGGTATCTGCTCGCCGAGCAGGCAAGTTCATCCTTTACCTCATGGACACAGACGGAAACCGCGAGCTGGTTTACGAAGGTGCCAACAACATATTTCACGCCCAGCCACTCCGGTCGCGCGTTACGCCACCCGCGTTGCAGGACCGCGTCAACTGGCCGACGATGGCAGAGCGTCTTGAGCCGCAAGGGGGCTCGATTTACAGCGCGAACGTTTATAGTGGTGCACCGGCTGCGCTTCAGGGCAAAGCGAAGTTCCTGCGTATCCTACACATTGAACAGAAGACCTATACCTACTGGAACCGTCGTCCCGCACTTTCTACTGGCCCCGTGGTTTCGCTCTTGCAGTCCGACGGCGTCAAACGCGTCCTTGGCACCGTACCGATCCACCCCGACGGCTCATGCTGGTTTAGGGTGCCGTCCGGTGTAGCACTCCACTTCCAGCTTCTAGACGACCAGCAACGAGCGCTCCAGACCATGCGCAGCTTCGTGAATATCATGCCAGGAGAAACCCGTGGTTGCCTCGGCTGCCACGAGCAGCAAATGGGTGCTGCCCGAGCAAAAGCAGTCCCTCGCGTGGCCGATGTGATCACGCCCGTTCCTTGGGCTTACGCTACTGGTTTTATTGTTGCACCCGAGGGGTGTAAAACGCTCGCTCAAGTCCTCGAGAACGGTGCAATAGCGGCAGCGCAGGCGGACACTCAGAAGGCCGCGCACACGGCACGCTTCGGCACGTCGGTGAGTTATCTCAAGGACGTACAACCCGTACTGGATCGGTATTGCGGAAAGTGCCATCAGGGCGATGGTGAAGCACGTAAAAAACTCGACCTGACATTGCGCGGGTATGAGCCGTATACCACACTGATCGGCAGACCTGGCTGGGGACGGACCAATGCGGTTCCCGAGAATGTCCCGGGCTATGATCTGGCGGGCACACTGAAGGTCGAAAATTACAGTACCGTCGACCCGGCCGCATACCTTACGCCAGCCCCCATGACGCGGCTTTCGTACACGAGTAAACTGGTGGAACTGGCATCGAGTGGCAAACACCACCAGGTGAAGGTCGACCCGTACAGTTTGTTGCGCTTGATTCTATGGGTTGATACGATGTGTACATATCTTTCGGATGAAGACGTTCGTGCCGAAGAGGATCCTCAGTTCCAAGGTTCCGACTGGCTGTCGATCAAGCCGCGTCTAAAAACGGCGCCGACTGTCATCCGTCCAGGACCTTTTCATGCAAATGCGCCCGGCATCGAGTAATTGGCAAGCTCGCCGCCCACAGAGCGGGAATAAACGGATGGGTAACTTTTTTCTCACA
>JBAXOG010000194.1:0-8365 GCA_037133395.1 bacterium | reverse complement strand
CTTTCGGTCCCTCGGGTCCCTAAGGTCGCTTTCCTCCATCTATACGGTCAATGTCCAAGGCCTAAACACGACCCTTGAACCCTCTCAAGAAAATGTGCTATCATTAAAAAAGATTAGAAACGGTTTAAGATGCTCAGCTTCTGAATATCTTGCAACGGATCAGAAAAAGGAATTATAACTTTGAAAATGTTTCTCACCAAGACTCAAAACCGTACAGCATTTGAAAGAGGATTAGGCGGTCGCTTCCGGCGTACCGTCGTGTCGGTGTGTGTCGGCACACTGCTGACACTGACCGGATGTAAACTGGAGTTGGCTGGAGGGTGCAACGCCGTGTTTGACGTGCGCACATTCGGTGCTGTGGGCGATGGCGAGGCTTTAAACACAGCCGCTATTCAGCGTGCCATCGATGCTTGCTCAAAGGCGGGTGGCGGAACCGTTCGGGTGAAGGACGGACGTTATGTGACGGGAACCATTCGCATCAGCGACCATGTCACGTTTCACATCGAACAAAATGCAGAATTGCTCGGCAGTACCAACCTGATCGACTACGCGACGAATGTCGTTGGTGCCGTCGAGGCGCCTGCATTTAAGCGTTGTTTAATTTATGCACAGAAGGCGAAAAATATCGCTTTCAGCGGTCGCGGTCTCATTGACGCGCGGGGAACCCAGACCGCCTTTCCCGTCCACACAGGGAAAACGCTCGGAGAACGTCCCATGCTGATGCGGCTGGTCGGATGCAAAGAAATCTCCTTTTCTGATCTGACCTTCAAAAATTCTGCCTCATGGGGACTGCATCTGGTGGATTGCGATCATGTGCGGTTCAATCGCATCAGGATTGAAAGCAAGGATAACAATGTCAATAATGACGGCATCGATCTGGACGGTTGCCAAGACGTGCAGATTGAGAATTGCCGTATCAACTCTGGGGATGACGCGATATGTCCCAAGAGCACGACTCTGAGGCCCTGTTCGAATATCGTTGTGCGGACCTGTGAACTCAGCAGCCATACAGCGGGGTTCAAACTGGGCACATCGTCGCGCGGCGGGTTTGTGGACATCCAGGTGGTTGATTCGTTTTTCCACGATTGCCCAATGGGAGCCATCAAGCTGTTACTGGTGGATGGCGGTCGCATGGAGAATGTCCTCCTCTCCGATCTGCGCATGGAACGCGTGGGTGGCCCAATCTTCATCAGGCTCGGTAATCGTGGTCGCGCCTATAACCAGCCGGTCGAGCAGATTTACGCGAAAGCCCAGAACCCCGAAGGCGTGCCGGTTGGCTTGATACGCAACATCCGAATCAAGAATATCGTGGCGACGGTGACCGGTGAGCAACGTGACAGACTGGGTCTGATGCTGACCGGCATTCCTGGACATCGAATCGAAAACGTCGAGTTGGAAAACATCCAGATCACCTTACCGGGCGGGGGAACACAACAAGAGGCCGCGCAGACTGTTCCTGAAGATATCGCCCGCTATCCCGAGCAGTTCTTCTTCGGCGTCCTGCCCTCCAGTTTCCTCTATGCGCGACATGTTAAAGGGCTCACCCTTAAAAACATCGCCATCACATTCGAAAAAAGCGATGCGCGTCCAGTCTTTCATACGGAAGATGTGGAAAATCTGCGAACAACAAACGTGACACACCGATAAACAGGAGTCCGCAGAGGAGTAGGTGCAGTCAGCAGTTGGGTGTCACTGCAAATCTCAAGTCGAGAGTCCCAAGTCCAAAAATTCGCGGTAAATCCCCTCTTTTTTCGTGCACAAACTGTCCGACGTTTTGCACAAATTGTCCGTAGGTAATTTTAAAAAGATGTGCTATAATTAATAAAGATTAGGGACTAATGTGTCGAGAGTGGCCTCTCGCGAAGGGTCGTCTCAATAAAAAAAGGAAAACCGTTATGACAATGAACCCGAATTTCAAATGGATGATCCATGCTCTCGCGGGCGTGATGATCGTATTTTCTGCGCAGGCGGACACGAAGACGTGGTCGGCGAGTGCGACCACGACGAGCTGGGCGTTGGGTTCCAACTGGGTGGGCGGCGTGGCGCCGGTTGCGGGGGATGATGTGGTGGTGTTCGGGCGGAGTGCTGGCGGAGCGTTTTCCCCGACGGAAAATCTCGCGTACACGAATGTCACGCTTCATTCGTTGACCTTGAAGGACAGTCTGGACGGCAATATAAACTTGACGCTTTCGCGCAAGGTGAAGATCGGTGCCGGCGGCTTATCCAACGGCGTGCCTGCGACTGCTTGGTGGTACTTGAATGACGCCGTCGAACTGACGGAGGATCAGACGTGGTCCTCAGCGGGGCGGCCCATTGACGTTGTGGGCGCTTTCACGGGGGCAAAGCTGACGTGGAGTCCCGTTAACGACACTGCGACGCTATTTTTTCGGTTTAACAGTACGACGTGGACATCGGGTTTGGATGTTCGCGGTTCTGTCGAAGCTCGTTTCTACAATTTCACGGGGGGAAGTACGATTACGCCGTTCGGCGTCGGCAACGTGACGATGATCAATCAGAAGTCCAACGCCAGCACGGCATCTTCTCCGACAATTGCCCTCGACAGCGGGGTGAACACGAATCTGGCGACGGCCTACACATTGCCAAACAACATTATCCTCAGTGACATGGGCACAACGGGAAACTTTAACATCCGGCGGGGGCAGAACTCGGATGAGTCAGTTGATGCCTATTTTTTCATTCTGGCAGGTAATATCACGGGGTCGGTCAATTCCAGCCGTACGCTCACATTCAGCAGTGCTCAAACAAAAGTCGCGCAGCATGTTTTGACAGGGACCAACACCTATTCGGCTCAGACGGTTATCGCAACCAATGTCGTCTTGCGCATCGGCAACAACGGCACGTCGGGAACGCTGGGGACTGGCGCGATAACGGTCAACAACGGTGGGAAGCTGGCGTTCAACCGCAGTGACACGCTGATGGTGTCCAATGTCATCAGCGGTGTTGGTCAGGTCATCCAGCTTGGCTCAGGGACAACCCTTCTGACGGGAACCAACAACTTCACCGCCGGCATGACGGTCAGCAACGGCACGCTGTGGGCGTGCAACACGGCGGGCTCCGCGACGGGCACGAACCGGGTGAACGTGTTCTCGGGTGCTACGTTGGGCGGGATCGGAATGATTACGGGCGTGGTCAACGTGGCGAGCGGAGGCTACCTGAAGCCGGGCACGAACAGCATCGGGACCCTGACCGTCGGCGGCCTGGCGTTGGCGAGTGGCGCGACGTATGCCATGCAGGTGGGCGGCGTGGGCAGTTGCGACCGCTGTGTCGTTACCAAGGGCGCCATCGACGTCACGGGCAGCACGCTGTCCGTCTCGTTTGAGAACAGCTACGTGCCAACTCCGGGCGATAGCTTCACGATCATCCGAAACATTCCAGGAACTGCCGTAACCGGCCGGTTCACGAACGATACGGATTTCAAGGTATCAAGCATCCCGGGCGTGTTCAGCATCAAGTATACCGGAGGTGCAGGACAGGACGTTGTCCTGCATTACAAGGGCATCCTAGGAACGTGTATCTGCATTCAGTAACGGATGGACTCATTCCGATATAAACAATGAAAACCTTCCTTGTGCTCATACTTCTCATTACCGGTCTTCTGGCCTCTGAGCAGGGTTCACGACCGGTTGCCGCGGAAGTGAGCGTGATCCGCTTTCTTCCGGACGGACGCATCACAAGCCTCTTGCTCGGAGGCGAGGAGCTGGTCAAGGAAGCGCAACTGCGAAACGGCTTTTCCGTGCTCACGTTTAACGGCACCACGGTCAGGGAATATCCGCTTGTACGCATAACCCGGAAAGACGGAGGCTGGCTGCTGCAAGGCGAGAAGGACTTTCCGCGCTTCACCTGTTCATTCGCCGCCGAGGAGAAGCAGCTCTGCCTTCGTCTGCTTCGAATCGAGGGCGTCCCTGTTGGAAAGGATTCGACCCTCGTGCTGACACTGGGCACGCGCAAGCCCTTGCAGGTCGCCGGCAAAGGCGTTGAGAGCGAGACGCAAAACGACTCCCTGAAAATCTACTGGAAATTCATAGGAGCGCCGAACGCTCTGGCGACCTTTGGAAACGTCTTGATCGGGGTCAAGCCATGAAGCGCACGCGGCTGATTTTCCTGTTCGCGGGGGCACTGATGTATGCGTCTCAGGCGATCTCCGCCGATGTCATCCCGCAGGCGATGACATTCAACGCCTTGAAGGCGATGGATCCAGCATGCGACTTCTACCTGCTGAAATTCAATGGCAGAACCGTAGACCGGATCCGTCTATCCTCCGTCGCCGTGACAGGAAACCTCTGGCGGGTCGGCTCGGAGACTCCGGGACTGCCGACGTTCGAGGTCGAGATCAAGGAGTACCCCAAGCACCTTGCCCTTATCCTCAAAAAGGCGACCGGCGATTTCGACGACCGCTCGCTGGGGCTTCAATTCACCTGCCGGACGCCAAGCGCCTGCGAAGTCGTTCCGCTCGATTACATGGGGGTCAACAAATCGCGGAAGAACGAGCTGATTCTTAACTGGCCCTATCTCTGGAACAAGAATCCTGATGACCCGTTGGGCGGCTTTGCGATCGCGTGGAGTGGGATGCCCGAGGAAAACGATCAACGTCTAGCAGAGATCTGGGCGACAGAGGCTCTGCCGCATCCGGACATCGGACGGCCTTGGACGGAAGACGAGGTTTGGAAATGGATCGACGCCTACTATCAGGAATTCGCGGGTTTGAGCGAGACCACGTTATCGGCCTCCACGCAGGAAGAACTCTACTATCTGACCGACAAAATGAAGGCGGCGGGAATACGCCGGATCTATCTCCATACGGATACCTGGCGCGAGGAATACTGGCCGCGGACGCGCTCGTTCGTGGACGTGAATCCCAAGGTCTTCCCAGGGGGGCGGAAAGATCTAAAAAAATACAGCGCGTATGTGCATGCCAACGGCATGCTGCTCCGCTTGCATAATGTCAGCGGCGGCATTGGACCGAATGATCCCGAATTCGTGAATAAAGGAGTAATCGATCCGCGGCTGGAAGCCTGGTTCCGGGGACGGATGGAAGCGACGGCCGGCGAGAAGTCGAACGTGCTTCGCGTCCGTCCCGATCCCGGCGTCTCCATTCCCAGTCTGCGGTTCCCTTACACCTACTGGTATTTAAACACCTTCGTCGTGGGTCAGGAGATCCTGCGGCTCGCTGATATCGCGGACAGCGATGGCCCGGTTTGGACGCTCAAGATTCAGGGCCGCGGGCTGGACGGCTCTTCGGTTGCTGCTCATCCGGCGGGCGAGAAGGTGACTGGGCTCTACTCGGCTTACGGCCAGAATTACGTGCCTGATCCCAAGACTGACCTTGTGCGGATCATGGCCCGGCGCTATTCCGAGCTGATCAACGAGGCTCAGCTTGACCACCAGCATTATGACGGCTCGGAGATTCACCGTTCCGAACAAGCGTGGGGATTTGACAAATTTACCTTTTTCGTAGCGCAGGGCGTCAACCGTCCCACCACTACGAGCACCTCCGGCGGTGTACCCTCCGTCTGGAATCTTGAACGGCGGTTCAGCAAGATTCAGGAACTCAAAGAGCTGGGGTATTGGCCTATCGCCTTCCCTCTTCTCCTGGATGGGGATCGCAATGCGTCAAGCTGGCTTGATGCCCATTACGAGGCATCCTCCAAGATTCTACATGAGGCTAGACGCCTGGGACTCCAGAAGCCTGAGCCCATGTTCGGCGTTTCAAAGGAGCTATTGGAAAACCACGGTCTGGCAACGACGCTTATGGGCTTGGTTCAAAGCTGGAAGAAAGTCGTCTTTCGTCTGAATGACAGGGACCTGGACTACATCCGCCAGTTTTTGTCGACCATTAAAAGTCCTCTGGGATATCGCAGTCAGCATCATCAGAGCCGTGACGTACTGGTCATGGAGGAACGTGACGGAAAACACTTGTTTGTTCCTACCCGCATCCTCTGTCGGGAAGCCTTGGACGCTCCCTGGATCACGGGGCAGGAGTTCGGCCCTGTCGCGCCGCGCCAATATGTGCAACCCGGAGAGACGCTTCAGCTCGTCAACCCCTATTCCGTCCAGACGCCCGGTTTGATCATCCGCGTGCTCCCGGCTTTCGCGCGGCGCGAAGGCGCGCTTGAAAAAGGGAGCGAAGCCAACGAACAGGACGACGCGAAAAAGGCGCAGCTCGACGATTATCGGACCGGGACAGACGGAGGAAAGGATCGTGCGCATGACGCAGGCGGAGAACGTCAGGCCGCGACGGAATTATGGCCGAAAACGATCGGTCCGGCAGGTCTCACGCAGGCACGCATGGAGAACGGGCGCATTGTCCTGACCGCCAGCAATCCGAGCGGACAGTCCTATTGCAGCGTGGACGAGTTGCCGTCATGGTCCTGCAACATACCGCTGCGCGGACGGCGGGCACTCGGACTTACGGTCGTCGGCGACGGAAGCGGCAGTGTCTTGCTTGTGCAACTGCAAGGTCGGGGAACGCACGACTATGTGATCAAAATCGATTTTACCGGAACGAAGCAGTTCGTGATCCCGCACGGCGAGGCTGCGTGGAACAACGCGGCGTGGGGCTGGCGCATGGCCGCCGCTCACTTCGATTATTCCGGAACACTGAGCCGGGTGAAAATGGGGGTCGGTTATCTCCCGCCGAACAGTCAGGCAAGAATCGCGGTGACGAGGCTGGAACTTTTGGAAAACGTACCGTCGATGCTTCGCGATCCCGTCTTCCAGCTTGGGGAAGGGACGCTTACGGTCAAAGGCGAGATCCGCTCAGGGGAATACCTGACCTACGAGAAAGACGCAGGGGTAAAGGTTTATGACCGCAACTGGAATCTCATCAGGAATCTTTCGTCGGAGACCCGGGCGTTTGAGGCGACATCCGAAGTCTCGTTCCGCGTCAATAACGATCTTTCGCTTCCTCAGCCGTGGCTTGAGGTCCAGGTGTTGACCCGCGGCACACCTCACGAGCTCGGCGTGGTGCCCTAATCTGGCAGAGCCGGAACCCAATTTTCACCGGCCTTCCTGTGGGATGCCAGTGTTCTTAAATCGGTGTCTCTTCGCAGCAATCGGTGGTAAAAACCCCTTTTTTTCGTGCACAAACTGTCCGACGTTTTGCACAAAATGTCCGTTGGTAATTTCGGAAAAATGTGCTATAATTATAAAAGATTGGGAACGGTTTTGCCGTGAGTGGTCTCTCGCGCAGAGTAGCCCCAATACTAAAAAAGGCGAAAAAACTATGACAACAAAAACGAGTGGCAGATTTTTAATCGGCACTTTCGCGGTGCTGATATTCGCAGGAGCGATCACGCTGCCAACTGCCGTGCTGGCATTGACAGCTACATGGACTCCGACGGCGGGCGGTGATTTTGCGTGGACGAATACCGCGAACTGGACGCCCTCCACGGCCTATCCCAATGCCACAGGCGACGTGGCGACCGTATCGCTGACGGTGACGGGAGGAAGTCAGACGAACACCCTCAACGTTCCCATCACGCTCAGCCAGTTGACCTACGGCGGAGCGGGAACGGTGGCTACAAACACTATGGAGCTTGCCGCTGGCACGGGCGGCTCTTTGACCTTTGCCACCACAAATGGCAATGCGAAACTGTTTCTCAACTCCGAAACCTTTAGTGCCGCACAAGTCAACGTTATTTCCGCGCCGGTCATCTTGGCCAGTGATCTCGATGTCCTGGTTCAACTCATGGGCGGCAACAGGAAATTGATCTTCACGGGCGACATCAGCGAAACCGGCGGCTCACGAAATATGAGCCTTGCCAACCGGTATTTCATTTACAAAGGAAGCAATTCCTATAGCGGGCGAACAACTCTCGACATGACGTACCTTGACCTCGATTATCGACCAAACAATGCCAGCAAGCTCTCGCCGACGTCAGAACTGAGAATGAGTCATTCCTATCTCACTGCTACCGGCAATACAGCGCAGGCGACCTCACAGACCATTAACGGACTCGTACTCAGCAATGGCATCAGCACCGCGACGCTGGTCGCCAGCACGAATCAGAACCTCACCTTCAACCTGGGGCCGCTTTCACGCACAGGGCTAGGCACCATCAAGTTTGTGAAGACAGACAACGGTTCCGGCATCGCGTTGTTCACCACCACCTCGGTGAACAGCAACGGCATCCTCGGCGGCTATGCGACCCTTGGCAACGACTGGGCCATCAACAATGGCGCAGCTGTCATCACCAACCTGACCGCTTACGGGACCAGTTCGTTTGCAAACAACACCAACACGTATGTAAACTCAAGTCTGACGGCCAATTCGAACTTCACGATCAATAGTTGGTTCTTCACGGTTTGTCGAAAAAATCATATAGCCTTTCGAATGTCAGTTGAC
>JBAXOG010000193.1:0-8370 GCA_037133395.1 bacterium | reverse complement strand
AGTAAGTTAGACCTTTCCGAATACGGAGGGTCTAACTTAGTTTGTCAATTGACGAAGAACAAAAAAATGAGATTTCTTGAAGCTGCCTCTTGACAAGTACCGATGAAATTCGATAAAGTACCACCTCATTTTGTCGCGGTATAAGGTATTCCGATTAGACAGAATAGTTGTTTGATGAAGGGTAAAGACATGGAAGCGTATGCAGTGTTGGCAACAGGTGGAAAGCAGTATCGTGTAACTGCCGGTGACACATTAGAAATTGAAAGCCTCGGAGCTGAGCCCGGAACCGATGTCGAGCTCGACACCGTTCTGGCTGTTTCGGACGGCAAGGAACTCACCATTGGTATGCCTTATGTGAAGGACGCGAAGGTTGTCCTGACCATCATGGGCCACAAGCGGGGCGTAAAGCTCATTAACTTCAAGAAAAAACGCCGTAAAGGTTATGCCCGTAAGATTGGTCATCGCCAAGAATTGACGGTCGTGACAGTTAAATCAGTTGCTTAAGTATGACGCTAAAGGAGATTTTTCCTTTAGGGCAACCAACAGTTAAGAAAGAGAGTATTTTATGGCAGGTGCAGCCGCCGCGAGGAATGGTCGCGATAGTAACGCTAAGCGATTGGGTGTAAAACGGTATGAAGGACAAGTGGTCACAGCAGGCTCAATCCTTATTCGTCAGCGCGGAACCAAGGTTCATCCGGGCTTGAATGTAGGCTTGGGACGTGATTTCACGTTGTTCGCCTTGGTCGACGGAACCGTGAAGTTCCAGAAAGATGGCAAAGTGATCGCCATCATTCCGATAGTCGAGTAAATTTTTTGCTTCTTACTTAGACGACCAGTGACCCCCGCGATTTCTGACTTCGGTCTGTTTCGCACGTTGGAATGTCGCTGGTCGTTTGTTTTTTTTCTTCCCATGAAAATACGTAAATTTGTTGATCAAGTTTCCATCCACATCCGCGCTGGAAAAGGGGGCGACGGCAGTTGTAGCTTTCGCCGTGAAGCCTGCGTGCCCGAGGGCGGACCTGACGGTGGGGATGGCGGGCGCGGTGGCCATATCATTTTCAAGGGCAACCGTAATGTCGACTCACTCCTTGCTCTCTATTTCTCGCCCCTTGTCTTTGCAGAAGACGGCGTCGCGGGAAGAGGCCAGAAAATGTTTGGCCGCATGGGTAAGGATCTTGTCGTTCTCCTCCCCTGCGGCACAGAGGTTTTCAACGAAGAGACCAATGACATGGTTGCCGATATCATTGACCATGATCAGGAAGTCATCATTGCAAAAGGCGGTGACGGTGGACTTGGAAACGTTCATTTTCGTACATCAACCCATCAGGTACCCACGGAGCACACGCCGGGCGAGGTTGGCGATGAATTCCGCCTCCGACTCGAACTGAAAACCATCGCAGACGCCGGCCTTCTCGGATTTCCCAATGCGGGCAAATCATCGATCCTGACACACATCAGCGACGCACGCCCAAAAGTCGCAAGTTACCCATTTACGACCCTGAATCCCATTGTCGGAACGGTGAATTACGAGAACTTTTCGCAGCTCCGTGTCGCGGACATTCCAGGCATCATCGAAGGCGCTGCAGACGGTATCGGACTCGGCCTCGATTTTCTGCGGCATATCTCCCGTTCACGCGTCCTCGTATACGTCATCGATATGGCCGGCACGGATGATCGCAACCCTTGGGATGACTACAAACAGTTGCGCAAAGAGATCAAGCAATACGATGAGGTCCTTCTCAAACGCCCCTCTATCGTCATTGCAAACAAGATGGATGAACAGGCCGCGATTGTAAACCTTCCAGCGTTCATCAAAAAAACACGTACCAAGCCCATCTCGATGTCCGCGCTCGATTCGAAAGATCCAGGTGTTCTCGCATTCAAGCAGCGTCTTCAGGATTTACTCAAGCCCATACCCCGGGGCGCATTCCACATCGAAAAAGCAAAAAAACGCAGCGCGAAGGTAACCATCCCCGTACTTGAGGCAGAGACAGACGAGAATTCGTTTATCTCGGAAGAAACCTTCGCCAAAGCGACCTTCTTCGATCTGGCCAAAAAGAAATCGAAGAAGCAACAGCGGGAACTTAAATCCGAATAGGCTTTAGGGAATGAACTTTGCAGTGTTACGTGCCGTAGGACTTCTGATCGCTTTTGCGATCGGCGGATTTCTGCCGGGACTTCATACCTACAGTTGGCTGATTCGATTCTTGCTCATCTTCATGTTATTTGCTGTCTTTCTTCGGGTTGAACCCTCCTGGAAGATGATTCATCGTAGCCAATTTCTCGCGATCGGCTTCAATGTTCTTCTTGCTTGTGCGCTCTGGAAATTCTTTTTATTCGCAGGATTCCCTGAGCTTGCCATGGTTGCCTTTTTCACCGCAATCACCCCGACAGCGACTGCAACTGCGGTCATTGTTTCGTTCATCGGAGGCAATGTTGCCTACACGGTGACCGCCTTTATGCTCTCGAACCTTCTCATTTCGTGCTGTATGCCCGTGCTCATCCCTCTAGTCCTTGGCACACCAGCGATCGGCATCACGCAACACGTGCTTGTGCGCGTTCTGTCCGTTATGCTCGTGCCTCTGGCCGTTGCCATGCTAATCCGCGCCGGGTCAAAGCCGTTTGCGCAAAAGATGGGCGAACGCTTAGCCCGTTGGACATTTTATTCGTGGATTAGCCTTGTTGTCCTCATTGCTTCCCAAGCGCGCCACTTCCTCGACCAGCAGGCACATGTGCCCTGGGCCTTGCTCAGCGCCATTGCTGGGCTCTCGCTTGCCATCTGTGTCACCAATTTCATCGTCGGCTACTTCATCGGGCGTCCACAATATGGACTTGAATGCAGTCAAGCCCTCGGGCAGAAAAACAACTCGTTTACCGTCTATCTTGCACTGACGTATGCCAATCCCCTCGTCGCGCTCGGGCCGACCCTCTATGTGCTCTGGCACAACCTGTGGAATGCTTGGCAACTTTACCGTCATGACCGTATAAAAGTAGATACGAAAAGCAAGCAATAGCAATAGCTTTTTTTAATATCGCATTTTGTTCTTGAAAACGATCCGCCAAAATCGTACCCTACATTTATCTTCTGCTTTGGCAGGATGAAACTTGTTCTTTATCATAGTGGGAAGAAATGCCCACGATATGTTTTTTTGCGCTAACGCGCATGAACGCTTCAAGGAAAACCGGCAAATTTTCAATGCAGAAGCGAGATGCCCGGAGGTGCGCCGCTCGGCGCGCCTCCAGCTCTTGTGTTTCTGCTGGGTGCTTGCCGGTACCTTCCTTGAGGCACAGACTGGAGACCGCGCCCTTTTTTTTCGCGCTGCCTCCTCAGAAAGGGCACACGCATGACACGACAGACAGACCGATTCAAGAACCCGCACAGAGATTATAAAAAAAGCATTCTTGTCTCAAAACTTGGGTCTAATTTCCTTATTCTCGCAACTCTGCTCATCGTTTCCTTGTACGCCCATGCGACCACGACGGTTATCACCAACCTGCCGCCGCCCCATGCCGGATGGGAGGCATCACAAGACGTGCCACTGCCACCACGGCAAGCCGAGACGCGATTCTTCAAGGCTGAAATCACTTTCACTGCTACCGCGTCCAACAATGTGCAGATGGCGTTCGGAACGGATATTGATAAGGACGGACGCTTGCCTGCCGAGGAGACCTCCGCTACAGTCGGATGGGATCGTGGTGCATGGTTCATCCTTTCTGGCAACCTCCTCCAAAGATTCACGTGCGTCCCGCAGGATGCCTTGACAGCGGTAAGCCGCACATTGAAGATGGCCATGCGTTTTTCCGCGAATGGTACGCCTCTGTCGCTTTCCTTCAAGGACGGGGCTGGCAACCAGCTCGCCTTTGACGGACTTGAAGGCATACCCTCGTGGATGAGCCCGAAGCAGTGGGACACGGCGGCCTTGACCGCACGGGGATGGGACGCCCGTGACGAACAGGCGACGTTTTCATTTGTGCTGGACGGCACTCAAATCCTCCTGAGGTAAATCAATATGACATCCCTTCTTACAATCCCCCAGGAGATGTTTTTCGTTATTTTGACACTGATCCTATTCGTCGCCCTGGTCGGAGACTTCCGCAACGCCCGCTTCTTCCGCTCGATCAGGAATACGCCCAGCCCCTGGAAGGACCTCTCTAAGAAGGTGAAGGTCTTTTATATCCTGATAGTCGCCTTCATGGCCTGGGCACAGGACAAGGACAGCCAGCAATCCTCCGGGAACGGTAATGGCGACAGTCTTCCAGAAGCAGCCCGTGAGTCCATGGAAGGCGATTCTAACAGTAGGCCGGAAGAGGCCGCTGACCCCCAAACGCTAAACCCTTCCGACCAGAGTTACAGTATGATGGGAGCCAGTTCGACTGAAGGTGCGTCCGGCATCACATGGGCGATGCTTTCGGGATTACCTCCCTTCACAAGCAACGCCGTCCTGACCGCATCGCAGTACCTCGGCGGGTTCGCGTGCGTCAGTGTGACGAACATCCAGCCGTCTGTGCTTGACGCCCCCGCTGGCGCCGTGACCTATACGAACTGGCCTTACGCCGTGGCGCGACAGTCGGTCCCGCTGCAGCAGGGGTGCCTCCCGCAGGGCTTCGCGTTCGGAGGTCGGACAGTCACCAACCTTTACATTGCGGCATCGGGCATGCTTTCATTTGACGGCCCGAAGTCCTCGCCTGTCCCCGCTACGAACGGCATCCCGGACGGCACGGCGGTCAATTACATTTCCGTCCTGCAGACGCCATCGGACATCGTGCCGACGAACGGCGTTTTCTGGTACGCCTCCGGTACGAACTCATCCCTTTTCACCTGGAAGGACGTCTTTCTCGGGCAGGACACCAACTGCCTCGCAACCGTGCAGGCTGAGCTTTATGCGAACGGGGACTTCACCTGCCGCTATTACTTCCCTTCTGCGACCAACAATTACGACACAGTCACAAACTGTTTCCTGATCGGCGCACAGAACAACGGCGGCGGCGAGACAGTCCTTTATACGAACGCGCTCCTCTCGGTACACCCGTCATTCCTGCCCGCATTCGAGCTGCGGTGGAAGTCCCTCGTCGACCTCGACCCGAATGTGCCGGATTTTGATTCTGATGGGCTTTTCGATGCGGATGAACTTTTCATTTACCACACCGACCCGCGCAATCATGACACTGATGGAGACGGAATATTCGACCCCGCCGAGATCGCCAACGGCACGGACCCGCTCAATCCGGATGAAAACAATGACGGCATCCCCGACGGCATCGACCTGACGGGCTATTCCCTTTCAGATACGAATCTCGTCTTCAAACTCATCAATAACATCGCCCCCTCTGTCGATCCGTTCCTTGACTCGGACAACGACGGCTGGGCGGACTGGCTGGAACTAAGGTTCGGTAGCAACCCATTCTACTTCTACGAGACGCCAGAGGGATGGGACAATCTCTTCAGCGTGACAGTGACGCTTGTAACTCCGCCGCCCGAAACGGGCGTGCTGGCCGTCGGCAACAATCGCGTCATGGTCACAGGCCCCGGCTCATGGATTTTCTGGCGCACCCCCGGCGAGGCGTATCCTGTAACCTTCACGTCCCCGCACGGCGCACAGACACCGTTCAGCATCTCCTTCAACCGCCCGGCCGCCGTGCGTTACGACATCCCGCAGCCGGACGGCAAAGGCGGATGCTTCGGCAATGTCGCACTCCCGCTCCTTTCTATCGAACCTCCGATAAGTCATTGCTGTCACTACTACGGGGCTTACTGTGAAATATTCACGGCCTATGTTATGCCGTCTTTGACGGGGGCTTATGAATGGTCCTCCGACGGTTCATGGACGACCAACGCGCCGAACAGCATCACCATCGGGCACGACGCGACGTGGGTCAACGTCAGTTTCACGCCGTCAGACGCGTCCGCACCGGTTCAAGACGGAGCATGGGCCAACACTCACTGTAACGCCTTCATCAACGCTTTTGACGGTGCGGGCGGGACGCACATCATTTACGCCAACACCGATGACAACGACGTCGACAGTATCATCGACAACGAGGACGACTATGTAGACGGCGAGGACGACCTGCTGGCGGTGACGCCCTACACACCGCCGCAATCCTGCTGCCCGTGCCCTTCCCACAACCCGACCAACTGGGTGTGCAGCGTCGAGTCGATCTCGGCCAACCTGCGCATTTTTGAGAGTCCGGACAAGACTTCACGGATCGTTTCTGGGCATCAGATCGATCAGGCCCAGACCGTCTATGTCGAGGGGCTCGTCTCAAGCTCCACGAGCCAAGTCGATTACGTGGACTGGAAGATGGAAGGGCTGACGGACGACGGCTCCGGCGGGTTTGTGCCGACCAACTTCATCATCCGCAGCGTCTATACGGTCATTGACCTCACGGCCGCGCCCGTGCGCCTGGAGCCGATCACAACGGACTCAAACGAGCAGGGTTACATCTTCAACCCTTGCGGAGTCGAGACAGGCGGGCTAGCCATGTACAAGGTTGACGTGGTGCCTCCGGGCATCGTGCCAGACAGCGCTATCCACTGGAGCGTCGCCTCTGGCGGCGTGACCATGTATGCGGGCTACGACACAGGGCGCACCGCCGTCATCCACGGAGGAAGCACTGAATCCGAATACAAGCTGGAGGTCACCATTGACGGACTGCCCTCGACCTATAAGCCGTATATCTTCGGCAAGGTGGTTGAACCCAAGACCGTGCAGGTTCGAGCCTACATCATCTGCGACTCCAACGGCGTCGCAGCAGTCAGCACGTCCACCGTCAACGACTGGATCTCCGAGGCCAATCGCATCTACCGGCAGGTTGCAATGACGTTTACGCTGATAGGTGCGGATATTATCACAAACAGAACTGACTGGTTTGACATAAGAAACAACACCGCATTTAGCGAGATGTGTTCCTACACGAACAATACGGGCGGGCTGGAACTGTACTGTGTGAATTCGATTTTCGATGCAAGAGGTAAACACTCAGATATGACGCTGCCGTTAGGGGCAGCTCGTCGGGGGATGGCTGTCGCAGCTGACGGATTACTGAGTACCCTCGCACATGAGTGTGGCCATGCCTGCGGCCTGTCTGAAATGTATGAATATGATCCAGGGGACGGACTGGTCTCCGAAGAGAAGACGTACCCGTTGAACTGGAGCGGCGGCGTTGGAACAGGGTATTACGCGCCTGACCTCCTCTACCGCAACCTGACTCCTCTCGTCATCATGGGTTCTGGCGATGAATCACGCGCGGACATCCCCCTTGACTACCTCACAGCGATTTACGGCCCAGACCGCATACCGATCAGCGTCGGACTCAATCAGATGGGTCTGCGCCAACCCGTACATTGAAAGGAAACCACATGAATATATCAACAAAACTCATTTTCGTCTGCCTGTTAAGTGTCGTCCAAGCCGCCTACGCGGGGATGAATGATAAAACCCTGAAAGAGTATTTAAACCGCAACTTTAATGCGGATGAAAGTATGGAGTGGGGAAAGAGAGCCGAGTTTAAGGTGTCTCGTGCGATCTCGGACGAGCAGTTACACCGGGTGCTGATGGAGATTTATAACGAAGCTTCGGAAAAAAGAAGTTTTCTCACGCCAAAATCGGTGGAGTGGAATAAAAACCGTCGGGCGGTTGCAGGTGTGCTTGGATGGCTTCCTGTTTGCGGTGATATACCCGTGAAAGAATTCCTGATGGACTATGCCGTTGAAAAAAAGAACGATGTTTTGAATAGAAGTGATGCCTTGCTGTCCTACCTTCGCATTGCCGATGCGGAGGAATCGAAGAACGCACTCCTTCGTTTTCTTGTCGAAGGCGACAGGATGGACTGCCAATCACGATCTTCCATTTGTGAGGACGCGCGGACTGTATTTATGGATGCTCCATCGATGAAGAAGATAGCTATTCTTGAGGCACTGTATGCGTCTTTAGCAAAGGAAGATAACAAATGGCTTTTTCGTGTTTACGACAACATCTTATGCGAAATGAGCAAGGGTTATGCAAATTCCCGTCAGCGACATGACATATTGCAAAGACTCATCAAGGCCCCATCGTTATGCAAAGCGGATGATTATGCAATGCCAGAACTTCAGGAAAAGTTGAAGGTGCTCCAGAAAACTCGTCTCTCTGCCAACATCAGCACAAATCTTGCCGCCCTAAAAGCTAAAAATTTAAATTTACCCCAGCCAGACTTGGCGACAAACAAGGTGATAGCAGTGGAAGACAATGCCGTCGCCAATGAAAAAACAGTCAGCGGCGTAAGACGAAGTCTCGGCGTGTATGTGCTCCTTGGTATCCCGGCCCTCCTCCTGCTAGGCTTCGGCGCATGGAAGCTGACAAGAAAATGAATATATTCACAAGAATTATC
>JBAXOG010000192.1:0-8484 GCA_037133395.1 bacterium | reverse complement strand
CCCTTTAGATTACGGTGTCCACGCATTTGAAAGAAGCGCTTTTTTCATCGGACACACTTTTTATCTTTTCGGTGTCCTTAATAATGACAGACCGCGGCATCAGGAAGATTTCCGAATAGCATTTGACAATACCTCCGTTAAAGAGGTATTATTTTTATGAATTAATATCGTAATCAAGCAATGGAGTCAGTCATGAACAATATCTACTTGTCGAGAACAATACTTGCCAGTGCAATGCTTGGAATTTCTGCCAGTATTGCCGCGCCAGTTGGAAAGGTTTTTCTTTTAAAAGGAGATGCTGTATCCTTCACCGATGCCAATCCGCAGGAAATTAAAGTTGTACAAAATGCACCTGTGCAAAGTAAGGACATTTTGCGTACCGAATCAAATGCGAACCTTGAGATCGGCTTTCTGGATGCCACAAGTTGCAAACTAGGACCTTCAACAGAGCTATCCATCGAAGAATACAGGTATGTGCGTGACCAGCAAAACTCAACGTTTAAAGCAACCCTTAAAAAGGGGAAAGCGACTTTTGCAACGGGAACCATGGTGAACGGCAATCCCGAGAACTTTAAGATTACAACGCCATCAGCAACGGTGGGTGTACGCGGATGTCTGTTCACCTTGGACCAAGAGAATAAAGATCGTCTTGTCGTGAACGTTATGGAGGTTGGAAAGAATAATGAACCTTGCATTTTCATCACAACCCTTCGCGGTTTAAAATACGAATTCAAAGCACCGGGATACATTATTATCGACAATCATCGGATTACTCAGTCTGGAGTTGCTCCCCTCGCCTCTCGTTCGGGAGTTGCTCCGCTCCCTACCCAGCCGCAACCATACGGACCAACGCCTCAGCTCCCGACAACCGTTTCTGATATCATTCAATATAACAAGCCAGCCAAACAGCCTCACAATAGTTTGACATATCGATGACAGTCCCCCTTATTGTTTAATAGACTATCTAAGGAGAAGCCATGAAAAAATCAGCCCTTTGTATTTCCGCATATTTATTGGCCCTAAATTTGATGGGTGCAACACCTCAGGAAGAATTTAATGCCGCCTCGGATGCATTGTTCAGCGCGCAAAACCCGACTGTGGATATGCATCTCCGGCTCGCGGATGCCGCAGTTGCGCTTGGCAAAACGACCTTGGCGATCCCCATCTATGAACGTATCATTAATTTAGGGGCAGACACCGTCAGAACGCGTGAGAAATTGGCCTCTTGCTACGAACGCGCGAGCATGTATACAGACGCTCGGGACACGTATCGCATGATACTCAAAATGAGTCCGCCGGAAGAGGTGCGTGATGCAGCAGCCCTAAAAGCAAAAGAATTGTCACGTCTTGCAACACCTGCTTGGGCTGTGAACGGAAAAATTACCCTTGCCACCTTCTATGATTCGAATGTGAACTATGCGCCTGACAGTCTTTGGTGGTTGCCTCGCGGGGCGACCTCTTTTGAATCATGGGGTGCTTCCCTCGCAGGCAACGTTGAGGCTTCTTACCAACTGCCAGAATCCGACTGGTCCATCTTCACCCGTGCAAACCTCTACAGTTACACAGTTGAAGCAGGCCAAGATTACAGCATTTACGCGGGATCTCTCACTCTGGGACCTCGCCTAAGACTCGACAATTCTATTTTGGAGTTACCGCTTCAAGTGGATTATTTTGGCAGAGGAGGTATCAATAACTTTTTCTCTTATGGCGTCATCCCTGCATATACATATGTTCAATCCAAAACGCTCTGTCATACGGTGCGGGCGGGCATTGAAGAGCGTTATTACCTAAATGTTCCGAGTAAAACGATGTTTCGTCAAGAGGGATTGTTTTATTCATTACAGTATGCGGTTCGAAAAAGTTTCGAGACTATTCCGCTCGGCATCACACTTTCAGTTCGTCCTGGCTATGAAGATACGGACATGAATGGCTTTGACGGAACTCATCTTGAAGCATCTGCCATGCTCGATTATAAAGTCATGCCAGAAGTTACCGTTTATGGAGGCATATTAGGATATTGGGGATGGTATCAAGATGAGATGCCTGGACAAACTACTGTGCGAAACGACGAACAAATCTCCGGCGTTCTGGGCATACAGAAGGCATGGGGCACTCGTTGGACAACTGATTTCTCCTATCGCTACACAGACAACCAATCGTCCATTTACGATTATACTTATAATCGTCACGTCGTAACCCTTTCGCTAAGTTACAATTTTTAACGCCTTATGGAAACTCCTGTAAGCACTTCTCCTACATTTGAAGCGGCTGGCGTCCGAGGCAGCCGCGTTACGACAGATGTGCATTTCGGTTCTTACGGGGGAGATACGACGTGTCTCTTATTAACCAGCAGTTCCGGCGAACATTTACTCGTTGACGGCGGATCTGGATTGTTTCGTTTCAACCCAATCATCAATAGCAATACTGAAATAAACGTATTTGTATCGCATCCGCACTTTGATCATATCCAAGGATTTTTCTTTCTGGACACCTTCTATCGCGCTGGAAAGAAAGTTTTAGTCCATTGTTCGACCGCCACACAGCGTGCGTTAGTCCATTTGTTCGCCCCCCCCTACTTCCCGGTTTCACTGGCTGAGCTTCCCTCTCCGCCCACATGGTATATTTTTCCAGACGACGCAGGGAGTATAGTTTTTACTACGCCGTCTTTTAAATGTGAAGCCTTTCCGATACCGCATCCTGGCGGGGCTTATGCCCTGCTGGCAACCGATGTACGTACAGGTCAGACGATCCTCATCCTCAACGACATTGAGATCCACCCTGATGAGCCCTTTGAGAAACAAGTCGGATTAGAACCTCTCCTCCACTGCGTATCCACGTGCGGATCCATCGACACTTTAATCATTGATGCCATGTATGAACCTGCTGACATGCCTTCGCATAAAGGCTGGGGACATACTGACTTTATGACTGCCATTGCATTTGGCAAACATTTACGCGCACAAAACATCTGTCTTGCGCATCACAACCCAACGGCAACCGATGATGTTTTGGCCAATCGACAACGCACCCTTTCGGAACACAATGTTTCGTTTCTTCGTCAGCATCACGTACACCCCTGGAAGGTCTAAGCATGAAGCAACTTATTTCTGGCATCCTCGCCTATACCGATGTCATCTTAGTTTTTATTCTCACCTGTGTTATAGCAAGCTTACTTCGCTATAAATTAAAACGCCTTAAGCTAACCCCAGGGACAAAAACACATCGTATCGCGTCGGCTCTCACTCACTTTATTTTCCCGCTTCTCGTCCTCATTGTCTCTCTCTTTTTTTTCTACTATCGCGAGTGCAGTGCCGCTCCATCTTATAGCGCATGGCTAATCCTTTGGGGAACGCTCACCCTGCTGAGCATTGCCGATTTACTCGTTGTAGAAATTTCAGTTGCACTCGTTGGAAAATGTCAAATACCGAAGGTGCTACGCAACCTTGCGCAAGGTGTCATCCTCGCGATCATCCTTTGTTTAGTGCTAAAATTTATTTATGAGAAGGACATTAGCGTATTGATGACCTCATCGGCCATCTTGACGGGTATCATCGGCTTTGCCATGCAGGGCATCTTTAGCAATCTGCTTGCAGGAGCAGTCATTCACTCCTCTGGTAGATTCAACATTGGCGATTGGGTTAAAATTGGCACCCTCGATGGGCACATTACACAAATTAATTGGAGCGATACCTGGCTCACAACACTTTCTGGAAACCTTGTTTCTGTCCCGAATGCATCTGTTCTCTCATCCACAATTATTAACAATTCAGCGCCCACACGTAGCGGGCGCCTCGACATTCCTTTTTCTGCAAGTTATGACCATCCTCCCCACGAAGTAAAGCAGTGCCTCCTGGAAGCTGCTACGGAGTGTACATACGCATCGTCCCATCATCCGCCTCCCTGTGTTCTACTCACCTCCTTCTCCGACTTTGCCGTCAACTATGAACTGAGGGTCTGGATTACAGATTACAGCAATTACCATCCGGCTATAGGAGCTATCAACGAAGCAGTCTGGTATAAATTTAAACGTAAAGGCATTGAGATTCCATTCCCCATGTCAGGGAAACTCATGGAAAACGTCCTTCTTGCCGCAGCGCAAATTAATCAGGTTGAGCATCCTGTGTCAGCAGATGCAGAGAACATTCTGGTTGACCTCTTCAAAAGCGATTTCGTAAGGAAACTAATCCCGACGACCACGCTTGACCACAATCAGCTCCCAGACCTTTTCCGCACGGTTGCACATGAATTTCATCGCGTGACCTTCACCGCTGGTGAATATATTTTCCGACAAGGCGAAAAAGATGACGAAGCCCTTTATATTTTCATCGGCGGAAAAATCAACGGTGAAAAACGCCTTGATGACGGGAAAGTGGTTAGTTTTGATCCGGAATTGGGCTCTCTTTTAGGTGAAATGAGTTTTCTCACAGGTGCTCCGCGGTCAGCCACGATTAAGGTTCTAATAACCACCCATCTTCTGAAGGTATCACCTTCAACCATGCGGAAACTCGTCCATTCCGTGCCCCAGCTCATGGATGCACTTTCGCAACTTGTTGTTGAACGTACCCAGCAACTTTATGATTCTTCACGTTCTGATACGCTCTCCCTGGATAAGACAGAACAAATTCGAAAATCTTTATTTAGACGATTTTGGAATGTATTCACGCGAGATGAAGACTAATGACAATTGCGGTAAAACAGCATTTGTGTGGGATGCTTGCGGGAAGCTTGGGGATTTTTCTAGCAATCGCTATTCTTTTTCTGAAAGATTCCATCCCAACATTAGACCGCATGACGGCAGTGGTCGAAGACCTTTCCGTACGATATGCTGCAAAACCCTATCAATCTACGGATATTGTCGTTCTGGATATCGACGAAGCTTCGATTACAAAACTTGGACAATGGCCATGGACACGTTACCGCCTTGGGCAAATATTAAACACGTTAACCGAGATGTCCCCTGCTGCTGTTGCCTTTGATTTTATTTTCTCCGAGCCCGACCGAACATCACCGTCGCAAATCAAACCACTTTGGGAATCGGTACACGGTACACCGATCGCCACGGAAACATTTGCTTCCATCCCAGACTTTGATGAAACATTTGCAACCGCACTTTCCAAAAATGGCCACACGGTGCTGGGATGCGCATTTTATTTAAGTCAAGTGCCTGCTGCATCGGCCGCTGATCCTCTTTATCTTCGACGGTGGAATAATATTGCGACTGACTCATCCATCGCGCCAAGAGGTCTGACACCTGCCAGAAGCGGTATTTTTCCGTTACCCGTACTCCGCCGTGCCACACGGCGAGATACTGGGTTCCTGACTATTACCCCCGACTACGACCGCATCATTCGTCGGACACCTCTACTCATCCAATACGGAGATAATTTCTATTCTGCGCTTTCCATTGAAGCAGTACGACTTTACCTCGGAAAGCGCAATAATTTATATCGACTCGAACCAGACACTGGACATCTTGTTGCAATCAATTTACGCGAACGATCAATTCGTTTGGATCCTGGTGCTGTCGCAATCCTTAATTATCGGAACAACCTTCCTCCAACATATTCCGTATACAAGATTTTATCAAACGAGATTTCTAGAAAAGCTATAGAAAGAAAAATTGTTTTCTTAGGAACCTCGGCGATTGGACTTCATGACCTTGTGAATACACCTCTTGGCAAAAGTGTTTCTGGCGTTTACATCCATACCACACTCGTCGACAATATGCTTACCAATGATCTTCTGCATACGCTTCCTCGCCCGATTTCAATTGGGTGCATCATCATCCTAGGTCTTCTATCTATTGCGGCAGGTTTGTTTTTCTCCATTCCCGTAGGAACGCTTATTGCTATTTTGCTGGCGGGTGTAACATTTGGATCAACTATTTATCTTCGCACAATCGTTTGTGCGGCCTCCCCCTTTGAACCGCTGACTGCGATCGTTCTTGGATTCGCATTAACGGCTCTCATACGGTTTATGATTATCGACAAACAGCGTAAAGCCGTACGAGAGATGTTTGGCTCAATGGTATCCCCTAAGATTCTCAGTCATCTTGAAAACATGGCCTCTGGAAACCTTGCCCTTCAAGGCGAACGCAGGATCGTTACCGTATTGTTCACAGATCTTGAAGCCTTCACATCTATATCAGAAAAACTTCCACCCCAACAATTGACTGATCTCCTGCGCGACTATTTTGAGCCTATGACCGAAATATGCTTGAAGCACGGTGCCTACATTAACAAATTTATCGGCGATGCGATAATGGCGGTTTACAATGTTCCGACGGAACTTCCCAAGCATGTGGAGGAAGCTGTTCGTTCAGCTCTTGAAATGCAAGCTAAACTCGCGGAACTCCGCCCGCTCTTTGAGCAAAAATATAACGTCTCCTTGCGCATGCGCATCGGCATTCACACAGGCGAAGCGACTGCTGGTAACATTGGTTCGGCAAAACGATTTGAATACACCGTCCTCGGTGACACCGTCAACTTAGCGTCTCGCCTTGAAAGCGAGAACAAAAAACAGGGGACTTGGATTCTTATTACAGAAGCGGTCCGGAAACAAATCCCCAATACTATTATGACAAGGGTTGTGGGTGAAGTGATCGTACGAAATCGTAAGGAGGCCGCGCTTGTACATGAAGTCCTTCTTTTGTAACGTTTCTCCTGAACATACGCACAGGATAGACATGCCCTGCATTTTATGGCATACTATAACAATCAAAATTTGAAAGGATTATCATGGATAACGAAGCAATACTTGCGCGTGCAAAGCAAGTAATGGAGATTGAAATTGAAGGTCTTCGATTAGCACAAGCGGATCTGGGTGACGGATTCATAAAGGCCGTTCGTTTGATCTTAAAAACATTGGATCGAGGTGGTAAAATTATATGCACAGGTGTGGGGAAGAATTTGCACATTGCTGAAAAATTATCAGCAACACTTGCCAGTACAGGTTCAACAAGTGTATTTATGAACCCCATGCAGGCCATGCACGGCGACCTTGGCATGGTTGCGGAACACGATGTCCTGCTGGCACTCAGTTTCTCTGGCGAATCCGATGAAGTCATCAAACTCATACCAGCAGTCCGCCGTTTAAACATTCATGTGATCGGCATGGTGGGAAATAGTGACAACTCGCTAGCCCGTATGAGCGACGTTGTTTTTTGCGTAAAAATCGACAAAGAGGCCTGTCCCTTTGGTATGGCACCGACTACCAGCACCACCGCGACACTTGCGGTTGGCGATGCGCTAGCGATGGTCCTGATGGATGCGCGTAAATTCAAAAAAGAAAGCTATGCGAAGTACCATCCCTCTGGCGCGATAGGCCGTGCATTAATTCTACATGTGTATGACATCATGCGGACGGGCGACAAGATTGCCAGACTCACATTATCCGCGACCGTTAAGGATGCGATCATGGCCATGACAGCAGCCAAGAGTGGCGCAGCGCTCATTGCAGATGGAAAAGGACATCTTGCTGGAATTTTTACAGACGGCGACTTACGACGCCAACTCTCAAGAGGCGAAAACATTTTAAATTCGTGCGTTTCAGAATATATGACAAAGAAACCCGTTTTTGTGAATGCCGATGCTTATGCTGTTGATGTTTTACGTGTCTTTGAAAAATTTAAAATTGATGATCTTCCTGTTGTTGACGAAAATGGATTGCTGGCAGGTTATGTGGATATCCAAGATCTTCCTAAGATGAAAGTGATGTGACCATGTTTGTACAAACCATGGACAATGCTATAACTATTTTCAAAAGCGGTGGTCCCGTGATGTGGCCCATTTTAGCTAGCTCTCTCTTGGGATTTACAATTGCATGTGAGCGCCTGTTCGCCTTTTGGAAATATAATTTCGCCAATTATTTTTTTGCGTCCAAGCAGCGCCATATTATCGCACTGACGCGAGAAGGCAAATACAGCGAAGCACTCGCGCTTGCAAAAAGCTCTGAATCCCCTGTTTGTTCGATTTTTGCGCAAGCGCTCGAGAATCGAGAAGCTGGCTTTACAGAAACACTTGAGGCAACATCGCAGCAAATGATTGATCGTCTTCGGAGAGGATTTTCCATGCTCGACACTGTTATCACTGTTGCACCGATGCTTGGCATTCTGGGAACAGTGACAGGGATCATCAACACCTTTCATGTGTTGAGTGTTGCAGGCATCGAAAATCCGGCTGGGGCAACAGCAGGTATTGCAGAAGCCCTCATTACCACTGCAGCAGGACTTATTGTAGCTATTGGATGCCTCTTTCCGTTTAACTTTTTTGTTGCACAGCTCAAACGACGCACGCATGAACTCGATCAACTGATTCACCAGATTGAAATCGCATACAACACCAGTACACAAAAGAAAACGGTTCCTCCAATTGCACTCTCCTAACGGGCTACACAACCTGATCACATGAAACTTGTTTCCGGATACGAAGATCGCCCTGCACGATTAGAAATGATATCCCTCATGGATGTCATGTTTCTTATTCT
>JBAXOG010000191.1:0-8513 GCA_037133395.1 bacterium | reverse complement strand
AGCAACAACGTGGCGCCCCTAAAATGGCAATGCTGGAAACAGCGGTAATTGAATGGTCATTCTTTCACGTTTCGACCATGCCTTCATCTATGATCAAACGAACGATATGGAATGCGACATCGCTGCAACGCTTGTGAAATATGCATTGCGTTGCGTGGCATTGCCCTTCAAGACAACGGCTGAAAATTTGGCGCGTTACATCTTCCAGGAATTGAAGCCACATCTGCAGATCCAGTCTGTCTATCTTTACGAGACCCCCGAGTCCTACGCCCGTTATTCCGCGGAGTAATAAAAAAGATGTATATGTGACAAGCTTTTCGGTAAACTATAAACATTATTAATTAATAAAGGGATTCTTATGAAGCGTTTGATGTATCCGGTTCTGTTGTCTGTTATTTTGGGTTGTAGTGCTTACGCACAGGAAGCGGTGTCGCTTTTTGACGGCAAGACATTGAAGGGCTGGAAGGTCATGACGTGCGAAGCGGAGGTGGTGGAGGGTGCCATCCTCATCAAGAGCGGTAACGGAGTCCTTGCAGCGGAGAAGCAGTACGCAGACTTTATTTTGGAATGTGATTGGAAGCAACTTCATACGAATATGTGGGATTCGGGAATTTATATTCGATGTGAGCTGCCTCAAGGCAAATCCCCATGGCCCAAACAGTATCAGGTGAATCTGCGAAAAGGACAGGAGGGTGCGATTAGCGGTGCGGATAAGACCAAGGCCGCGAGTCTCTTTAAGAAGGATCAATGGAACCATTTCAAGTTGACGGTCAAAGGCAAGACAGCCGAACTCGAATTCAATGGCGAGAAGGCTTGGTCGCGTGATGGCATCGAACCTGCAAAGGGACATCTCTGTCTTCAGGCTGAAGTGCCGCAGGGCGGTCAGTTTCTCTTCAAGAATATTTTGCTAACGGCACTTGTATTAAAGAAATAAAGTAGATTTGCGCCATATTACGGTAGGGTATTCGATGCGCAAGGTGCGGTAACTGGAAGCTAGCTATCTATGAAAAAAAATGAAGAACTCAGAAAGCGAGCTGAAGAGAAAGTCGCCTTGTTGCCCAAGAACAGCGAACCTTTGTCGCCCGATGCCATCCAACTGATGCTTCACGAACTCTGCGTACATCAGGTTCAGCTCGAAATGCAAAACGAGGAATTACGTCGGTCACAGGCGGAACTGGATGCCATACGCACGCGTTACTTCGAGCTCTATGACTTGGCGCCAATGGGGTATATCACCGTTACCGAAAAGGGCGTGATTCTGGAAATGAATCTGATTGCTGTTAGCCTGCTTAAGGTGATCCGTAGTGAGTTGTACGCATGGCCACTCGCCAAGTTTATTTTTACAGATGACATTGATAACTTCTACCTGTTACGGAAGCAACTGTCGACAACTGTCGAACTACAACAGTGCGAATTACGAATGGTGAAGAGCGATGGCTCGATATTCTGGGCTCACGTATCAGTATCCCTCGTTAATTATTCCAACAGTGTATCGACGATGCTCATTGCATTTATTGACATCACTTCGCGTAAGCAAGTGGAGTCGGATCTTCTGGAGAGTGAAGAACGCTTTGCACGGCTTGCCGAGCAAAGCGGTACCTTCTTTTGGGATGTTGACGTACAAGGTCTCTACACGTATGTCAGCCCTGTAGTCGCAAAGGTGCTAGGTTACCGCCCAGATGAATTGATTGGGCAGTTACACTTTTACGATCTTTATCCCGAATCCGGCCGAGCGGCGTTTAAGGCAAATACCCTTGCAGTCTTCCAGCGGAAGGAATCGTTCACGAACTTTGTCAATGTATCGCAGACGAAAGATGGCCGTACCGTGTGGCTCCTCACGACGGGGCAACCCTTCATAGACACGAATAAAAATTTGCTGGGCTACCGGGGGTTCGATACCAACATTACCGAGCGTAAGCGCGCCGAGGAAGAAATCCAGAAGATAGATAAGCTTCAGAGTATTGGCACGTTGGCAGGTGGCATCGCTCATGACTTCAACAATATTCTCCAGGGGTTGTACGGAAATATCTCCTTTGCCAAAGAAGATCTGCCCAAAAATCATCCGAGTTATGATTTTCTTGTGGTAGCCGAAAAATCCATGGCGCGTGCCGTATGGCTGACCAAACAGTTGCTAACCTTTGCCAAGGGCGGTTCGCCGATCAAGGAGACGTTTAATATAAGTCCCTTGATCGAAGAGACCGCGCGTTTCGATCTTTCTGGCAGAAACGTAAAACTTGTTTACCGTCATGCTGCTGACCTGTGGCCAGTAGATGCGGACAAGGGGCAGATGCATCAAGTCATTTCTAACCTTGTAATCAATGCTTGCGAAGCTATGCCTAACGGGGGCAACCTGCATATTACTCTGGAAAACGCCGACCTCGAGGCGGGTGCTGTTTCTGTTATTAGTCCGGGCAGATATGTGAAGGTCATTGTAAAAGATGATGGCAAGGGCATAGCCCCAGAGACGATTAGTAAAATTTTCGATCCTTATTTTACCACGAAGCATTTTGGTAGTGGGTTGGGTCTAACCACGGTCTGGTCGATCATCGCCAAACATGGCGGGCATATCGGTGTTGTTTCGGAGTTGGGGAAAGGTGCGGTCTTTACCATTTATTTGCCCGCCTCTTTATCCTCGTTGCCAGTGGAAGTCAACCCACCCGTCAAAGAAATTCTTCCAGCACCTCAATTCGCAAGAATCCTTGTGATGGACGACGAAGACATGATCTGCAACCTTGTCACTAAAATGCTAACAAGTAGCGGATATTCCGTCACGACCGCCTCTGGCGCAATGGAGGCCGTCGCGCTCTACAAACAGGCATTAGCGTCTGGCACGTTTTTCGATCTCGTTATCTTAGATCTCACAATTCCTGGTGAGCCGGGTGGCAAAGAAGTCATTAAAGATCTTCAAGCGCTCGATCCCCAAGTTAAAGCGATCGTCACCAGCGGCTACGCCGATAATTTTGTGATGATCAATCCTACAGCGTACGGGTTTAAAGGCGCCATTGTCAAACCCTACATCGCCAGTGACCTGCGGAAAATTGTGTCAGAGATACTGAACAATGGTTAATGTGAAAACAAAAAGCCCGTAAACATTGATTAAAATCGCTGTTTACGAGCTTAAAAATTGGTCGGAGCGGAGGGATTTGAACCCCCGACATCCAGCTCCCAAAGCTGGCGCACTACCAGGCTGTGCAACGCTCCGAATGGTGTGAAAGAGGCGGTAGTATAGTGGTTTCTTTATCGCGTTTCAAGGGTAAAAGTAAAATATTATGAACGATGCACGCTATGCAAAGTTGGCAGATGTACTGATTGCGTATTCACTGCACATCCAGAAAGATGAATGCGTTTTGGTGGATGCTACAGATATCAACCCGGAAATCATGTTGGAGCTTGTTAAGGCAATTTCTGCGCGAGGAGGACATGCCTTTGTCAAGACCGTCAGCTCGAAAGTCATGCGTTCCCTTTACATGAACGGGAGCTTGAAGTCGTTCGAAATCATGGCTGAAAGCGATCTGGAGTTCATGAAGAAGATGCAGGGGTATGTTGCGATTCGAAATTATGAGAATTCCTTTGAGTACAGTGATGTCCCGGCTGAAAAGATGACGGCCATCCGTAAGATCATGCGCCCTGTTCTGGATTGGCGTGTAAAAAATACGAAATGGTGTGTGATCAGATGGCCGAGTCCTTCGATGGCTCAAGCGGCATCCATGAGTACAGAGGCTTTTGAAGATTTTTATTTCAGGGTTTGCACCATGGACTACAGTCGGATGAATGCGGCTGCGCAGACTCTCGTCGATTGGATGAAGAAGACCGACCGCGTGCGGCTTGAAGGTCCTAACGGAACGGATATAACCTTCTCCATCAAGGGCATCCCTGTCATCCCCTGCACGGGCGCAAATAATATTCCGGACGGCGAGGTTTTCACGGCGCCTGTTAAAACGAGCGTAAACGGGGTCATTTGCTATAATACACCGACGGTCTATGAAGGTAAAAAATACGAAAATATTGTACTGAAGTTTGAGAACGGCAAGATTGTAAGCGCAACCGGATCGGATACGCCTGGGCTGAATGCCATTTTAGATACGGACGAGGGGGCGCGCTATGTTGGTGAATTCGCCATTGGCATCAATCCGCATATTACTGATGGAATGTGTGACATCTTATTTGATGAAAAGATTTCGGGCTCGATTCACTTGACGCCGGGTGCCTCGTATGACGATGCGAGCAACGGTAATGTCTCCTCGATCCACTGGGACTTGGTTTTGATTCAGACCCCGAAATATGGTGGAGGGAAAATATACTTTGATGATGTCCTGATCCGCGAAGATGGTCTGTTTGTCATTGATTCACTTAAGGTGCTGAATCCCTGAAATTGCCTTATTGCCTTATTGCGTTATTGCCTTATTTGCCTCTGATTCCAAACTTGCTGACACTTATTGACACTTCTTAGACTTGCTGACACTTACTGACACTTCTCCATTATTCCTTGCGTTTTGAACGCTGAATTGGTTATACTGAAACAAATCGTTATATGATTCGTATACGATTAAACCCACGGATGGTTATTCCAAAAAAAGTTTAAAGAGGACGAGACATGAGAAAGTTGAAAGTCGGCATGATTGGCGGCGGCGGCGGATTTTTCGGTAAGGTTCATCATCGTGCAATTTCTTTGGATGCTACACGCGAAGTCGTGGCGGGTGCATTGCACCAAGATCCTGCAATGTGTGCAAAGTTTGCTGATGAGTGGGGTATTGTCGGCTATCCGGATTACAAGATGATGATCGCGGATTGGAAGTCGGGCAAGTTGGAGTTGGACTATGTGACCATCGTGACGCCTAATTTTTTGCATGCGGAACAGGCACTGGCCTGCTTGGACGCGGGACTCCCTGTCATGTGCGAAAAGCCGCTGAGTTATTCGATCAAGGAAGCGCTGGCGATCAAAGCCCTTTCGAAAAAGCGCAAAAAAGTTCCGTTCGCGCTTTCACACACCTATACCGGGCATCAGATGATGATGGTGGCGCGTGAATTGGTCCAGGGTGGTAAGATCGGCGATGTCCGTAAGATTGAAACCTATTATAATCAAGGCTGGCTCGCCACCTTGCTCGAAAAGACCGGACAGCAGCAGGCTGCTTGGCGTACGAACCCGAAGATGTCCGGCATTTCCGGATGTGGTGGGGATATCGGTACGCATGCGTTGATCAATGCACTCTGGACGACTGGGCTCGGGCTGAAGAAGGTATCTGCACGTTTGACCGCACTTCCGGGTCGTGTACTGGATGACGATTTCAATGTCTTCGGTCAGCTCTCAAATGGCGCCACGCTGGTCCTGACGGCAACGCAGATTGCAATCGGCAACAAGAATAACTGTGGCTTCCGTATTTATGGCAGCACGGGCTCGATTGAATGGGCTCAGGAACATGCGGAAGAGCTCCATTATTTCGATGGCAATACGCGTGTGACTTACTTCCAGAATACTCCGGTGGATGGCACGTCGGATGCGCTTAAAACGTATGGACGCATCCCGAGTGGTCATCACGAAGACTTCCTCGAAGCGCTTGCTAATTTGCATACCTCGCTGGAACGTAAGATTCGCGTGATCAAGGGTGAAAAGAATGTTCCGCCCTCTTATGATCACCCAGGTGTGGATGAAGGTGTGCTCGGCATGAAATTCCTTACGGCCGCAGTGACAAGCTCTAAGAAAAAGGGTGCTTGGGTTTCGCTCTAAGCGGTTATTCATCCATTAAATAAAAGTATTAAGGATATTATTAAATCATGAAATCTTTACCTTATTTTATTATACTTCTGCTTTCAGTGGTGTGTGTCGCGTTGAGTGTCTCGCTTGTGTTGACGAGTCGAGCCAATCAGCGTTTACAAGTAGAGTTGCAGGCGAACCAGCAACGTTTGAATAGCGGTATCTTGGGTCCGCAAGGACAACAGATTGGTAACAATCTGCTTCAGGATATGGCAACTACGGCGACCCGTAACGCGGACATGCGACAGCTTCTCGCGAAGCATGGCTATCAAATTCAGCCAGCGACGAACTCCGTTGCAAGTGCTATTGGCACGTCTAAAGCGAGCGACCTCGTAGGACAAGGCGAAAAAACAAAGTAGTATTCAGAATCGATTTCAAAAGAAAGAATCCCGTATGAATATGTCAGAGTCTTCCCGTAACACGTATTCTCCTTTTTGGCCGCTGTGTTTAATGGCCTTAAGTCTTATCATCATCTTGGGCTGGCAATTGACCGTAGGGGTGCAGCAATATCTTGGTTCGCTTCGGATGGTCGATCAACAAGCTGTTCTCGCCACTCAAGCGGCGCAAACCGAAAGCAAACTCCAATCCATGATGACGGATTTGCTGTTTTTAGCCAAGACGGATAAAGAGGCGCAGGCGATTGTTGCCAAGTATCGCATCAAGTTGAACGCGGACAAGCCTGATACGGGGGCCCCTAGCGCGGAGGCTCTTCCAACAGGCAACGCGACTAAGGCAACACCTCCAACGCGTGTGTCAGGTACAATAAAATAAGTGTCGCGCCTAAAGGCTGCTCGCAAACGGCTTATGATGTGCTTCCTGCGAGCGGAGCCATTTGCTGAGCGCCTGTCGAGTGGTAAAGTTTGCAAGCGGACAGGAGGGGACCCTCAATGCCACTAACTTTTCACAGCCCGATTCTTTCATAAGGGCATGCGATGCTCAAGGTGGCATTGGGCGTCTCGCCTCAGGGGAGGGACGAGCGTCTGCTCGTCCGGTCACGCAGACGCGTGCCCCTCCCAGAGGCGTTATTCGTCTTTCCCCATCATTCCAACATTCCCACATTCCAGTTGAAGTTTTAACCAAGCACATGTTTATTTTTTTTTGTTAGTTGACACCATACTAGTGAGTATGGTAATATAATTCAACATGAAGAAAACACAAGTCTCTGGTAGCCCCGTTCACATGTCGCAGACATTGCGACAGTGTGCCTTTGATTTATTTGTGGAGCATGGTTTTGACAATGTTAATCTGGATCAGATTGCTGCGGCGGCTGGTGTGACCAAAGGTTCGCTCTATTGGCATTATAAGAATAAGCAGGAGCTGATCCTGGCCTCCTGCCAGCACTATTATCAGACTTGGCACGCCAATATTCAGAAGTTGCTGGCGCCCCTTTCAAATCCACACGAACGGCTCAAAAAGACGATTGCTTACAGTGTGGACAGCTGCGTTATTGATAAGCGCAATCGTGTTTTCACCACCGCTATTTTTACCTTGATGCAAGAGAATGATGCCGTGCGGGATAGCTGGGCACAATTTTATTCAACCGTTCGTGAGTTTTATATCGGACTCCTGTATGCGGTAAAGCACGCAGAGTCTTCGACCTCGATGGATCATGTCCGCCGCGATGTTGATTTGATGCTGGAGGCGATGGAGGGACTTAAAATTCGCGCGGGCTTTGAAAAGCAAATGGTCGATCAATCAGAGCGACTGGTGATTTCCGAGAGTCTGCTGAGCATTTTTAAAGGATAGCATACTATTCAGTATGGATAATAAAGGGGGAAACATGCAACACGTATCACGAAGGACATTTGCAAAGGCTGCGTTTAGCGCCCTTGCACTGCCGACGATTATTCCAGCGCGTGCGCTTGGAAAGAATGGCGCAATTGCGCCAAGCAATCGGATCACGATTGCAACTATTGGGTTAGGCGACCGGGGTGGATCACACATCAATTCCTACATCGGTATGTCCGAGGTTGAACTCTTGGCGGTGTGCGATATTTATAAGCCTTCCATTGCTAAACAGTTGAATCGTATTACAACCGCACAGCCTAACACGAGTTGCAAAGGATATCAGGATTTTCGAGAAGTTTTGGCTCGAAAAGATATTGATGCGATAACGGTTACGTGTCCTGAAAACTGGCATGCCTTAATGTCCATCCTCGCCATGCGGTCTGGCAAGGATGTCTATTGCGAGAAGGCTTTATCTCTTTCCGTTGTCGAGGGACGCGCGATCTGTAATGTGGTCAAACAGACGGGACGCATCCTGCAAGCCGGCACGCAGCAGCGCTCGGATGCGCGCTTCCGTCAGGCTTGTGAACTGGCCCGCAATGGGTATCTTGGGAAGCTGACGGAAGTCTATGTTTCCGCGCCGAGCGGAAAACGCATGCTTAAGTTTCCCACGGCAGAGATTCCTGCTGATGTGGATTATGATCTGTTTTTAGGGCCTGCTCCGTATAAGCCTTATCGCCAGAACATCTATAAATACAATTGGTACTTTTTGACCGACTATTGCGCTGGATGGATTCAGAGTTGGGGTGTGCATCATCTCGATATCGCGCTCTGGGGTGCACCTGCTTTGGGACAAAGCACCTTGGCCATTTCAGGGAAAGTCGGTTTTCTGCCCGAAGGTGACGCAGATGTCTGTTTCGATTGGGATATCACGGCGACGGAGCCAGATGGCTTGGCGTTGCGCTACTATTCAGACGGTGCGCATCCCTACGGCCATGGCGTCCGGTTCATCGGGGACAAGGGATGGGTGCATGTG
>JBAXOG010000190.1:0-8577 GCA_037133395.1 bacterium | reverse complement strand
CAACTGACATTCGAAAGGCTATATGATTTTTTCGACAAACCGTGAAGAACCGAAAAAAGAGGCCCGACCAATTTCCACTGGTTTGCGAACTCTTAACCTTCACCGTACCAGACAATGGATTGCTGGTATTACCCAGTCGAAGGTTGTTGCCGTTGACATTTACATTGAAGGTCAGGTCTGCGCCCGATACCTTTTGATAGATGTAGGTGTTTCCTGTTGTCGTTATCTCAGCCTTCGGCGAAAAGTAAAGCGTGTCGCTATCCACAGCGGTGTTCAGACTGCACGCCGCATTAAACGTGAGGTTGCTGAGGTACAGGGAGCCGACAACGTCGGCGACCGTCACGGCATTGGTGAAAACAGCGCTGTTGCCTGGACCGTTCACACTGTCCCACACGGGCGTCGCCGCCGCATTCCAGTTGTTGCTGGCGGTCGTCCAGTTACCGCCAGTTAGAGGTCCCGTCCACGTATAATCCGTAGCCCATGCGCTGTGAGCGCCACCCATCAGACAGACCGCCACCACGACAGTCATTTGTTTCTGAATACGTATCAGAGTTGTCATGATCTGATTCCTTGTTTGAAAAAAGCCACACCAGCTTTCAATTATTATTTTTATACTTTATCAAAAAAGTGGCTTTGGGCGCAATCCCCCAAAATAGGGGGTATGGGGAAGGTGGCAAGGAGGAGGTTGCAGGGAGGAAGGAGGAGGCTTGAGGGAGGACTGAGTGACGAATTGACGGATTGACTGATTGATTCATTTGGCCTGCCCGCCGGAGACCTATTGGCGAAGGCGGGGCAACCCGGTCAACCCGTCCTCAGCAATCAATCCGTCACTCGGTCAACCAGTCAATACGTCCTCAGTGCAGACCCTGTCTGTGCAATAGACGGCAGACAAGAATGTCTGCCACACCTTATGCACTCTTGGGACGAGCGCCTGGCCGTCGTAGCCTTGGTACAGGCGGAAGGCATCGCGTAGGTGGACATTCCACCCTTTCCGTATTCCAACATTCCAGTTTGAAGTTATACGTTAGTGCTGCGAAGGCGGTAAGCCATCCGCTGAAGCGGAGTATGGTTCGCATTTTTCATACAGCGTTTCTGGTGCAACATCAATCTGCCCATCCCAAACAATAGTTCCTAAAGCTTTCGAGACAGAAAACCGTTTAAAAAAAGACAAATCGGAAAACTCAGCGAACACCCCTCCTTTTTGTATATAGGGGGCAAAATCAACAATGCCAGAATGCCCGTCTTCAAACTCCACCATTACCTTATAATCCGTGATATAACCTGCTTTGATAACATCGTAAAGCATCTGGGCATACTCCTATTTGAGGGGTTCGATTTCTTTCGGTGGTTGATTAGTTTTTGCCAATTCCCAATCCATCATTAATTCTTCTTTGTGCAAGGAAGCCCACTCTACAACAAGACCTAACGCCCGAGGAGAAATATTCCCATCAAGGACTTTCAATGTCTGTATTTCTATCGACACCTTGCCACCGCTATACCGTGCATGAAAATGAGGAGGATTATGGTCGTCGTAAAACACGGCGATGATTATCCCGAAAAATCTCGAAATCTCTGGCATCAATTTTTTTCCTTTTGTGGTAATTATGATGCCACTTTCTTTGCTGAAAGACAAGTGTGGTCTTGTCCGAGTGTGATTCATTTTAGTTGAAACGAATCACACCAAGAAGGAGGGATGAGGTACGTCCTCAGTTAGGCGAGGTGCAGGCATGCACTCATTTGGAACCTCCCGCGGCGAGGTCGCACACCAGATTGCGCAACACCCGCGCGGCAATCGGATCGCGAACCCCCAACTCATGCGCCAGTTGCGTCACCATCAGGATACCTTTGCCATGACGAATCGTAAAGATGACGGCGCCGTCTTGATCCTTCTTCATCTCAACCCTTAAGTAGGCGTGCGTCGGAACGTAATTCGCCAAGACAGTGATCGCAGCATTTTCCGTGAGCAGGAAACTGCCGTGCGTGGCAATCGGCGTGTTTCTGTCGCCTCGGTCAAACCAGCGCAGATCTAAAATATCGATTCCGTCAAATACCGATGACTCCGGAACGCGAAGGTTCGCGACCTCGCCGTCGCCCGCCCGGAATGACCTCACAAGGTCGGGGAACAACGTCTTCACGTTTTGTCCGGGATTGATCAGTAATACGCATCCGCCCTCAGCAATCTCACGCATAAACTTTTCCCGCTGCGCCTGCTCGGCGACCCAACCGTAATCGCATACCACCAACGGCTGTGCATGTCCCGACAAGGTGGGCACACTCTCCAGCCAACGCGGTGAACAGCCCAAGCGTTCCCAAAGCGCAGCCGAAGACTTCGCGGCATCCACCACGCAAGGGTTGATTCCCTTTGCAGTCCGAACCCACGAAGCCTCAGCCAGCGTCAGCTCGTAGCGGTTCTGCGACACCTTCTTCTTTCCCTCGAGAAGCGTCAGAACCAACTGAGCATCGACACGCGCGGTCGGCAGACGTTCGGGCAAGGCCATAGTCAGTAACGTCTCATGATTCGTGTAATAGGGAACCGGCGGCAGCACCTGCTCGCCGTTTGCCAAAGACTGTCCATTGCATTCGACTGACCAGACAAGCCGAAGCGCGCCAAGGTCGCGGCAGGCTTCATCATCGTTTATCACGAACAGGCTGACCTGTGGCTTGTCGCCCGCATAGAAATGCCGGCCGTAAAGACGCGCACTGACCAGCACCGGCTGCAATGCCACCGCCAATGCTGTTGCCGACGGATAGGGCCGAATGAGGTTTGCCTCGAACTGATTCTTATACCAGGTGTTCAAGGCGAAATGAATCACGCCTGCCCAGGATTCCCGATAATAACAGCGCATCGTCTCGACAAGTTCCTTGGTGTTGAGACGGACAGATTCGAGCAGATACTTGGGATCCTGGTGCTCATACGCATAATCCCCCACCCACGCCTGAGGAACCATGTGGTTGAAAATGTAACCCCGGATTGCGTGGCCGTCATCCGCGTTCGGATAGCCGCTCGCCATTTCCTGGCTGATCATCGGCCGGCCGGGCGTCACCCATTTGCGAAGTTGCTGCGGAAGCGTCACGCCGGTATGACCATCCGTAAACGGCTGCCCCGGGTACTGTTGGAAGAAGCTCTTCACATACCAGCTCGTGTAGTCATGCTTGTCGTCGATATCTCCGTAGTCAAACCCTTTCTCCTTGGCCATCTTCGCGTAAAACGGCGGCGCCAGGCTCAGCACACCGCCCGAGTCTGGACAAATCGGCCGCGTCGGATCGAGCATGCGCATCGCCTTGATCGTGTCGGACAGCTCGGTCATGGTCGCCTCCAAGACCTTGGGGTCATTGTGTCGGACGTAGTAACTCTCGTTGTTGACGGTCCAGAACAGGATGCTCGGATGATTACGATATTTCTTGATCAGCGCCAGATGCTCCTGACGCCAGCATTCCAACAACTGCCGCTCCGGCACCTTGCCGTTAATCATCAGCCAGGGCCATGTGCCTTCCTGAGAAATACCAACGCCATTGCGGTCGGCACAGGAAAGCCACAGTTCATTCCAAGGCGCGCAAACACTGCGTGTCATGCGGACATTCCCCTCATGCATGAGCTTCGTGAAGGTGTCCGCCATCAGGAGATCATTCGGACACAACGGCATGGGCGTATGCGAGCCGCCTCGCAACCAGTAGGGCTTCGCGTTCAGATAGAGCCTGCCGTCCTTGCGAGCCTCGAACGTCCGGAAACCAACATCAATGTTCTTCTCGTCCACCCAGCGGTCTTTCGCCTGCAAGGCCACGTGCAACCCGTATAGATTGGGCTTAGAAGGAGTCCAGAGTTCAGGCTCCAGCTTGCCGGTGTCCAGCGTGATGGCCTTCGCTTCACCGGGTTTCAAGACAACCGCCGCATACGTTGCGTTAGGATTCATTGCCGCGCCATTCTGCCGGCTCGTGAACCCAAGCTGAGGAACAACCGCACATTCCGAAGCCGACTGATTCTCCAACGTCAGTTCCACGTTCGCACCGTCGAGACGAGGCTGGAAGAATACTTCCTTGATCTGCACATCCGTCCGCACCACCAGTTTCACAGGCTGCCAGATGCCCCCTGGCTTCCCGTTGTAGATGGACTGTGGAAGGCTGTTAAGCATGCTGTCGGTCACCGAGACGGTCACCGCCACCGCAGCCACTTTGTCGCCACCGCCCGCCTTCTCGCCTTCGGAAAGCGAGCCGACGCGCACCGCGATGATGTTGTGACCCGCCCTCAGCAGCGGTGTGACATCCGTCTGCGCCGGATGAAACATACCGTAGTTTCTCGCGGCCATCTTGCCATTGACCCAAATCTCGGAAACCTTCGCGATCGCGTCAAAACACAACTCGAAACGTTTGCCAGCAGGGATCCTGTCGATTTCTAAGGCGTGCCGATACCACGCCGCCTTCGTCCTCGTCCCGTCAAACGTATACCCGGCAAGGCGCTGGTGTTCCAGCGCAAGCCAGCGGTCGGAGCCGCGCGTCTTGTCATCGTAGCACCAGTTGGACAGCGGCGTCCAGAAGGCCGGAACATCCATTACGTGCCAGCCCGCATCATCTAGGCCTGACGCCGAGTAATCCGTCCCATCCACACATTCGTAATCCGGCAGAAACAGCCACTTGCCATTAAGCGAAATTTCCGCGCGCGACACTTCAGACACATCAATCTTGACCGGCCGATAGGCCTTCCGTTGCGCTTTGCGTATCGCCTCGATCTTCCTCCCCTGCTCCTCTTCCTGCGCCGCAGGCGCGACAGCCTGATCCCATTTTCTCGGTTCCACCGCTCCCCGCGGCTCGATGATCAAGGCCTGAACCGAAAAGCCAGGTTCCGCTGCTCTCGAGATCTTCACGCGGAGAAAGCCATTTGCCACGCGGACACCGGCGACGAGGCTTTTGAACTCTCCAGCAGCCAGCGTAACCCTGCTCGCCAACTTCCGTTCTCCCTGGAAACAGACCTCTCCCGATATCACGAACGACGGATCACCGACCCACAGGTTCACCACATAGTCGCCGTTGGGCAACGGATAACGGAACTCGTTCTCCCGGATGCTGCCCGCAACGGAAACAACCGAATCACGCACTGGATCAGGCAGGCGATTCCGCTTGCGTTCCAGCGTCCTCATCTCCTTGGACCAGCCCTGTCCAGTCAGCTCCGCGAAGGCTGCGCCGGTCGCCTTCACCCATCCCGTCGGCGACTCCATCGCCTCGGGCTGGAAGTTGATCCGGAGCGCGTTTGAAGCAAACCCGTCTGCGGTCGTTGCAGCGATCCGCCGTACCGCCACGTCATCGTATTCCGTCGACAGAAATCCGCCGCCCAACGAAATACCGCCCTTCGCCAAAGCGCCCGGCTGGTCGTCGTTCACCTCCATCACGGGTTCAGTTGCTCCCTTCAGAAAGACCTTGATTTTCTGCCCCGCGACAACGATTCGCACCTGCTGCCACTCGCCCGGCTTAGGAGGATCAGCCAATTCCCGTACTCCGAGGAACGCCTGTCGTCCCCCTGGCGCGTAGCGAGCCATATAGACCTGATTGTTGTTCCCCCCTCGTACCCCGATCACATAACGCGAATCGCGCGCCGTGCGGCGCACAGAAGCCCAGAGCTGCGCCTGCTCAGCATCCTTCGGCGCACGCGCACGAAAGCTCAGCTCGTAGTCGCTCCAGGAGGTGTCTCCCGCTAAGGCCTCGACCCCGGTGAGTCGCAACACTCCTTCATGAACCCCGCTCTCCCCGCGCCCCTCGATTGTCCAGCGACCCACGTCAAACCGATCAAAGCGTTCCGACAACAACTCATCTGCCGAAGCCGCAGCGGCACAACAAATCAAGATAGCTATAAAACGTTTTCTTGATCTCATCTTTTCACTTTCCTGTTTTTTCGCAGACGGAGGAGGAAGAACTGAGTGACGAATTGACTAATTGACTGATTGATTCATCTGACCTGCCCAGTCAACCCGTCCTCAGCTCACCCCATTGCCGTCTGTGTACCGCCTTCAGACGGGGTCTTCCCATTGCTTCGCCATGGCTGAAGCCAAAACACCAGCCCACTGCCACTCAGAATACACTGATCATCGTGCCCTTGGGCTTCTTAATGAGCAACAACTTTGTGCTGTCGTTCGATAGCTTCAGCAAAGTTCCTGTCGGCAGACTTGCTGACGCGAATGATCCCACGCCCCCGCTGATTGATCCCCCTCCCGTACATTCCGCCAGCGTCATCTGCGTCGTCACCTCGTTTGTCGAACTCACCGTCAACGTTCCGCCGAGCGTCAGGTTGCCATTCACCTGGAGCAGACCTGCCGTGCCCCCGCCCGTAGCGAGGGTCAGCGTCCGGCTCGGCGACGACAGGTCAAGCGGCCCGTTCACCTTCAGCGTGGCGCTGTTACTCACCGCCCAGATGGCGCTCTTCACCGCATTCGTCATCGCCAGCGTTCCCGCCAAAACCGTTGTCGCGCCACTATAAGTATTCGTACCACTTAGGGCCAGGATGCCCTTGCCCGCCTTGGTTAGGGCTAGTAATCCAAATGGACTTCCATCCATGATGGTTCCGCTATATGCTGACGAAAGGTTGTTCGAGTTCCCCACCGTCAGAGTAGCTGTGGACGGCGTCATGGGATAATAGAGCACAGGGGCATCGGCCAGGACAGCCGCGGAATAGGCGGCAGCGGCCGCATTGTAGTGGGCCTGCACCCGGCCAACAGACAGTACATTCGTGTAGAGCGCAAACTCATCAAGCGAACCCGCGAACAACCAAGAGGGATAATTGACGCACATCCCAAGACGGGCTGTCGGCCAGGCCACCGGCAAGTTGTTTCCGCCCACGGATCCGGTCACCGCCAGCACCCCATTCGTGTAGAATTTGACGTGGTTCGACGTCAACGTCCCGTCATAGGTTACCACCAAATGGGTCCACTGGTTCAAGTTGAGGCGCGGACCGTCGACGCGGTTTTGTCCGCCGGACCGATTCAAATTGAAGGTGACATTCGTTGTATTCGACCAAAGATAGATTTGAGAAGCCTTGTCGACCCAACTGTCGGAGGCGTAGATATAGGGATAAGCATTGTTGCCAGCGGGGGCCGTCGGCTTGACCCACACCTCGTAGCTCGCCTGAGTATAGCTGGTGCCCCCCCCTATGGCCGGTATGGCGACATAGCTGCTGGAGCCGTTGAACGCCGCGGCCGTCCCCAACCCGGCACCGCCCACCGTGCTATCCAATGTCACATTGGACGGCGTTCCCGTTTGCCCGGCGCCCGAACTGTCCAGAACCAAGTTGTTGCCGTTCAGAATGACATTGCCGTAGGCATAGGTATTATTGTTGGTCACGCCGGAGAGCGTCAGGCTGTAACCGTTGAGCGTCAACTTCCCGATACATTGGAAATTGACGAAATTCTCCTGCCCCGCCACACTGTTAAAGGCGTTGCTGCTGCCGACGCTCAGGTTGCCATAGTTGCTGTCGGGCCACTGCGAGGTGACCGTGACCCCGCCGGTGAAGCTGTTCGCCCCGCTCAAGAGCAGCGTCTTGCTCCCCCCGCCCCCATACGCATAGATTCCCAATGCGTAGGGGCCGGTGATGTTCCCGCTGATCGTCACCACGCCGTCGTTATAGATCCAGATTGTGGCTTTGTCCGCCAACTGGACGGGCCCGCTCACCGTCAGGGTGCCGCCCATCTGCAGACGGCCGCGGCCCGGATTGGGATCGGTACGCAGGATGAAGGCATTGGTGTAGGTGTAGCCGCCGGCCAGTGCGAGTTGGGACTGGTCGCTGCTGCTGTTGCCGATATCCCAAGTCGCGGTTCCCAGCGCCCAAGGACCGGCGACGACAACCTCGCTCAATCCGTTGGCACCTGGGGTCGGATTGCGGATCGAGACCGTACCGGTCAGGGTATTGGTCCCGTTTAACTTCAAACCTGTGTTATACGCCGAATTGCGCATGTTGACTGTCAGATTGGAGCTGATCAGCGGGGCGTAGATGTTCGCCGCAGGCAACCCGCCGGTGTAGCTGAGCGAGCCGCCGGCACTCAGGCGAATCGCGTTGTAAGCGGCGCTATTCGTGAGCATGTTGCCTGCATAGACCCAGAGATTGGACGCCCAGACATCCTGGCCCACCGTGACGGTTACGGCGTTGGTGAAGAATGCGCTGTTCGTGGGACCGTTCACGCTGTCCCACACGGGCGTTGTCGCCGCGTTCCAGTTGTTGCTGGCGGTCGTCCAATCACCGCCCGTGACCGGACCCGTCCATGTATAGTTCGTCGCCCGCACACCGATCGCGCTGACCATCAGGCAGACCGCCGCCACGACTGTCATCCACTTCTGACTTTGTATCCGAGTTGTCATGATTTCACTCCTTTTTTTGTAGAAAGCCACACCAGCTTTCATTTATTTTGTTATAACTTTATCAGAAAATGGTTTTGGGCGCTATCCCCCAAAATAGGGGGTATGGGGGAGGTAGACAAGGAGGAGGTTACAGGGAGGAAGGACTGATTGACGAATTGACTGATTGACTGATTGATTCATCCGGCCTGCCCAGTCAATACGTCCTCAGCAATCAATCCGTCACTCGCACGGCCTCTTTCAGGC
>JBAXOG010000189.1:0-8586 GCA_037133395.1 bacterium | reverse complement strand
CGTATTGATCTCTTTGGTCTGGAACATGGTCTCGGTGTTGTGATGGTCCCGGCGAAATTGCTTGCGCGTCGCAAAGAGGATTGGCGCACTATTTACAATAGGATTCATCGTCACCAACGCCTTACGCTGAAACGTTGTAAGATCACCTGTCGTCTCTAACTCTTCTAGAAGCTTAGCTGCAGGATACTGCTTATAAAGTCTTCCCAGTTCTTCGATCGCGGCTTTCATCGGCTTCAACACCGTTACAAGTCCCGCTGCCTTCTGTTTGGCGATATGCTCTGCCATCTTTGCTTCGTCCACCTTCCCTGAGAAGATGATATCATCCACAATAATATGCCCCCAGCCCCCTGTCGCATGGTCGACCACACGGAAAAAGAGAGGCTTACCCAGATATTCGGCCGGCACGGTCCATTCAACTTGCTTCATCGCCTGATTACCTTGACCGCGTGCATACAGGATTTCTCTGCCCTCCACCGTGCAAAGTGCCACATAGACATCTTTCCCGCTGCCACCACACACACGTAACCGAATGATTGGTGCATCTAGGTCTATGATGGGCGATTCAATCGTCCCCATAAAATCATCACTGGGACCCTGTTGCGCATCGAGTGTTGACAAAAAAAACTTTCCCTCTTTTTCAAAGGGGTTCTGGCCGTGATACTGTGTAGCACGGTCGCTAATCAGCTTGCCGAAACTCCCCTCCACAATCTGCCATCCCTGCAAATCGCCCGTCTCAAAGTTAAATTTAACCTCTGCTGCACTGCAGACCTGCGCGACCAAAAACATTCCCCCAACAACATTCATTAACATTTTCATAGCTGACTTCCCCTTTCATGTATAAAATTAAGATTACGCCTCTTTCCACTAAAGTTCAAGGCGATTTTTAAAAAAATACAAGTCGAGTGATCGGCTGAGCGTTCGATCTGCTGAGCGAGTAGAAAGGGAGGATCTAACCTAGCTGCGTTCACGCGCTATGAGTAAATTATATAATTTTAACTGAAAATTATATAATTCTTTTTAGTGGCATTCAGAAGCCATCTTGTTCTATACTTAAACATATAAGTTAACTAAGGAGCATAAAATCATGAACAGTTCAAGACGTACATTTCTGAAGGCAGCTGGCGCGGCAGTTGCGTTTCCAACCATTATTCCGTCGAACGTATTAGGGGAAAATGCGCCGAGCAAAACCATTGCACTTGGTCAGATCGGATGCGGACGTATCGCACGGGGCATGGATATGAATGGATTAATGCAATGCAAGGGCGCTCAATACGTAGCGGTTTCGGACTGTGACAAAAACCGCGCAGCAAGCGGGAAGACGATGCTAAAGCGCGATGTAAAGATCTACCAGGATTACCGTGATCTCATTGCCGACAAGAGCATTGACGCTGTGGTCATTTCAACTCCTGACCACTGGCATGCCCAGCCAGCCGTCGAAGCCGCCTTTGCAAAGAAGGACGTCTACATGCAGAAGCCCACCTCGCTCACGATCGACGAGGGGCGTTGCTTTGCGAAAGCCATGGCGCTCAACAAAACCGTTTTCCAGCTCGGCTCACAGCAACGTTCATCTTCACAGTTCCAACGCGCCTGCACCCTCGTTCGCAATGGACGGCTTGGAAAAATTCTCGCGATTGAAATTGGACTGCCCGGCGACCCTGCTGGTGGCAAGACCGACAAGATGACGGTCCCCGAAAATCTGAATTACGATCTGTGGCTCGGTTCCACACCCGAAGTGTATTACACCGAAGACCGTGTCCACCCGCAAAAGGGCTTCGGCCGCCCCGGATGGCTTCGTTGCGAACAATTCGGTGCAGGCATGATAACAGGCTGGGGATCACATCATCTGGACATCGCACATTGGGCCATGGGCTGGGAAGCCATGGGCCCTGTCACCATTGAGGGTAAGGGCGAATTTCATACCACAGGTCTTTGGAATGTCCATGGCAACTATGACATCACCATGATGTATCCCGGCGATGTGAAGATGCGCGTCTGGGAGAAGTTCCCGAATGGCGTGCGCTTCATCGGCGAGAAGGGATGGATCTTCGTGAGCCGCGGCTCAGTGAAAACAACAGCCTCTGACCCCGTCTCCCCGGGCAAATCGCTGAAGGCGCTCGACGCAAGCGACGAAAAGCTTCTTGCAAGTGATCCTGCCTCTGAGTCCATCAAGCTCAACTGCTGGACTGGCGTTCATCAGCAGAATTGGGTCAACTGTATCAAGACCCGCGAAGAGACTAATGTCCCCGCGGAAACCGCTCATCGCTCTTGCTCAGCGTGTCTCGTCGGTCACATTGGTATGAAACTGGGGCGTAAGTTGACCTGGGATTACAAGACAGAGACGTTTGTAGGAGATGCGGAAGCCAACAAACTTATTGCCCGCGAAGAACGCGCTCCTTATGGTGTGCGCCGGGCCTTTGAGAAACTTTCCAAGAATGCATAAGGTCCCTTTTCTTGGCATCCGAATGACACGAACCACACAAATTAAATAACGCAATAAGGCAATTCTTTCATGACACAAGCGCAATGGGAAAAAGTAGTCGCCGTTGTCAACGGACAACGGCTGGAAAAGCCACTCTGCGGTTTCATCGCGGATAGTCCATGGCTACCGGCATGGACCCGGAAGGCGTCGATCCTCGACTATTTCACGTCAGACGAGGTATGGCTCAAGACCAACCTCGAAGCCGTCAAAACCTTTCCGGATGCTATCTTCCTCCCGGGCTTCTGGTCTGAGTATGGCATGTGTACTGAGCCTTCAGCCTTTGGCTCCAAGCTGATCTGGCACGAGAACGAACTGCCCTTCGCTGCAACGATTGGACAGTCCGCTGAAAAAGCACTCGTCCTGGAGAAGCCCGATGTCACCTCCGCAGGGCTTCTGCCCTTTACCTTGCGCCGCCTCGTACGCATGCGTCCAGCCATTGAGGCAGAAGGTCACGCCATCCGCTTCGCTGTCGCACGCGGACCGCTCAACATTGCCTCGTTTCTGATGGGCACAACCGAGTTCCTGATGGCCATGCAACTCGACCCTGAAGGCACACATGCCATGCTTAATGTGATTACGGAATTCCTTGAAGACTGGTTGAAACTGCAAGCGCGCAGCATCCCCACGATCAAGGGGACTATGCTACTGGACGATATAGTCGGCTTCCTGGGGCCTGAGGACGTTGCAACCTTTGCAACGCCCTATCTCACCCGCGCCTTTGCCGCGATTGACAGCGATGTACGCTTCTTCCACAACGACGCGAACGGAACAAGTTGCGCCTCGCAACTGGGTGACTGCGGCATCAACCTCTTCAACTTCGCCTTCGACCATCCGATTCAAGAGATGCGCGAATGGGTCGGGCCAAAAGTCTCCTTGCTGGGGAATATCCCGCCCCGCGACGTGCTTGCTGCCGGAACGCCTGACGATGTTCGCAAAGCTGTCACCAACATGAAGAGCGCGCTGAAGAACGACTACACCCGCGTAATCTTCTCCTGCGGTGGCGGTCTGCCCCCAGGCGTTTCTACCGCCAACCTAAACGCCTTTTTGGCGGAAGCTTCTCAGTAAAGGGCGGAGCTCATCATAAAAAAAGCACCTGTATGGGTGCTTTTTTTATACAATTACGCCGCCGCCGAGGACGCAATCGCCATCGTAGAGTACCAGTGATTGGCCAGGCGTGATGCCGAAAACGGGCACAGCAAAGCGAACGCAAATGGCATCACCCTCGGCTGCTTCCAATGCCGCAATCACTGGTTTCTGGCGATAACGGACTTGGGCCATCAGCGCTGTTCCGGGCGCCGGTATCTCGCGATGCCAAAAAAATGAATTCGCCTTGCACGTCGTGCCATATACAGCATCGGGACGGCTACTGATCACAATTGTTCCTGTCGTTGCGTCGATGGACACAATCTTTGCACGCTGCCCAGTAGCGACACCCAGGCCTCGCCGTTGACCAATCGTATACTGATGAATCCCTGTATGATGCCCTAGCACCTTTCCGCCTTCATCGACAATCGCACCCAGGATGGCCTTCCCGTCATATCTTTGGCGTAACTGTTCGGCAATATGGCCATCCTGAATCGAAAAACATACATCCTGACTTTCCGCACGCGACGCATTCACGAGTCCGTATTGCAGGGCTCGTGTTCGAACCTCTGGCTTGGTCATTTCCCCCAGAGGGAACCGAATCATCTTCCGCACCTCGGCAGAAAGACCATACAAAAAATAGCTCTGATCCTTTTCCATATCTGCGCCACGACGGATCAGGGAACGATGTTGCTCATCGTAAGCAATACGCGCATAATGGCCTGTTGCGACAAACGCGCAATTCTGTTCATGCGCACATTGTACAAGACTAGCAAACTTAATATGCGGATTACACTGGATGCAGGGATTCGGCGTAGCGCCGCGAGAGAAGGTTTCCCAGCAGGGGCGAATCACTTCGCGTTCAAACGGTACGCGGCAATCGACCACGATATGCTGAATGCCGAGCTGGGCGGCGGCGGCGGCGGCAACCGCAATCGAGTCTGAACCACCGCATGCTTTTCGCGCCTGTTCGTCCTTCTCGGGTTGCATCAGCAACGTGACCCCCACCACCTCATAGCCTTGGTCCCGTAAGAGCATGGAACAGACTGTTGAATCGACACCCCCTGAGAGACCCACCGCGATACGTTCTTTAGAATTTCTATTCATGTGTTGAGGGTGATAACACTACTCCGCTATTTGCTTTTTTAAAGCTTCCAGATCACGTTTTTCCAGATTTGACAAGGCCAACTTTTCCAAAACCTCAACAGCCTGAACCGCCTCCTGCTTTTGATGGCGAGCCATGGCCAGACGGGCATCAACAAAGGCTAGTTTCGGATCATCGGCTTTCAAAGTTTTAGCGCGCGCAAGCATCTTAGTTGCCTCCTCTATTTTCCCTGTACGCGCCAGTACATCTGCATATAACGACCAAGCCTTATAATTTTGTGCATCCTGTTGCGTCAGGCGACGTGCCGCAACCTCGGCCTTATCAAACGAGCCGAGACGTGCGGCCGCTTCAACATAATTGTTTAATGAGGGAGAAGCTGTTTTGGCCCCTTGAATACTGCGTCCAAGGTAGAGTTCCGCATCAGCATAAAGTCCTTTTTCGAGGCGAAACGTTCCTAAAATAAAATTGCCGCGTTCATGATTGGGCTTTTTACGCAACACCTGGATAGCATGTAATTCGGCGGAGGGCGCATCGGATAAGGCCGCGTCCAACCCCAAGACAAATTCCGCCAGACAGTCGACCTCCGGCCGATAGGCCATGGCGCGCAAGAAACAGGCCCGTGCCTGCGCATAAAAGGGAACGCCCCGCGCCTGAAGCAAACGCGCTTGCAAAATCTGCGCATAATACAGATCCGAACCGCTAGCCTGCAACAACTTGTTCAGACGCGGTAAGATCACCTTCTCAACCTGATCAAGTTCCTTCTGCTCAATCATAATCATGCCGAGCAACGCCATTAACGCAGGCTTATCCTTCGTAACCACTGGATCATCCATGATTGAACGGGCACTCTTTAAATCCCCAGAAGCCAGATAATAAACTGCCCATTCCACACGCATAGCTTGCTTGGTGAGCCCAGAGCTTTCCCCCGTCATCAACCACGCATACGCTTCCCGCATATTCCCCTGCCGAAGCATGAGCCAAGACAAACCAGATATCGCTTCCGCATTCTTCGGATTCACAGCCAACATCTTTTCATACGTTTTACGACTCTCCTCAAAATCACTCTTCATCGCATGGACAGATGCAATCGCCGAAAGAAGATCAATCTGCATGGATTCATCCATTTGCCGTGTCTGCGCCTTCCGCAAGGTCGCGAGCACAAAGTCCGGAGAACTCGATGCGACCCACGCCAAGCCCTGTTTCAAAAATGTGTCAGGATTTCTGACATAACCATGGAACCGTGACAACGCGCTCACAGGATAACGCATATTTTTTCTCCGCTTAATCGCCTCCAACTCCTGCGTAAAACGTTTCCGTTGTTCGGGAAAAGCCTGCCGATTAATGACAAGATCAATGAGGTTGAGCAGCGCGCTGACGTTCTCAGGATTGAATTTCCGGGACAGCTGGTACATCTGAAATGCACCATTCATGTTCCCTGCGTCATCTTGCATAACCCCAAAATTATTGATGATTAATGACAACTGGCGCGCAGTCGCATCACGATAATTCCTAGCTAATAGGCCATGCCCAGACGGGTGATCGATCTGCAGGATGCCCGCTAACTCATTCCACAATTTCTCATCCTCTTTCAGACGCGCTTTGACATCCGGGAGCTTGTCGTCCTTTTTAATACCATAAAAAAGGACACCATCGGCGACAGGCTGATATCCACTGCTGTACCACAAGTCAGCAAACGACAACGTGACCGCATGCTTGTGCATATCGGAAAAGCCCAGAAAGATCTCCTCCATGAATAACAGGAAGTTACGCTCCAGCAACAAACTTGCGCGCAACCAAAGATTCTGGTCCATAGTCAATTCCAGTCGTTGCCGAATGAACATGCGATAATTCTGGTCACCCGATCGATAGGGTTGAAGCAAGACAATCTTCTTATTCCGTTGCTCCGCCGCCAGCAGCAAATTTGCATCCAAGATATCATTGGCCACAATCCATTGCCGATCGCCCATCCGGTCCAAGATCCTGTTTGCAATGATGTCCGCATAGCGTCCAGCATTTCTTTGATAACAGGAAATATTGGCGAGTGCTGCAAAAATGATGATAAAAACAAGAAAGGCGACCGCTATTTGCCCACAGGTACGTCCTGCGACAATAATAGGCTTCTCCCTGATATTAAGCTCCAGCTTCTGTACCTCTGCGCTGTCCTCAAGCGAAGGTGGTTGGATCTTTAATTCCTGTGGTGCGTTCATGCTGGTCAAGGCGTGCCACGTTGCGACCAAAAATCCGACTCCGATTGTGGTACAGAGGCCCGTAAAAAGCGGTATCTGATCCTCTGCTGCCCATGCTGTCCAAGCTGTCCCACTAGAATTAAACAACGAATAGCCGCCAATCACCGTGAGAAAACTGCCCGCGAGTATCGAGAAGGTCGTCCGATAGTTCTGCACGGTATAGATCCCCACAAAAAACGCGGCTACACCAAACAAGACCCCCGTGATCAGGACAGGTATCCATATTTGTGACGGCAACATGCCTGAGATGTCCTGCATTTGGTTGCGATAAATAGCGATCACTGTTTTCAGCATTATTTCACGGTCTAGGGGCACTCGGAGAAAGGATGCCGCTTGCCAAGAAGCCATCAGTAAATCCGATGCGTACGATACAACACCGATCATCAAACTACACCAAACGCGCGGAGTCCAGCAGTCCTTATTACCAATCCATTCCGTCAGAAACCAGATGATCGCCACCACAGGAAACGCCACAACGAACACCACCGACTCCGCCATCCATGCTCCATAGACAATTGCAAAGAGAAACATCCAGCATCCGCGAAAACTACGCATATACGCAAAAAAAACATTCAACATGACAACGAAAAGAGTAGCATCCAGAATCGCAGGCGTGAAGCGCGTCGAAGCCGCCCAGACGGGCAAGGTCGTGGCCGTACAAATGACAGTCGCCCATGAAGCGAAACGCGCAATGCGCGGGGAGCAAATTATTGCCGATTCTTCGCGCATGTATTCGGTAATAATCAGCCAAACCAGCCGAAAGATTGCGCCAACCAAAATGGCTCCCAAAATGGCAGCCAAGAGATTAAAGCGAAGCGCAAGCGAACCTGGCACTGGCAAACTTTTGACAAACGAGCCCAAAAGAAAAAGCAATGGCCGTTCAAACGTGGTACGCACATCTAAACCGGATAATTGAGCGATCCATTGTGCAGAACGCCCAGGAAAAGCGGTCGTACAGACGGTCAGACAATACAAGGCACCGGCGAGCAGCGCAGCCAGCCAACTCATCCGCTTCATACGCCGTAGACGAGGAACTGAAACCCAGTAAAATGAACAAACTGATTCCATGCTTTTTACCTTTCTCGTGAAACAAAACACACTTCTTATTAAGCATGATTATCGCAAAGCACTTGAATAAAGTCAATCGCGACAATGGGTATTCGTTATTCGTCGAGCATTCCCTGATAGGTCACACGGCGTACTTTTTGGATAGACGTACGTTCCAAGGGTTCACACTGGATACGCAGTTTCCGGATATGTTTGTAATCAGCAAGCGTCACAGATTTTTCAATAACGGCTTCATGGATCAACCTTTCGATAATGCTCCACGCGGGCTCCTTTCCATCATTCACAGATTTAATAACATCGAAGTTAGGGACAATAATGCCACCCACACGTTCGCCAGGGACACCCCCGACCGTATACCCGATAACAACAATGTCTGCAATATACGGATGGCCGCCAATCACGTTTTCAACCTCTTCAGGATAAATGTTTTTCCCTTCGCGATTGACAATGAGCGCCTTTTTCCGTCCGCGAATCGTAAGATACTGATCTGTGTCCATCGAAGCTAGATCGCCTGTCTTCAGCCAGTCGCCGTCAAAGGCCTCCCGCGTCGCCTCAATATCTTTAAAATAGCCCTTCATGACAATGGGACCGCGCACCTGTAATTC
>JBAXOG010000188.1:0-8601 GCA_037133395.1 bacterium | reverse complement strand
CACCCCCCTGTTCGATCAGTACCCTAACCGTCTTCCGAATGAGTTCCTGCTGTTCCACCCGGTCATTCCATTGCTCATCCTTGGCGGTAATTAAATTTCCTTGAAGCTGTTTGGTTCGGTCGATATTCTCGCGCTGGAGTTCAATGACTTTATTTAGCCCTTCCGCGTTTTTCTTGAGCTCCTCCAAACGATTTTTCGCAGCCGCGGACATTTCATCCAATTCAAAACTGATTGGCAGTGAGACCGTCATATTGGGAGATCCCGCACGATTGTCCTTCGCTACAACCCGCAAGGTGATACACCCCTTATCGGCCGTCCCACGAATAGCACCCTTCCACAGGAATGAAAGGTCTTTACCTCTGCTTTCTCCCCGACTGTAGCTCTTCAACACCTTGGGTGGTTCAGCCGTTTCCCCTGGGCTAGAAAGTTGCTCAATGGTGATTTCACTGAACCCAAAATCATCAGAGACGGCAAAGTCAATGCGTGGCGCAGAACCAGGCGGCAAAGGTACTGGCTTCTGAGGATATTTGACTGTGATCACGGGGGGGCGGTCTGGAAGAAGGTTAAACCCCATCACGGCTTCAGCCGTGTCACCATTCTTCGCCACAGCGGAAAGTGTCAGCGGCCCCCCATTGGTAATGATGAGCGTTGCAAGGCAATTCAGGCTCTCTGCCTTCAGCTCAACATTCACAGGTGCACCCGCCCCGGAAAGGATAAGCGAACGCAACGGAGTATTGCAAGCAGTGGTCAACTCGGTTTTTGAACCGTACGGAATGTCGATCGCCTTCGACTGCCCATCATACTTCCGTGCTGCAAGCCCCATGTAGGAGGGAGGAATCACCTTCAGGAGAAGGGAGTTAAAAGCCAAGGGTGGACGCAAGGTAATTTCCTTCCAGCCCGCAAAATAGGCGTCTCCAGCCCGGAAGCGATATTTCAAGGCTGTCGTGACCTTGTTAAGCGTATAGGGGAAAACCTCTGAGTCAGCACCTTTGATCGCACCCAGCTTATACGTTTTTAACTCGCCATCCGCAGGACACACATCCAGTTTTACCTCATGCCCATTCTTTCCTTTAACCGTGCATGACAACGTGATGTCTCCACCCTGCAGGACCGTGGCATCACCGGGGCTAATATTGAGAATATGAGTCAGGCTTACCGGCGCGATTTCGGCAAACGGATTCAATACTCGTACCATGGACACCAACCAGGCCTGTCCCAAAAAAGCGAAGGGCAGTGCGAGTAGAACAACCGCCACCCCCAGAGCAAGTTGTGCTCGGCGCAACGTACGCCGATCTTTCATCAACGATAAATTCAACCCACCCCAATGCGGAATTTCCATTTTGACATACGTCGCCATAAACGCATCCCGAATGGTGGAAGTGGAAAACTGAAGGAAGTTAATCAGGTGGTTGTCGAGTTCAGGAAAGGTCTGTTCCACGCAGACAGCCACGCCCTCGGGAGTATGCCGACGAGATAAGGTCTTCTTCACAAGCCACACAAGAACTGCGGAGACCAGCAACAGAAAACTCCAAGCCATCAACCGTCCGTCCCGGCTATAACGCGCCAAAAAATCACTCCACGCCAGACAGAAGAGTAAAATAAAAATCACAGCCAGTCCGACCGTCAACAGGATCTCCGCCTTCCATCGGTTCAACATCTGCCCGATTTTTTTAAGCTGTTCAACCACTGCTGAGAGTGCCATAACTAACCTCCCTTCGCCACCTTGACCTGCATGGGCAATTTTGTAATTTTTAAATTAGAAAGATAAAAATTACCTGCGCCAAAAGTCGCGCCGGGGACATACATCAGGACTGTGATATATCTTACTTTTTTCAAGTGAGTAGCGGCAATCTCCGAAATCTGCGGCATGGGAAATTCCACAGTCATGGTTTTCCAAGAAGCCCCCTTCGACGCATCAATACTCTCCGCTTTGTAAGAGCGCCGCAAGTCCTGAATCAGCATTTTATCGCTCGGCGGAATCCCCGGTTTCAGGTTATATCCCTGGAACAATATCTTCATGTCCACATCTTCAATAAGAATGTCAAACGTACATTTATACCGATCCCCCATCTTGTACGGAATCAACGGTGTTTCGACCTTTGACTCGTATCCGGCCGGTACCTTCATTTTTAAAACATTCTTTTTGCCTCGGAACTCAGGCAAATAAGAAACATTGAGATGATTACCCATCTGGTGCTTGTTGCCCGACCAGTCGAAATTGATATTCCAACCGTCGAAATTGCCTTTTTCTGAATCAAACGAGCTGTTGTAACATACGTTTGACTCACCAGCCATTGATGATAACGTCATTGCAAAACTAAATAACACAAGCCCTAAAAAGTTCATCCGCTTCATATCGATCCTCCGTAAGAGTTCTACTCAATCTAACAAAATCTATGTTAGATTACGTATTTTTCTAATAACCCATTCTAACACAATTGAGAGTATTAGCATAGAGAGAATTATCCAGCTCTGCCAGAAAGTTTTATACTTCGAGATATCCTGCTTAAGTTGCTTTGGCTCCAATGAAATCAACGCACGATTCAGATCAGCTGCTGAATTATAGAATGCTCCATTACTGTTCGCCGTTATCGCCTTCACTGTTTCAAGATCTGGCGGGCGAGGCCTCGATTCAGGTGAGTACGGCTTGACCGAAAAATAAGCTGACTCCGATTCAAGACGACGTCCTTTAGTCTCAGAGAACGTCGTCACGGCGTACATACCAGGCGTCTCACCCTTGAATTTCACACTATAAGAGGGAACCATCTTCCCTGCGAGAGCCTGAGCCGTCTGGCTTGCCATAGAAAAAGGTAGCTTCTTTTTGTTAGGGTAAGTGATCTCCGCCTTGACAATCGTCCCAGCAGGCGGCATAGCCTCGCCAGTCCACCGAGCGGTGACTTCAATTTCTTCACCGAGGAAACACTCTTCGCGATCAAGAAATATATCCCACTGTTTACCCTCCACAGTATCGGCCTTTGGCGAGAGCCAAGAGAGCAATTGGTGCCAGAAACGCGGATAAGGCTGGGTTTTCAGGGCATCCGAACTCAACTGCCACTTCCACAGCGAATCAGAGAAGATCGCAACGACCTTGCCCTGACCGAAATCCTGTGCCAATATCATGGGTTGTGTGCCACCATCGGTCCGAGCTTCAACAAGCACCCGAGCGGCTGCTGAGGGAGTGACACCTTGAAACAACGAGAGCACCGAGGGAACCTTGTTCCAGAATTCAGGATCTCCCCCAAAGGCCGCATGAGAACGCCCCTGATCCGTCAAGGCTACCCGATATTCTCCTTCCCGCGCTTTTGCGGTGAAGCCTGCAGCAGGAAGGAGAGCTTTTAAGGGAGTTTTCACGAAGCCGTCTGAAGCCCAGCCCTTACTCCCCCCCAGTAGGACGAGGCTCCCACCCATCTCCACAAATTTCACCAGCGCCCGCGCCCGTTCGTCACCCAGTTCTTCTCCGCTAAGATTTCCCAGCACCACGATCTTGTACATCGACAGCTTGGCTTCATCCATGTCCGGAGCGATATCTTGATTCACGCCGTAGGTCATGAACTTGCCTTTCGGCCCCTTTAGAAAAATGGCTGGGCTGACCAGCTTGCTCTCGCGCAAGACACGGGAGAGATATTTGGACTCCCACCGAGGCGCACCCTCAACATACATCAAGCGGTTCTTGGCATCCTGTACCTGTACCACGACGGAGGATTCGTTGTCAGAGGTCTGCGTCTCCCCGGGGAGCTTCGGCAAAACAACGCGGTAGGTATTGATGCCCACAACTTTGTGATCCAACCTAAACACCACTTCCCTGTTGCCGCCACCTTCTGGGATTTGGGTCTCTACTTCCTGTTGTTGCTCCTCATCTTTAAACAGCTTGACGGGAAAAGGTTTTCCTTTTGTCCCTTGGCCTGAGATCACGACCTTCAATTCCGACTGCCAGCCAACGGTCACACGACGCGGCGTGCTAAGCGTCTCGATGCGGATGTCCGGTTCATCCTCCCAGATCACATCCTTTTCCAACGGCAGAGCGAAGACTGGGAACGGCCGTTTTTCCATCGCCCACTCCTTAAACGCCTCCCGCGTGTCGAGACCATCGCTGAGCAACAAGCAACCGGCCACATCAATCCCCGTATAACGTCCTGCTGTTTTTCTCAGCGCGTCCCGCAACAGGGTTGCATTACCGTCTGGCTTCACGGTCCCAGATTCCTTCAATGGCACTTTCGAGCTGACATCCTCGGCAAAGGCGTAAAAGTCGATTTCGTATTTGTTTTCCATGCTCGCAGCCCACGGCATCTGGAGCACCGACTGCGCCACCTGCCAACGATTAGTCGTCTTCTCACCACGTGTCATCGTCATGCTTTGAGACTTGTCAAGCAACACAATAAAACGGGGTTTCATTTGAATGGTCTCAACCGTCCGTTCACCGGGCATCAGCAGACACCACCCCAGCAAAAGGAAGAATACGGTCCGTAACGCGACCATCAGAACCTGGAGCCAATCCCGATTGACAAAAAACCAATACCCAGCAACGGTCGCCGCCAGGGCCGTCAGAACACCTGCCGCAATCGTCGCTGTCGGCACGATATGGTCGTAAATGATCACGCTTGTTTTTCCTTCACTCTGCCTGAGGGATCAATCTTGAGTACATCCGTTAATTTTGAGTTTTTCCGCAGGAGATAATTGGCATAGAACACCTCCACGATCGCGATCAGCAAGGCCAACCACAATAACGACTCGGTTAATGACTGGCCAATACGAAAATCCTCGAGCTTCTTGAAAAGATCATCCTTGCCGATCGCCAGATGAAGCTTAGGAATGCCAACTATTTCCGGGATATCCTGTTGCATCACTGGAGTAAGATCTGATTCCACGCGTGGTATGTTGATCGCCAGCGCTGGCTTGGCAGCACCAGCGCCAGGGGTACTCAACGTGTAGCATCCAGGCTTCGTCAACCCTTCCGCATAGATATCCGTCCCCCCTTCAACCACGGTACTTCGCAGAGAGACCGGCTTGCTGTCGGGATCCTTGATCGTGGAATCATGCGTGGCTTCCGGCAGGAACTCCCTCAGAGCGAGACTCTCCGTTGCCCATAGATACGGTTTTCCAGAACCGACACCAGCGGCATATTGCGTGAGTTGATGCATAAGCGGCAGGTAAAACGAGGAGAGGGGGAAATCGCTCCAAGACCGGTCTGCCGACACAGCAAACAACATCACCGCTCCGCGTCCGTGGGGACGAAACATCAGGAAGGGCTCGCCAGAACCTGTCGATACAATCGTTTCTGCTTTTTCTTTCAGCGTCGGGCATTTGAGTTGGCGTTTGATCACGACGCTCGGTGCCACCCCCGCCTTCACAAGGCCCCATAACACAGGATGCTGAGGCTTATCCCAGACGAGCAGACGCTTACGGTTCGCCACGGGCAGTTCGTTAAATGCAGTGGGCTCCGCTGGCATGTTCCCCCAAAGGCCATAGTCGGCCATTGCGGTACGATCACCCGGGAATACCACCAGTAAGCCTCCAGCAGACACATAATTTTCAAACAACTTAATCATCTGCCCCGGTATCGCCACCGCATTACACAAGAAGATACAGGAGTAAGTCGCGAAGATTTCTCCGGCGAGCGCATCCGGACGGATAATTTTTGCGTTAATCGGCGAAACACCATCGACACCCACGCCGAGGGCGGCTTTCAGAAAAAGCGTATTATCTGGTTCGCCTACACACAGAACTGGCAGCTTCTCGCGGACACGAATAAGAAAATAAAACGCATTGTCGTCCGGAAGACTGTCCTCGGGTGTCTCAATCCTAACCGCGTGAATCCCGCCGCTCAAAAGCGGAAGCATGAACTGCATCTTCTTCGCAGCCCCCTTCTCCATAGTGACGGAACGCCGCGCCACTTCCTTATCATCCACAAAAATCGACCCCGCCGTATCCAGTGACGGACCGGCACGAAGTAGACTGACCGTCACCTGACAGGGAATCTCCGCCGTAATCAGCTTGGGTTCCACCTCAACATCCATGACGGCAACATTCTCGGGCTCAGGTGTGCCCAGGAGCGTGGCAAAACAAGTAGTGTTATCTTTGACCTTTGCTGGATCCCACGAGTTCCGGACTGTTCCGCTTTGCACGACAGAACCACTCACAGTATTAGAAGCATTCGATCCTTTTTTGAAACTGCTCCAAGGCAGCATCTGATAATCTGAAATAATATGCAATTCCCGTTCACCACGGCGCGCATCCTGCTCCATGGCATCCAACGCAGCCATTGTAGCGGGACACAGATGAGAAGAACCCGTCGGTTGCGGGAGTGCTCTAATGCGTGTCGCCGCCTCCTCTTTCTTTCCCGTCAACTGCTCGAAAACAGGCGTAACATGATCCCCTGCTAGATAAACACAGAAACGATCGTTGTCCCCCAGACCCTCGATCAACGTGACGGCCAATTCCTTGGCCTCGTTCCATACATCCTTTTGGCTCATCTGGTAATTCATGCTGTAGGAGCCATCAATCACGATCGCAACATCCCGAGACGTGCGACTCACGAGATTACCGAACTTCTTGGTACGGATGATTGGCATCGCAAAGGCAAGCGCCAACAAGATGAGCAGCAGCGTCCGCAGTAACCACAACAGAAAATTTTCCATCTTGATCCGCCGCGAAGAACGCTTCTGCGCCATCTTCAGAAAACGAAGCGTACTAAACGGCATACGCTCCGTCCGGCTAGACTGAATCATGTGTAGAATCAACGGGATCGATGCCGCCGCCAAGGCCACTAAAAATATGGGGGTTAGAAAAGAAATCATAATACGTTATCTCAATCTGCGACGCTCTTCCAAATACGCCCGCGCATAAGTTTCCACCGACTGATCTGTCTTCACCAGCCTATAGTCCACCTTCATCGCCTCACAGGAAACACGATAATAATCTAAAAATGCACCAAACTCCTTCTGGTAATCCTTTGCCACTCCACGAGGGTCCACGGTGAGAAGCTCCCCCGTCTCAAGGTCTTCAAATTCAAATCCCTGTTTCAGGGAAAGGTCGATTTCCACCGGATCAAGAACATGCAAAACAATGACGTCGTGTAGCCGTTTCCGGAAATGTGCCAGTGCCTGCACAATCTCCTTTTCATTGTCGAGCAAATCAGAAATCAATACCACCAACGCACGTTTATGGATGGATTCGGCGATCTGATGCAACGTCTCCGCAGTATTAGTCATAGAAGCAGGCACCACCTCCTGCAATCGCTTCAAGGTGTTATTCAGATGATTCAGGGAATTACGCGCCTCCACCTTCATGTCCATCTTGTCTGAATAAGTGAACAGCCCCACGGAATCCCTGGCCTTAACAACCACATATCCCAAGGCGGCCGCCAGACGACAAGCAAAGGTAAACTTCGTGATATCCCCACTACCATACGCCATCGAATTGCTACGATCCAGAATGATATACACCCTCAGATTGGTTTCATCTTCATATCGTTTGATGTAGTAGCGATCCGTACGCCCCAGCACTTTCCAATCCAGATGTTTGGGGTCATCACCAATGCCATAAGACTTGTGATCGGCAAATTCGGAGCTGGCACCTTTCAGAGGACTCCTGTGTGCGCCGGAAAGATTTCCCTCCACCACATAGCGTGACTGTAACACAATGCGGCTGAGCTTGTGCATCTCTTCTGGATTAAGGAAGGCCTTGATTCCTTCCTCGCTTGGCTTCTTCGGCACCTTTTCGGCGACGCGCCCCTTGACGTTTATTTTTTTTGCCATAAATTTACAATCTGCCGTTCATCGTCACTTCGCGCTGTTCTCGTCTTTCTTTTTGTAAATATCAAGCTTGTCGCGTTCAATTATTTCGGCCTTGTTACGCTTGGCGATTTCAGCAAGCAGGTATTCCGCCCAACCGTCCTTCCCAAGTTTTCCAATCATCTCTTTTTCGTTCGCGATAAGGTCCTCATCACGTTTAGAAACATTAACAGCATTCTTACCTCCGGTAAAGGAGTAGATAATCGCGGACACATCCCGTTCAGCAAGCATCTCTTTACCAACCTTGGGTGCCAGCAGGTCTTTATAGCGCACGATCACTGGATTCAGGAATATCTCCCGCTTAACCGGATCAGCTCGCTCTACAAAGCCAACCACGGCAACAGCATCACCGACCTTTGTGACCGGGTCTTTTTGCAGAATCGACAATGATATACTTTTTTGGACCAGAAAACTCACCTGCATGCCGGAACTCGGCTCACGGGTCTTCAAAAAAATAACCGGCGCGCCGTTATTATTAGATTTTGTGAACTCAAGCACTTGAAGGTACCTGAAAAAATGATTCTTACCAACCCCCTCAGAGAGGACCACTTTTCGCTCGGCTGGGGTCTTCGCCTCAACCAGCCTTAACGCGTATTCGTTACCGTTCGGAACGGGGACACCCCAAGCCGAGAAACCCAACAACACACTCAACAAGATCACAACCACATGTCTCAATGAAAAATGTTTCATGTCCCCTCCATTACTGTGTTACGGAATACATCAAGATATTTTGTCCCAAACGCTGCGAACTCACATCATCATAGCCCCTGGCATAAGGACTCTGCGACATTTCCCAACCACCTGACATACC
>JBAXOG010000187.1:0-8616 GCA_037133395.1 bacterium | reverse complement strand
TGCCAATCATAGGTGCTGGAATGTTTCTGGCGTAACCTATGGGATGCTAGTGAATAGAATACATACTTTCTATGAGCAAGTGAAAATAGGCCAGTACCAGATCATGCCCGATCATCTTCATGCGATGGTGCATGTCGTGCGGGCTTTGCCGGAAGAAGTGACGCTACAACGCGTGATACGTGGTTTTAAGATTGGGGTGGATCGAAAGTGCCGCGAGGCCTTTAGCGAGGCGAGTTGTCAGGTTTTTCAAAAAGGCATGTATGACAGTCTGATCTTTGATCAGGGTCATTTGACACGCGAGGTTGCGTATGTGCGCGATAACGTGAGGCGGTATCGGATGCGGAAGGCGCATGCACAGTTGTTTCAGGAGTCGAAACCCGTTATGACCTTGTCCGACGGGGTGCAATTGTGGGGCGTTGGAAATGTGTTTTTGCTGGCGCATCCGCGGCGTGTGCGCGTGCAGTTTTCCAGAAGCGCTACGGAGGCGAAGTGGCAGGCGTTTCAGGAAGATTTGACATGGTATTTGGAGCAGGGCTATGTGTTTGTCTCGCCCTTTATCTCGCCATTCGAGCAGCGGGTTTTGCAGGAGGTCATTACACGGGGCGGGCGGGCGATCAGGCTCACACATACGTATTTTGGCGAGCGGTATAAGCCCATGGGGCAGTTGTTCGACTTGTGCTGCCAAGGTCGCTTGCTCGAGGTTTCTGTGGCAGGCGAGTTTGAGCGGTATGCGAAGCTTGATAGGGCGGCGTGCTTGCGTATGAATGAGGTGGCGGAGGTTATTGCGACCACTTAGTGGTCGCAATGGAGTGATTAAAAGGGGAAGCCCCTGCTGAGGGGCAAGGGCTAGGCTAGTAGCGGTTTTAATCTCTAGTTTGTGACCACTGAGTGGTCACAAAAAGGGTCGCAAGAAGGAGGCGCAGCATGAAAATAGTTTTAAGCCTTGGGCGGTTGCACCCCCTGAAGGGGTTGGACCTTTTAATAGCCGCATGGGCTGAGGTGAAGAAATGCGGGAATGCGGGCGAAACCCCTCGCGCCAGACCTTCGCCAGGGCGAAGCACGCCCGAGGGCGAGGCGGACCCTAGGCGGGAATGCGCGAATGAATCTTCTTGGCAGCTTGTGATTGCTGGAGCGGATGAACAGGGAACACAAGAGAAGTTAAAAGTTAAAAGTGAAAAGTTAAAACTAATAATGGCTGAGATCAGTGACTTGGCCAGTGGGTGTGATGCGGATATACTCTTTATGGGGCCCGTGCATGGGGATGAAAAATGGACTTTGATGCAGCGCGCGGATATATTTGTGCTTCCGAGTCGGAGTGAGAATTTCGGAATGGTGGTTGGCGAAGCTCTTTCTTGTGGCGTACCCGTGGTGACCACGGCTGTTGGGCCGTGGGGGGAGGGCGAGCGAGAAGTGTGTGAATGCGTGAATCCGCAAATGCGTGAATGGGAGCGGGGGGCAGTAGGGGCGAGCGATCGCTCGCCCGTGCTGATGGAAAAAAGAGGCCTAATTGTGGTGGAGACGAGCGTTGAGGGGATTGCAGAGGGATTGCTTCGGATGATGGCACTGAGTGATGCGGAGCGCAAGGAGATCGGGAGCAAGGGATGCGCATGGGTGAAGCGCGAGTTTAGCTGGGAAAGCGTTGCGCAGCAGATGCTGGAAGCGTATAATATTGAGCACATTAAGGCATGAAAATTTGGATCAATAATCCGTTTGATTTTCTTCCGGGCGAGGGCGCACGGTTGCAGCGCTATGGCTTGCTGGCACGAGCACTGGTTAAGGCTGGGCATCAGGTGGTTTGGTGGAGTAGTGAGTGGAATCATTTGAAGAAAGCGAAGAGGGAAGAGAAATGCGCGAATGCGGGCGAAACCCCTCGCCAGGGCGAGGCAGACCCTGGGAGCGTGGGAATCCGGCTCATTAAGACGCTGCCATATTTTAAGAATATTGGGTTGCGACGGCTGATCAGCCATTGGCTTTATGCGCGGAAGTGGGCTCGAGAATGCTGGAATGAACAGGAAAAGCCAGATTTAATTATTTGCAGTGCGCCGCCGCTCAGCACGGGATGGTTCATGTGGGGCTTATGTAAGCGATTGGGATGTGCGGGAGTGATCGATGTGATGGATGTCTGGCCAGAGACATTTGAGCGCGTGGTTCCCGCATGGATGTTAGGACCGCTACGCTGGATGGCTAAGCGGGTGTATGAGGGAGCGGATGGTATTTCGGCGGTAGGGGACAGTTATTTAGAGGTGGTGGGGGGGTATTTAACCCCTCGCCAGGGCGAAACCCCCCGCCAGGGCGGGGCACGCCCAGGCGAAAAGCCTATGTATCGCTGCTATCATGGGATTGAGATGGGAGGGGGAAGGGATGAGCGATCGCTCGCCCGTGCTGATGGCCCATTGCGGTTAGTATATGTTGGCAATATGGGGACGGGGTATGATTTGATCACGCTTGTGCAGGTTGTGAAGCAGATGATTGAGGACGGGCAGGCAATCAGTTTGGATTTAGCCGGAAGCGGGGATCAGGAAGAAGGCTTGAAAGTACTCGCGCAAACACAGAAGGATAACATTCGATTTCATGGGGTGGTCACAGGTAGTGATCTTTGCGAATTGCTTGGAAATGCGGATGTTGGAATCATACCGATGTTTGCCAATACGTATGTCGCGGTACCCTACAAACTTGCGGATTATGCGGCAGCAGGATTGCCGATGATTAGTAGCTTAAAGGGCGAGACAGAAGACCTGATCACGAAATACAAGGCGGGATGGTTTTATGAAGCAGGGAGTGTTGCGAGTCTGAAACGTACTATTACGGCTTGCGTGGAAGTAGTTAAAGAGGAGAAGATAAGTTATTATCGTAGGAACGCGTTGCGCATGGTGGAAGAATGTTTTGATGCGGATAAGATTTATCCGGAATTTGTAACATGGCTTGAACTTATTGGAAAAAGAAGGTAATATTACGCGAAAATTATGGACATAAAACGCAAATTGATGTTGGTGGATGACGATCCAAGCCTCTTGGATACCTTAGGCGATTTTCTCCGCTTTGAAGGATATGAGGTCGTATGTGCAGCGAGCGGTGAGGATGCGCTTGTAAAAATGCGTTCGATGGAACCCGATTTGATTATTCTGGACATGGGTATGCCGGGAATGGGGGGCGTTGGCTTTCTGGATCGCATTACGAATCCAGATGGCAGTACGTTGCTGCCGGTGCTAGTCTTGACGGCTCGGACCGCAATGGCGGAGTATTTTGCGGATAAACAAATCGCAGGTTTTTTGGCGAAACCCTGTGATCCAGCGGATCTACTAATGGAAGTCGGCCATGTGCTTTTTATGTCCTCATCGGATAGTCCCGCGGCTCCCACGCAAAAGAAAATGCGCCGCGTTGTTGTGGCTGAATGGGATCTTGCCTTACTCAAGGTCCTTGATCAAGATTTCTCGAAGTCTGGTTTTTCGGTGATTCCTGCCTTGACGGGACCTGAGGCGATTGAGGCCTGTATTAAATATAGTCCTGATGCGCTCGTATTGCGCCTTGAGCAGAAGGACATGAGTGGCGATGAGGTGATTCATCTACTGCGCCGACTCCCGAATACGCGCGAACTGAAAGCGGTCGTCTACGGAGTTGAATTGCCGGAGGTGGATTTACAACATCTGGCCAATTTGGATGTTCCTCAGACATGCTTGATTAAAGATCTTTCTGTTGATTCCATTATTGATCGCGTGATGGCGATTACCTAAACTATGAAATGTCCTAAATGTGGTCATTTGGACGATAAAGTCTTGGATAGCCGAGCTGCCCGCGAAGGCGCATCGATACGGCGTCGCAGGCAATGTTTGCAGTGTGAATATCGGTTTACGACATACGAAGAAATCGTAAAGGATGAGCTTTGTGTTCTTAAGCGTGATGGGCGGCACGAAGAATTTAATCGTCAAAAATTGGAGCGTGGGCTTTCGCGTGCTTGCGAAAAGCGTCCGATCAGTGCGGATCAGATTCATGATTTGGTTGACCAAGTGATTGCTGCGTTCGACGGCGAGAGCGAAGTGACTTCCGAGAGAATAGGCCAGGCTGTCATGGAGCGTTTGCATCGTGTGGATGAGGTGGCGTACATTCGCTTCGCTTCGGTCTATCGTCGCTTTGCTGATGTGAATCAATTTTTGAAAGCGGTCAAGGATGTTGTGGAGAAGAGTTAGAAGAAATGCGGGAATGCGCGAATGCGGGCGAACCCCCTCGCCAGGGCGAGGCAGACCCTAGGAATGAGAGAATGAAGAAGTTGACGGTCTATATACCTGAGGCATCGCTTGAGAAGGTGAAAGATGCGTTGTTTGATGCGGGTGCTGGACGTTATGCTGCGTATGACCGTTGTTGCTGGCAGGCATTAGGCACTGGGCAATTCCGTCCGCTCAAAGGCAGTCATCCAGCAATAGGCGAGGTGGGGCAAGAGACACGAGTTGCAGAGTATCGCGTTGAGATGATTTGCGAGGATGCCTGTGTGGGGGCAGTAAAGGCGGCACTGCGAGCTGCGCACCCGTATGAAGAACCCGCATTTGATTTTGTGGATATCCACATGTAAGAATAAGCCGAGGCAATCGCCTCGGCTTATTTCGTATAGAGACCCCCATCAACAGAGAGCGTTTGACCTGTAATCCAGGCCGCATCTTCTGAGGCGAGAAAGCGGACGACTCCGGCAACCTCTTCGGACTTTCCAAAGCGCATCATTGGGATCATTTCGAGTTGTTTTTCGCGACGCGTTTCAGGAAGGTCAGCAGTCATGTCAGTTTCGATGATGCCTGGGCAGACAGCATTAACGGTGACGCCAGAGGGGGCGAGTTCACGTGCGGCTGTTTTGGAGAGTCCTAAGAGTCCGGCTTTTGATGTGCTATAGGCGGCTCGCAAGAGATCGCCGGTCAAGCCAGCATCTGAGGCAATATAGATAATACGTCCTGCACGTTGCTTGGCCATGTTCCGAGTGACCGCTTTTGTGAGTAGAAACGCCGCGTCGAGATTGACTGCCATGACCGCGCGCCAGTCATCGAGTGATGTCATGGCGAGAAGATTTGTCTTCAGTTTGCCGGCATTGCAGACAAGGGTGTGGATGGGCCCCATGGAGGTCTCGACCTGTTTTACCAGATTTGTGATCTGTTCAGGGATTGAAAAGTCAGCGCAAAAAGCTTCTGCTGTTCCTCCTGCGGCGCGGATAGAACAGACGGTGTCCAATGCTGATTCGTGAGAGGTATGATAGTGGATGGCTACATGGAAGCCATCGCGTGCGAGTGCGAGTGCAATTGCACGGCCGATTCCTTTTGAAGCACCTGTGACTAATGCGAGCATTTAAGAATTGCCTTATTGCGTTATTGCCTTATTAAGGGAATGCCTTATTTAAGAATTGCCTTATTGCGTTATTACCGCTTACGTTTTCGTCATTCGACGAATGGTTTCCGCTACGCTCCAACGAGCCTGATTGCCTTATTGAAAATTGGATGTTCGCATTCATTCGTTCAATTCGTATAATTCGTTGATACAAGTTACTCGCTCGTTTATTGCCGCTCTATCGCTCACGCTCATCGCTCTTGCAAGCAATCCTTAAGCGAGCGTTCGGACCTCGTGTATACACTCGTCATCTGCGCGTGCTTATTCCCGGGGTCTCACTGCCTACTGCCACTGCCGACTGCTACTGTGCCACCCCGGGCGGCGCGCTTATTTATAACTTCATTGTTTTAAGCATAATAAGGCAATAACGCAATTCTTCAAGGCACGAGGAACTTTGCGGTGACGGCTTCGATTTCTGCGCGGATGGCGGTTTGTTTGGCAGTGTTGGTGATGTCCGAAAGAATATCGGCAATCCACGTGCCGATCTTTTGCATTTCAGGTTCTTTCATACCGCGTGTCGTAACCGATGCGGTCCCGATGCGGATGCCTGAGGTGACGAAGGGGCTATTCGTGTCGAAAGGAATAGCGTTCTTGTTGCAGATGATGCCTGCTGCATCGAGTGCTGCTGCGGCTTCTTTGCCTGTGAGCCCATTGCGTGCAACATTGACCAACATCAGATGATTGTCGCTGCCATTGGAGACGAGATGGAAGCCGCGCGCGGTCAGCGTGGCGGCGAGGGCTTGGCAGTTCTTTACGATTTGCTGGGCATACGTTTTGAAGCTCGGTTGAAGCGCTTCATGGAAGCAGACAGCCTTTGAAGCGATGATGTTTTCAAGCGGTCCGCCTTGGAGTCCGGGAAACACAGTTTTGTCGATAGCCTTCGCGAATGCTTCGCGGCAGAGGATGAGCCCACCCCGTGGACCCCTCAAGGTCTTGTGTGTGGTAGTGGTGACGAACTCAGCATAGGGAACGGGATTGGGATGCACGCCGCCTGCGACGAGTCCTGCAATGTGAGCCATGTCGACCATCAGCATCGCGCCGACCTTATCAGCAATGGCGCGGAAACGCGGAAAGTCGAGAATGCGCGGATACGCGCTTGCACCCGCGACAATCAGCTTGGGCTTCTTCTCGACAGCGAGTGCTTCGATCGCATCATAGTCCAAGGTTTCGGTTGTTTTTGAAACACAGTAGGGGACGATATTAAAGAGCTGTCCCGAGAAGTTCACGGGGCTACCGTGTGTGAGATGACCACCTTGGTCAAGGCTCATGGAGAGGATGGTGTCCCCGGGCTTCAGCACAGCAAAGTAGACGGCCATGTTTGCAGAACTTCCGCAATGCGGCTGGACATTGGCATGGTCGGCGCCAAAGAGTTGCTTGGCGCGGTTGATGGCGAGTTGTTCTGCTGTGTCGACTGGAATACAGCCACTGTACCAACGCTTGCCTGGGTAACCTTCGGCATACTTGTTGGTCAATACGCTACCCGATGCTTCGCGCACGGCACGAGAGACTGTGTTTTCCGAGGCAATTAAATTTATAGTGCTGTTTTCCTGAGCGATCTGTGCGCAAACCGTTGCATGGATTTCCGGATCAGCGGATGCGAGATGAGAAATTTCAGAAAGACGTTCCGCGCGTTCGAGCTTTTCAATACGACGACTATGGCGCACATCCTTTGAGAATGCGGTATCCAGAAAAGCTTGTGTAATAGCGACAGCTTGGTCTTCCGAAAGCGATGCACCCGCTAAGACCAACACGTTGCTGTCATTGTGGGCGCGCGTCATTGCCGCCGCTTCAACGGAGTTGCACAGTGCAGCGCGGACACCTGAAAAACGGTTAGCCGTCATGCTCATGCCGATGCCTGTTGTACAGACAAGAATACCCAGATCCGCTTTCTTCTCAAGGATTGCTTCGGCTGCTGCGACTGCGTAATCGGAATAATCGACTGAATGTGCGGTGTACGTTCCTAGATCCCTAACGGTATACATGCGAGATTCAAGGAATTTTTTGACGGCATTTTTAACGGTCAATCCACCATGGTCGCTGGCAATAATGAGGTTCATACATAACTCCAAATTAACGGATAAATAATTGGAATACTATACCATTGTTCTTGGTCAGTCGCAAGGGCAGAGGAAAATAAAAAACAGTGCTATCGCGTGAGGAGGATTGTGCAACAGCCGGCAATCAGGCAGTAAATGCCAAAACACCAGAAGTAACGACCCCGGAGGATGCGCACCAGCAAAGAGAGGGCAAAATAGCCGACGATTGCTGAAATACATATACCCGTCACAAGCAGGAGAGGAGATAAAGCCCCAGCCCCTTGAACGGGCGCCTCAGAAAAAGAGTCCAGTAACTTTTTTAAGGCCGCACCTGCGATCAACGGAATGCTTGCGAGGAAAGAAAACTCGGCTGATTTTTCAGCGCTCACACCCGACATGCGCGCCGCAGAGATGGTCATTCCCGAGCGGCTGACACCTGGCAACACGGCAATAGCCTGTGCAATGCCGATGAAGAGAGCTCTCCACAGAGAAAGTCCCTTCTCTTGGGCGGGAATCCAGCGAAGCGCCAGCAGTATACACCCCGTAAACATAAGAGCGATGCCGACAATCGCAGGACTTTCGAATGTGCTTTCGATGCGGTCCTTAAAGAGCAGATAAAAGAAAACTGCAGGCAGTGCAGACACCACTATTTGCATGGCGAGTTGGTAGCTGTCTCGGCAACCCGTGAAGATTCCTTTGAGAATGGCGAAGATTTCTTTTCTGTAAAAGACGAGGGTGGAGAGTAGGGTGCCGACATGAAGAGCTACTTCAAGCGTGACGCCTTGTGTCTTTAGGCCCATGACCGCTTGCCCCAGGACAAGGTGTCCCGAACTGCTGATGGGGAGGAATTCCGCGATGCCCTGGAGAATCGCTAGAAGGATGATTTGAAAGGGTGTATCCATGGGTGACTTTTATTGGAATATTGGAATGGCGGGCAGAGTAACAGTTGGCAGTCAGCAGTTAGCAGTATGCTTCGCTCCCACCTCCGGTGTGCCTCAAACGAGCGGTCGCTCTGCGGGAATACCCTTGAGCTTTGCGCGCGTTTGATCGAACCGGTTCTCATCCCGTCTACATACAAACGATGGCACATTAAACATAAAATAATGGCGGGGACGACGGGAGTGCCGCTCTATCGCTATCGCTCATCGCTCTTGCCTCCGGCAAGCCTCAAACGAGCGGTCGCTCTGCGGGAATACCCTTGAGCTTTGCGCGCGTTTGA
>JBAXOG010000186.1:0-8642 GCA_037133395.1 bacterium | reverse complement strand
ACAACTGAAATTCAGGAGTTTCCTAACAGTCTAACAGTCTACAGCCTAAAAACCTACGTCCTATGGGACGCTACTGAAGTTAAAACTGTTTTGACTAATGGCGCGGAATACGTTACTTTCTTAACTTATGAATGAAATCGTAAAAGAGCTTCAGTATCCTTTCACCAAGGACGTTGTCTGTGAATTGAAGGCTGGACAGCGTGTGTGCATCACGGGACGCATTTTTACAGGTCGTGATCGTTTTCATAAATACCTTGCAGAAGGTCATGCTACGCCAGTCGCCCTGGCGGATGGAGCCCTCTATCACTGCGGGCCCGTCATTACGAAGCGTGAGGATGGAACATGGCACGTGGGCGCTGCCGGACCGACAACCTCCATCCGCGAGGAACCTTATATGGCCAAAATTATTGCGGAGCAGGGGGTTCGTATCATTATTGGCAAAGGTGGCATGGGGCCAGACACCTGCAAGGCGTGTCAAGATTACGGGTGTGTTTATCTGCAGACTGTTGGAGGTGCCGCCGCACTCTTGGCTCAGCGCATCCAGCGCGTTGAAGGTGTCTATATGCTTGAAGAATTTGGTGCCGCTGAGGCAGTCTGGGTCTTAGATGTGGTCAAATTTGAAGCAGTTGTCGGCATCGATGCGCACGGAAACAATCTTTTTGATGCGGTCCGGCATACATCCTACGAACAATTACAAGGGATGCTTGAATAAAGGGGCGAAGACATAAGAAATTAGAACGGGTTTTCTCCCCCGTCGAATCGTCGTTAGTACTTATTGCTTCAGCGCCTTCTCGATCGCTTCGATCAGTTGGGGATCATCGGGTTTTGTGCGCGAACCAAAGCGTGCAATTAGTTTTCCATTGCGATCAATCAGAAACTTGTTGAAGTTCCAGGAGATGTTCCCTCCAAATTCAGGGTGAAGGGTGGTGTCCGTCAGCCAAGCATAAAGCGGATGCTGCTCCGAGCCTTTGACGTGGATCTTGCCGAAGATCGGAAAGGTCACGCCGTAGTTGAGCGAACAGAATTGCTGGATTTCGTAGTTCGTGCCCGGCTCTTGTCCCAAGAAGTCATTGGATGGAAAACCCAGTAGCACTAAGCCGCGCTTCTGATAGGTCGCATATAATTTTTGCAGGCCTGCATATTGGGGGGTGAAGCCGCATTTGCTGGCCACGTTGATGACGAGGGCGACTTGACCTTTGTAGGGTGCAAGCGTGGTCGGGGTGCCATCAATGGTCTCCACCGGGAAGGTGTAGAACGCGGGTACAGCATTGGCGGCACGTGTGACGGGGATATGGATCTCTGACTTGCGCAGGAACCAGAGGGTAAAGGGGGAGTTCCAGTAGACCACGTAGGGTGTGGCGTTGGTTTGCCACTCCTTCTGTCCCGCGAGCCATGTGTTCAGTTTCAGAAGCCCCGCCTCATAATTTTTGCGCGTGTAACTGCCACTGAGCCCAATGCTCACCACTGTGAGCGCTGGCAGTGTCTGAACAGAGACTTCATTCGTGGAGACCAACGCACGCTTCGTGCTGTTACTGCCGACGTAGAAGATCATCTCATTGGTGGATACGGAACCAGAAACCGGCACACTCATGGCGACCTCCTGGTCTTTAATGTAACCAAAGAGTTTCATAAAGGCAGTACCGCGGTCGTCAAACGCGTCACCTGGCGCGGTGGCGACCAGGCATGTGCGTGCTGGCAACGTTTTGATCTCAATAGCCCCAACGGGCGTACGCGGATAGATGGATTCATAAGCCATAGTCTTCCCTCCTATCAGAAAAACCGATACGATTAGGGCTCCAACGTTACTCAATGTAAATAGGCGCATCATGACACCTCCTTAGGTTGAGGTGAATGATATCAGAAACGACGGGTTGAGGCAATTAGCCTTTCGCCAGCGATTTGCGCTTTGAAATATAGGCTTTTGTCTCGCTAACGACAATGGGTGAGAGGCATACCAGGGCGATGAGGTTGGGCACGGCCATCAGGCCATTAAAGATGTCGGAGAGTGTCCAAGCGGTCTCGAGTTTGAGTACGCACCCGATATAAACGAAGATGACAAAGACGCCCCGATAGATCGGGATGGACTTATCACCAGCCAGATATTGCAATGCCTTTTCACCGTAGTATCCCCAGCCGATAAGCGTTGACCATGCAAAGAGGATGAGCGCGATGGCTGAACATTGACCGCCCCACTGTCCATAAGTTCCAGAGAATGCCGTGGATGAGAGTAATGCGCCGCTCAAGCCTGCACCGGTTGCGTCGGTCTGTGTCCAGGCGCCACTTGTCAGAATCACAAGTCCCGTCATGGAGCAGACGATGATGGTGTCGATAAAGGTCTGTGTCATGGAGACGAGTGCCTGGGTTACAGGACAGTTTGTTTTCGCAGCAGCCGCTGCGATGGGTGCGGACCCGAGACCTGATTCGTTCGAGAAGAGTCCGCGCGCAAGACCGACACGGATGGTCTGTGAAAGCATGGCACCTGCGAAACCGCCTGTTGCGGCCGTGGGCGTGAAGGCATGTTTCATGATGAGAGCAATGACCGAGGGAATGGCGGATACATTACAGATCAACACGCCCGTAGTGATGACGAGATAGAAGACAATCATGAAGGGGACCAATACGGATGTAAAGCGTGCGATTCCCTTAATTCCGAAGAGCAAGACCAGGCCCGTGCAAACGGTTAGGACGATTCCCGTAGTGTTGGGGTCGATGCTGTAGGTGATTTTAAGCGCATCAGCCACAGCATTGGCTTGGGTCATGTTACCAATGCCGAAACTGGCTACTACAGTCAGACAGGCGAAGATGACGGCTAGCCACTTCTGATGCAGTCCGTGCTCAATGTAATACATCGGACCGCCAGCCTTCTTGCCATTGGGTGTGGTGACACGGTATTTGACTGCGAGGAGAGCCTCGGAGTATTTGGTGACCATGCCGACTAGACCTGTCAGCCAAAGCCAAAACATGGAGCCGGGGCCGCCAATGGCAATTGCCGTTGCAACGCCGACAATGTTTCCTGTGCCCACGGTTGCCGCAAGGGCGGTCATGAGCGCCTGAAAGTGGCTGATGTCGCCTTCGCCGGTTGATTCTTTCCGCTTAATGAAGGCGAGCCACAGTGCATGGGGCAATAACGTGAATTGAAGACCGCGTAGCAGGAAGGTAAATAAGACACCCGTACCGATAAGCAAGACCATTAATGGCCATCCCCAGACAAAGCCGGCAATGGTATTTAAGATAGTATTGAAATCGGTCATTCGCAGGTTGTTTTCTTAGGCCTGAGCCGTCGGAGTATCAGATGCAGTTGCCGTGAGGATATCCTTGCCGCGGATTTTGATATGTAATTCGCGGAGTTGCTTTTCAGTCACGTCGGAGGGCGCGTTCATCATGAGATCCTGCGCCTTCTGATTCATGGGGAAGGCAATGACTTCGCGGATGTTGTCCTCGCCCGCCAGAAGCATGACCATACGGTCGACGCCCGGAGCGATACCACCATGAGGAGGCGCTCCGAACTTGAATGCGTTGAGCAGGCATCCGAACTTCTGTTCCACGACTTCCGGACCGTATCCAGCGATTTCAAAGGCCTTGTACATGATCTCGGGAAGGTGGTTACGGATGGCGCCACTCGAAAGTTCGATGCCGTTGCAAACCACGTCGTATTGGAAAGCCAGAATGTCGAGCGGATTTTTGTTAAGCAAAGTATCCATACCGCCTTGGGGCATGGAGAAGGGGTTGTGCGAGAAGCCGATCGCTCCAGTCTCTGGATCCTTTTCAAACATCGGGAAGTCCACAATCCAGCAGAACTTGAAGACATTCTTGTCGATGAGGTCCAGATCGCGGCCCAGCTTAACACGGATGTCGCCTGCAATTTTGGCTGCCTTGTCCGCCTCTTCGCATACGAAAAAGAGAACATCGCCGTCCGTGACATTACCCATCTGGGCGAGTGTTGCGAGTTCTTCAGGCTTCAGGAACTTCTGGATGGGCCCCTTGATCGTTTCGCCATCCCAGACCAGATAGGCAAGCCCCTTTGAGCCGAGCGATTTAGCGTGCTCTACAAGCTTGTCAAAGAAGCTACGTGTCTTGTCTTTGATGTTCTTCACAGGAATCGCGCGGACGACCGCACCAGCCTTCACTGCTGAGGCAAAGGCATTGAACCCAGAGGCTGCGAATACGTCTGAACAGTCGAACATAGCGATCGGAATACGGAGGTCAGGCTTGTCGCTGCCATACTTGAGCATGGATTCACGGTAGGGGATGCGAATCCAAGGTGTGGCATCGACGGTCTTCTTCGAGAAGTTAGCAAAGGTTTTGGCGATGACATCTTCAACTACGGCAAAAATATCTTCTTGCGTGACGAAAGACATTTCCATATCGAGCTGATAAAATTCGCCGGGCGAGCGGTCAGCACGTGCATCTTCATCGCGGAAGCAGGGCGCGATCTGGAAATAACGGTCAAAGCCCGAGACCATCAGCAACTGCTTAAACAATTGCGGTGCCTGCGGCAGGGCATAAAACTTGCCATGATGCACGCGGCTGGGGACGAGGTAGTCACGTGCGCCTTCCGGCGAACTGCACGTCAGGATAGGGGTCTGATATTCATTGAATCCATGTGCTTCCATGGCCTTGCGCAGGAAGGAGATAATCTTAGAACGAAATACGATGTTGTTGTGGATGCGCGCACGGCGCAAATCGAGGAAACGATATTTTAGGCGAACATCTTCTGCGCCATCCTCTTCGCCAGGCAGATAAATAGGGGTCTGCTCGGAAGAGGCTTCGATGATGCACTCATTGGCCACAAGCTCGACTTCACCCGTAGGAATGTCTGGATTGATTTGGGCTGCTTCGCGAAGGGTAACTTCACCGACGACTGTTATGACACTCTCCAGCTTCGCTTTGCTCAGGGCATCAAAGAACGAACGGCTGGGATGAGCGATAACCTGGGTAATGCCATAATGGTCACGTAAGTCGATGAAGAGAATTCCGCCATGGTCGCGTACGCGGAACATCCATCCCGAAAGTTTAACCGTTGTGCCAGCGTCCTTCTTGGAGAGCTGATTACATGTGTGTGTACGATAAAGGTGCATAACTAATCCCTTTTGCTTAAAAACAAGGCCATACTATAACAGACTTACTGGGCTGATTCAAGGAGTTGCATATTCGAAGATCGTTTTTTTGACAGGATGAACAGGATTTAAAGGATGAGACAGCGGTCCAATCATCAATCAGTCAATCCGTCACCCCGTCAATTAGTCCATGAACCCCGACCACTGAATTCTGGAATGCCATATCCTGCGGCACAGGTGCGCGGAAGATGAGTCGCTCGCCTGTGGAAGGATGTGTGATGTGCAGGGATTCTGCATGTAAGGCTTGCCTTTCCATGCGGAGTCTTTGTTTGTCTGCGTCTGTCAAGGTGTCATCGATAAACTTCAGGAAGAAGGTCTCGTCCACGCCATAGAGTTTATCGCCGATAATGGGATAGCCCAGTGAACAGAGGGTCGCGCGGATCTGATGCAGACATCCGGTCTTGGGATACGCGCGGACCACGCTGATGCCATTTCCCTGAGATACGCAGGAAAAGCGCGTCTCACATGCTTCTGAAACAGATTCGCTTGGTTTTTCGCGCACAAAGCAGCGTTTCTTACGAACAACAGACGATGCATCGTGTGTCAGCCAGCCAAGGGTCTCCATCTCTTGAGGAAATGAACCTTCCACCAACACGAGATACTGTTTTTCAACCGAATGTTCAGAAAACTGATGTGCCAGATGACGTGTGGCCTCAAGGGTTTTGCCAACCACAACCAGGCCGGAGGTCTCACGATCCAGACGATTAACGAGGCGTGGTTGCTCGAGTCCCTCCTGTTGCTGTAGGAGTGTCCAGAGCGTGTTCTTGAAATAGCGTCCGGCAGGATGACAGGGCAGGCTGCCGGGCTTGTCCACAATCATCAGCGCGTCATCCTGATAAATCACCTGATACGCACAATCGACATCAGGCTCTGGACGTCCGCCAAAATCATAGCGCAAGCAATCCCCGTCTTGTAAGATTTGATCCGCCTGAGCTGGTGCATCGTTGATATACAGACACCCCTCAGCGATCAGGCGCATCCACGTTTCACGCGTGTGATAGGTGAAACGTGCAGCGAGCATGTCCAGCAGGCGTTTCCCAGCTGCTGCCTCATCAATCGCTATGGTTACCTTTCGCTCCATGTTATTAGGGTATCACTGGTTCCGGCAACTCGAATCGCTCTGTGCGTTTCCCTGTGCGATTATATTGCGTCCGATAAGTCTGGTTGGTTCCTGTGCCATGATCGATCAATACGAGTCTGATTCCTCCATCACGGACATGACGCTCACATTTGAATCGTCCAGAATACCTTGTGCAGATGACCTGAACAATGTCATCCACTAACTCTGACCACGGACCAGGGATGGCGCGAATTTTCAGAACCCCTCTTTCCAAAGGTGAACATGAAACTATGTTTAACTCCTTTCTGGGGATTTGATATTCTTCATAAAATAGGCGCTCCCAATCCTGAAGATTTGGCATCCTCACGCCGACACGCGCTGGGAGGAGATACTCCTTTTCACGACTTGCTTTACGAAAATACGTTGCATAGTCCATCAATTCAATTGTTGCCTCTTTTTGATCGAAGTAGGGATGTAAGTCGTATAGCCCTGCGATTAAAAAAAGAACATCACGTAGGGAGATGAAGCGTGCTGAGATTGCAGGGCAAACGTCAAAGTTGCTTGTCGACAACTCCGAATGAGAAGGTTTTGTGGACGAAGAATGTTCTTGATTTTTTTTCTCAATCAGATTGAAAACAATACGAATACGACGATTGGTCGTTGGGGTATTGCGGGAGTGGGTTTCTAGCTCTTGTGTAACATCTTCTGGGCCATAAATGTTGGTCAATTGTTCAATATAGGCCAGAGCATTTGTAAACGGCATTCCTTTCGGGATATCAACTTCAGGGAACACAATCGCTTTAAGCAGGGGGTACTCGGCATGCGCAGATGACTTCTGGGTTTCCTGTGGAACTTGCCATTCCGCATCAATCTGGATGAACTGCTGTCCTTCAAAGCGGAACACGGTGCCTTGATGGGTGGTGTAGACAAAACACTCTTTCTTGATTTCACCTGCTGCGTCAAGTCCCTCCCCATGAGCAATAAATTGGAGCGCCTCGACATCAACAAACCCAAGGGGTATCGGGCATGGAATGAAGTGGTCACGCAAAACACCGTCTTCACCTCTCACAGCGCAATATCGCCAAATCCCGCCAAACGATCCTTCATCGGATGCGTACGCAAAGAGCATCCGCTCATTTCCGTCGCCCACGGAGACGCACGTTTTTATCCACATGGCAGACGACTCATAAAATGGGAGAAGCATCTGCTCTTCGAAATAGGTCAGTTGTTCCCAGGGAGTGCGTCCATATTTTGCAGATCCCCCATGGTCAACCCGTAAACGGTTAGATGGACGGTAAAATCCAAAGTCAAACTGATTCGTCAGCCCAATTTTGGCTTCGACTGCGGCTTTTAGATGTTCCTCCGTCGGATAACATTTAAAGAATCGATTCGGCACTGCGAAAACTCGGATGTAGCTACAGCCGCCGAGCTCACTAAAAAGAGATATGTTGTCTTCTCCAGAAATAAGGAGGAGCTGTGACCGTCTCACAGGACTATCTTTTACAAGCGCTTTATGGCGTCTGAGTACCTGTGTCAGGGCAAAGGCATTGGTGGCAGGTAGGTCCAGGGGCACGATGTACTCGTCTTCCTCTGGCTCTTTCTTGTCCTGATAATAGGATAACTTCAGTGGTGCATTTGTTGTCCCATCTGATTCTTGAAGCAGCTTCTCGATCATTCCAATGGCCTTCGACATGGGCGTACGTTCAATTTTTATAGGGGGGAGCTGAATGCGCTGGAGACGGTTTGACACAGCCAGCCAAAATACCGGGGTATGTTCTCCGCGCGTTTGGAACGAAGGGTCTTCTATGAAGGGCACAGGAACAAATCGAGTGCCCTCCAAGCGCGCGACCCCGCCATTTTGAGAGCCATAGCGGAAAGTTGCTGGCACCATCTCAATGTGATGTGTCGCAGTATTTGAAACTGCCACGGTGAAGGTTTTTTCGAGCGATTCCGCCTGAAGGAGAGACGCTAGGCCCCCCGCAAGAACACACGATAATGCAAGCTTAAACATGTTAGAATGATGGCAGTTCTACCCAGAAGAGGCAAGAAGATAGTGGCGTTAGAAATTAAATTGTTTCTCGAATTGCAAAGTTTATTGCAGTCACTTATTGGGCGATGTATGATACTCCCACACCTTGCAAGGTGTGACAGTATGGAGGATTCGATATGGACGAGTTATTGACGCCATCACTTTGGAGAAGTTGTCGTGCAGTAGCGAACAAAAATCGTTTGTTGCTATTAAAGGAGTTGATTGGTCAAACATCGGGGACCGTTGACGAGTTAGCAGATGCGATCAACAAAAAAGCGTGCACGTGTAGTCAGTGGTTACGGTTGTTGAATTCGCGTGGACTGCTGCAGGTTTCGCGTGAAGGTCGTTGGGTGCGCTACTCGATCGGAACGGATCCGGCCGTGAAACATGCCCTGCCTCTCATGAACGCCTTATGTGCAACGCTGAAGCGGTGTAG
>JBAXOG010000185.1:0-8647 GCA_037133395.1 bacterium | reverse complement strand
GTCAACTGACATTCGAAAGGCTATATGATTTTTTCGACAAACCGTGAAGAACCATCATAATAAGCTTTTTCAGCCATATCCGTCTCCTTTACTAAGTATTCTGCCACGTCCTGCGTAATGGCAACCGTTCACAGCCAGATAATATTCACCACAAAGAACACAATGAACGCAAAGATCAACTTCTCGATGCCTTGTTGTTGCATTGATCATCAGGTCCCTTGAGGCTTACCTGACAACCCTCGCGTTTTCTCTATCTTCAGCCTCTTTTCTCTGTGTTCTCTGCGTTCCTTGCGGTAAATATCCTACGCGATTGCTCATTGAACGGGCACGCTAAAGACGCATTGCCTGCCAGACAAACTCAGCGCGTTTCTTCCAGTCCCATACATTCAGAATCAATTCATGCGCCAATTGCGCTTGTTCTTCATAATAGTCTGTGTCGGAGAGCAGGCGCAAAATAGCATCGGCAAAACATTGCTCATCGTAACAGGGGATCTTGACCATGCCCTGAGGATAATAAGTCTTGAGAGCCTCAAGGTCGAAGGAAACACCAGGTAATCGCCACGCCATGCCTTCTGCTGCGGCCATGCCTCCGCTATCGTATGTAGCAGGATGAACCATGATTTTGGACTGCTTAAAGACATCAAACTTCTTCTCGCCATCCATAAATCCCAACAGTTCAATATTCCGTTCCAACCCCAATACTCTGATTTTTGTTCGCGCCTCTTCTTCCAACGGCCCGTTGCCAATCATCGCCAGCCTGGCATCCGATTTTTTCTCACACACCTTTTTCCAAATATCGATGAGGATCAAGACACCCTTCTGATAGTGGAACCGGCCAATAAAACAGGCATCGTATGTTTTGGAGGGAGGAGGGAGGAGGGAGGAGGGAGGATGTCCCTTCAGGTATTCCTCAGACGCCGTCACATCCACTCCGCCCTGAACAACAATAATCTGATCTCGAGATCTCTTCACGGTGATGAAATGTTTCACATCCGGCTCGCTGGTGACAAAGATCTTATCCGCATACTTGTTCACCAGGTAATAGGAGGGACGCTGCATCAGCCAATAGAATAGGCCGCGCAGACGTTGCAAGCCCTTGTAGGGTGTATCCTTAGCCCATGGGGACGGAGCAAAGAGATAATACCCAGCAATCCAGATAATCTTTGGATTGCGCCGTTTCATCAGATAAGCCGGGTAAAAATCAGGATAAAAATCCGATGTTGAATAGACCACGTCCACATCCTTGAGCTCCTGCTCAAACGTGTTAAGCGCTTTGATCCCCGCCTTCAATCGACGAAAGGTATGTATCAGCAAGCCACCAACACCCAGTCGGACATGCGTATTAATCCCTGCCGTCTTAAGAACCTGCCCATCCACCTGATTGCGCATAGCAATGTCGATCGCCTCTTGACACCCCATCAACTGAATATGGGCATATTTCTTCCAGCCCTTGATCAGCTCGGTGAAGATACGATCTCCGCCACTGAGCCCAAAACCAATATTATTGTTCGATATAAAACAGATCTTCATTGTTTCTACTCTGGGACTTGGGACTCTGGACCTGGGACTTGCGGTGCTTTAACAGGAAAGATGTTGAGATTATTCGTCCGCTGCCTCCACCACCGTTTCACGTTTCCAACATTCCAAGATTCCTCTTCTTCACGATACTTACTGAAAATCATCTCGGAATTCGCACGACTAGAGAGAAAAAACAACTCGTCTAAAGCATTCGCAATTAGCACAATGCGTCTCAACCTCCGTTTTCATTTATCCGATTCCGTTTTGTACGCATTAAAAATAACGTCCGCGTTTCTGTCACTAAATTTTTGTTCAGCATAAGGGCGGCAGTTGGCCTGAATAGATCGATACCATGCGGGGTCATCAATCATGCGCTGGAGAGCTGCCGCTAAGCTTTCAAATGATGGGGCACACAATATACCAACCGTATTGTCCACGGAATGAGGTATTCCTCCCATGGCTGTCGCAATGACGGGTGTCCCGCAGGAAATCATTTCACACGTTACACGGGGCACACCCTCAGGGTAAAGTGATGGAACAAGCCCAACGTCTGCTGAACGATAATACTCATTTAACCGAGTGTTATCAACAAGACCCAAAAACTCAAGATTTTGAAGTTGTTTAGCTGCGTTCACAACAGCATCTTCATTGGGACCACAGCCAGCAATTTTGAAATTGATTTGTGGAAAATGACGTGCCAAATCAATCACGATCCCTTCTCCCTTTATCTTCATAAGACGTCCGGCAAACAAAGCCGTAAATACATTATTCGTTTTCCGACCTTGATCACTAAACCGCTGTAGATCTACCCAATAGCGATAGACTGTTATTTTGTCAGGTGGGACACCGATCTGGATAAATTCATCTCGGGATGCGTTGCACAGAGTCACGACAGCATCCATTCGCCTAATTACAAAAGAGGCCACCTTCGCGAAGACTGTCCCCGTCTGGAAAGAGTAGAGTGCATGCGATTGAAAAATAACCCTCTTTCGGAAGATTCTTCCAAAAACAAAGCCTACAACAGCCATGTTAAGACCATTTGTGTGGATAACATCTATTTGATGGATGCGGGGAAGTATATAAAAAAATAGACGAAGCATAAAATAAGGGACAATATAGAGAAACACTAAAGGCGGATAGGATTCCAGTTTGCGAAAGAGGTTTCCGCCAATCCACCAAAAACGACGAATGGTTACATTTCCCTGTACCTCAACAGGCAAATAGGTCTTAATGTTCGTGACAATGGGCTTATAGGCAACAATCCATGTCCTATAATCCGGATGGTTTTTCAACGCCGCAATTAGATCCAGCACATGAGTCTCCACCCCGCCCACATCTGGGGGGCAAGTCTGGGGCAACAACAGGATACCCAAAGGTTTATTGAGACGAGCGTGATTTTCTTTATTTGTATTCAATTTGTTCATGTCCTTTTAAAAAGTTTTTTGTAACACGAAAACGCGGGAATTAATTAACAACTCCTCAAAAAGCATAAGCTTTCCTCCGCGCCTTCATGTCTCCGTATTAAAAACTCCCACTCCTACTGGTTCCTGAGCGCCTCAAAACGTACAATTAATATACCATATTTGAGGACTATATCGAACATAAAGTTTCCAAAGATTTTAAATACCATTCCGCATATCACTGCGGATTGGTCTTGACTATTCCGCAGCATTATGAATAATAGTACACCATGAAACAGTATCCTAGGTTCTATTCTGAGCTACTGAAAGGCCATTTAAATGATCACCGTCAGATGGCTTTTGTCTCGGGGCCCCGCCAGGTCGGGAAGACCTCCGTCTGCTCGGAACTGGCAACAACCTATATCAACTGGGACAATCAAGATGCACGCCTGCTCATTTTAAAGGGACCTGCAGCCATCGCATCCTTCAGCGGTCTAGATCAACTAACAGATCAATCGCCCATTATTGCCTTCGACGAAATTCACCGCTATGCAAAATGGAAAACCTTCTTGAAAGGCTTTTTCGACGTCCATGGGAAGCACGCGAAAATCATTGTCACTGGATCATCACGACTGGATGTGTTCAAGCGCGGCGGAGACAGCCTGATGGGACGCTATTTTCTTTATCGGATGCATCCATTGAGTGTTGCCGAATTGGCATCCCCCTCCCTTAAGGCAGACGTTGTTTCCCGTCCGCACCCCATTGACGAATCTGAATGGAGTGCCTTATGGACGTATGGCGGATTCCCAGAGCCATTTGCAAAACGGGATATGCGCTTTTGGCGGCGTTGGCAGACGCTTCGCCAATCCCAATTGCTCCGCGAAGACGTGAGAGACCTGACTAGGGTTCATGATCTTGACCAACTGATCGCCTTGAACAACCTGCTACAAACTCGTTCAGGCGGCCAAATGGTCTATTCATCATTAGCGACGGCCATACGCGTAAGCGAAAACACCATTCGCGCATGGCTTAGCATTTTAACGTCCCTTCATGTCGGATTCCTTGTTAAGCCCTGGCATCGCTCCCTTACCGCCGCGATTAGAAAAGAACCGAAATGGTTTTTACGTGATTGGTCTGGCATTGACGATATCGGGCAACGTTCGGAAACGTTTGTCGCCTGCCACCTGCTCAAAGCTGTTGAGGGGTGGACAGATATGGGATTAGGCCAATTCGACCTCTACTACCTGCGTGATAAGCAAAAACGGGAAGTCGATTTTTTGGTCACGCGCAATCGAGAACCCTGGATGTTGGTTGAAGTGAAGGCCTCAGACACCACATTATCCCCAACATTGAAATACATGCAGGATGCGCTTAAAACAAAGTACGCATTCCAAGTTGTTCTTGAGTTGCCGTATGTAAACAAGAGTTGCTTTGATGTTCATGCTCCGATTGTTGTTCCCGCCAGAACATTCTTAAGCCAGCTTATTTGAAACAGGATTACGCAAAGCAGAAAAAAGTTCACGTAAATAGCAAAACTTAAGTCACGTAAAACAGAAACTATGACTCCCTTACTTAGTATCATCATACCGGTCAAGAACGAAGCGCGAAATATCGCGCGCTGCATTGAATCGTTCCAAGAGGCTGTCCTCGAGGGGTGGGCCGAGATTCTGGTCATCGACAATTTCTCCACGGATGACACAAAGAGCATTGCAGAATCCCTAGTGGTACGCGTGATCCAGCAAGGCCCTGAGCGCAGTACCCAGCGCAATCGTGGTTGGAAGGAAGCCCATGGCGACTATGTCTTCTTTGTCGATGCCGATATGCGTGTACCGGAGGCGACGCTTCGGGAGATACGGGGGAGAATTGAGGGGACAGGGTTCAGGGTTCAGAGTTCAGGGTTCTGTTCTCTTGAAACTGGAAACTGCCAACTGCCAACTGCCAACTGTTCACCTGTCGATGCTTTATTTGTGAGAGAGGTCAGAGCTGGTGCGAGCTGGTGGATCAAGGTCAGAAACTTTGAGCGCAGCTTCTATGATGCGACCTGTATTGACGGTTTACGTGTCATCAAGCGTTCTATTTTGGAGCAGGTGGGCGGGTATGACGAGAACCTGTTTGCCGCAGAAGATTGGGATTTGGATCGTCGGATCCTGTCCATCACCTCGCATGTGGCCTTAACTGACGGGCATCTGATCCATGACGAAGGCGAATTCTCTTTCAGTCGGCATTTGAGAAAGAAAGCCTATTACTCTACCAATTTTTCGGCTTATCTGAGCAAATGGGGTCAGGATGCTATCACCCGAAAACAGTTTGGCTTCTTTTATCGTTTCTTTGCCGTATTTTTTGAACAACGCAAATGGGGGAAAGCGCTCACGCATCCCCATTACATGCTCGCAATTTGGTTTGAGCGATTCTGCGTAGGACTACTTTATCTGAAAAGAACGTGTTCAACATGACCCAGCCCACTTCACCACAGATTACACTGATCGTGCCTGTTTACAACGGGAGCCGATTCCTTATCGAGCTCTTTGACTCGGTGATTGCTCAAACATTCCCATACTGGATCTGCTTGTGTGTCAACGATGGCAGTAAGGACAACTCAAGCGAGATCATCGCTGATTATTGCAGAAAGGATTCCCGTTTTCAGCTCATTACCAAAGAGAACGGCGGCACAGGGGACAGCCGGAATGTCGGGATGGCTCATGTTCAAACCCCCTATGTCATGTTTTCCGACCAGGATGACCTGTTGCATCCCCAGAGTTTCGAGATCGCGCATCAGTGCATCGAAGCCTCCGGAGCAGACCTGCTTCAATTTGAGCGCACCCACTTTTCCACGCGCTATAAGCCGATCCACTATGACATCAGCGCGATTCACGTCACGCCTCTCACCTGTTTGAGGAATGGTGAATACCCAGGCAATACTATCTGCGTCTGGCAATACATCTACCGCCTCTCTGCCATAAGCGGCTGCCTCTTTCCGAAGATTAGCGGCGGCGAAGACCACGCGTTCTTGTTTGAACTCGCGTTCAAAGTGGAAAAATGGGCAAAAATTTCAACATCCCTCTACGGTGTCCAACGTAACTTGTCCTCCACCTCTCGATCCATGCCGCTGTGGTATATTGACAACGCCTTCACGTGCTATCGGGAAGTCTATCTCCGCTCACAAAAATATCAGGTTGATGCCAATCGTATCAAGGAATACATTCATCAATGGGCGCTTTGGTTTTGTAACTCTGTTATCTTCGTCCATGGACGCTCCAAGTCCTCCCGAGAGATGTTCCAGCGAACAGCAAATAATATTACCCGACTGAAAGACGAGGGAATCCTTAATGTCAACCTCTCTTACAGAGGAAATTTCCTTTTTGGGTTACTCACCCAGCAGCACTTTACTCTGCTATCCTGCTTGGCTTGGACAATAGGATTACCCTCCTTATCGAAACCCCTACTCATCTTCTTCAAGCGCATGATCTTCCGTCTGAAGGATGCCTAGCTTTTCGATGGATCTGTTTCCACATCATGCCTCGGTACAGAGATCTTACCGAACCATAAGAGATTCCTAATTACAAGAAGGGGCGGATAAAACATTCTTGGAATACAAGCCAACGTGCGACGGAAAAGCCAGCCTTTGAATGCATAGAGTTTTCGCCGTATTTGTGTGTGTTTCAAATATTCCGGCGTAACAGAAAAAATCAAATGCTGATACTTTTCTCGATTTTCCTTGATATAGCTTGGGTACGAATTATCTATTTGAACACCAAAATATTTTTCCCCACGATGAAAAAGATCCTCGCCTTTCTCAACTCGTTCTTTTAATTGCTTCTCGTTACAATTGTCTACTGTGTTAAATTCTTGGTGGGCAATCGACTGGATCTTTTTAATAATTGCTTCCGTTCCGCCCAAGTAGGAGAAGTGCCATCCTGCATTGCGAATTGCCGTGACATTTTCTACAAAACGCATCTTCGTGGGTGTAACGCCTTGGTTGATTTCAGGAAGCAAAAATTCGCTATACGAAAACGACAACTTCGAATCATCCCTTAGAAAATATTGGAACGGAAACAGCTTCGTTCCCAAAGGCCATTCAGGACTAGAGACATTGAGAAAATTCAAGTAATAGTAATAAGGCTTCTGGATGAACAGGACGGTCGTCTTGGCCTGCGCATGGGTACGCACAAGATCTGGACGAGGAATCTCGTCCAGATCTGAAATCATGATTGCGTCATCGGGGTTCGCCTGGGTCAACCCCCTCAAGATAGCATTACGCTGGTGGTTCTCATAAGTCCAAGCAGTAACAAATGGCGGATAATCATCCACAATAACATGAACAATCTTATGCAGAAAGGCCTTATACCGCTCCTTGTTATCATTGAAATAAAGAGGTTTATCTTTACCTGAGTGCGTTTTCGTTGCCTCTACAAGGACAAACCGGTCTACAACATCATTCAAGACATTCAGCCGGATCTCCAGCAGATCCAATTCGTTAAAGAATGTAAAACAGTCGTAAATCATTTTGTTGATTTATCCTTCAGCTTATGGCCATCATGCTCCACTTCGTCATCCACAGTCACACACCCGTCTATTTTTTTAGGTCCACATCCCACGTGTAGTTTCAAGCACTTTACTCCTGTTTCCCTTTAGAAAAGATTCTTCTGGTGTAGATGAACACTCACTTCATGTTTAAAGCCTCAGAATCCACTATCCGTTTACCCCTTCCATCCCTGCAACAACCAAACTCAGCCTAGATAACTGGACAAAAAACAGTCAACAGCAGTTCTTTTTAGCCCTTTAACATGGCTAAAAAGTTTGTTGCGCGAAATTGCTCATGAATCTCCTTATATGACATAATCGGATGCAAATGCCCCGAAGGAGTTATTCTGAAAATGCTAAAATCTCGTTCCTTGAAAAAGTACCAGAAGTCTTGAAAAAAGGTTCTTGTATCTATATTACATCCACCAAACTCAAACATAACGATGTCGATTGCCCTTTCCGCAAGCATTCTTTTTGCACCAACTAACGCATCAAGCTCATGGCCTTCAATATCCAACTTTAAAAGATTTATGTGGCTGATGACATTGTCTGAACAGTAACTATCGATCGTATTGATCTCCACCATTTCTGTTTTATTAAAATCGATACCAAAATGATCCAGCTTTCTTTTTGTAAGGCTCGCAATTTCGGATTCAGCGCGGTCAAAGTATAAGACTCCCTGGCCTTTCTCTTTACCTAACGCCATATTGTTTCGCCGTATTCTTCCGTCTCCTTTGGAAACCTCAGTCAGTCTTTTGAATGTTTCAAGGTTTGGCTCAAAACAATGAGTTGTAAAGTTTTGGGATCCTATATGGTCAATAAGAAGCTGAAGAAATTGACCCTTATTAGAGCCCACATCAAAAATGCAATACGGGGGTTGAAACTGTGCAAGAACCTGAAATACTGATTGCTCGCCACTATCTTGCACCCCACCACCAGATCCGATCCCCATCAGGTATTGGGAAGCCAGCATATTTATCTCTAACATTTTTTGCATAAAGCAGTTACCGGTTACTTTACTCAAAAGGCTGATCAATATTGGCATTCACATCTCCTTGTGTTGTTTCATGAAAACAGATACCACTCCAAAATATTTAGTATAATTACATAATTTATGATCTGGGACAATAATAAAGATAGTGGTTCGCCTCGAGCGCGGTCTGTCATTATTAAGGACACCGAAAAGATAAAAAGGGTGTCCGATGAAA
>JBAXOG010000184.1:0-8701 GCA_037133395.1 bacterium | reverse complement strand
GGGAGAGTAATGCAGCCAAGTGCTCAGGATCATAGCGCCCTGTTGTGGCAAGCGCTGTGCGCACATGGTTTTCGGTCCGTGAATAAATGAGTTCGCGAACACGTTCGCTGGGCCACTCTTTTAAGAGATCAAGAAAGTGTGTGCTCATTGGCAAGGCGTCAATTTCTCGATGCCGCGCATATAGGGACGAAGGACTTCTGGGATGATGACCGAGCCATCGGCCTGCTGAAGCTGCTCGAGGATGGCGATGACCAAGCGGGGGAGCGCCACGCCAGAACCATTGAGGGTATGGACGAGCCGTGCCTTACCCGTAGCATCGCGATACTTGCAGTTGAGGCGGCGTGCCTGAAAATCTTCAAAGTTTGAACAACTGGAGACTTCCAGCCATCCCTGCTGTCCAGGAGCCCACAACTCAATGTCATAGCACTTGGCTGCTGAGAAACTGATGTCGCCCGAGCAGAGTTCCAAAATGCGGTAGTGGAGTCCGAGACCTTGTAATACCGCCTCAGCGTTCTTGACCAGCGACTCGAGCTCATCGTATGAGGTTTCAGGTTCAACAAACTTGACCATCTCTACTTTGTCAAATTGATGAACACGCAAGATGCCCCGTGTATCCTTGCCCGCAGAACCGGCTTCCCGGCGGAAGCAAGGCGTGTAAGCGGTGAGGTAAACCGGGAGCTTGCAGTCGAGGATTTCATCGCGGTGGTAATTGGTGACTGGGACCTCTGCGGTCGGAATAAGCCAGAGGTCGTCAATTTCGCAATGGTACATGTCTTCAGCCATCTTCGGAAGCTGGCCGGTGCCGCGCATGGAGGCGCTGTTAACGACGAAGGGTGGCAACAATTCTGTATAGCCATGTTTTTCCGTGTGGAGATCAAGCATGTACTGAATCAGCGCACGTTGAAGTTTGGCGCCAACTCCTTTAAAAAGAGGGAAGCCAGACCCTGTAATCTTCACGCCGCGCGGGAGATCGAAGAGGCCTAGCTTCTCACCGAGCGCAATGTGGTCGAGGGGATTGAAGTTAAATACTGGCGTCTTGCCCCAAGACGAGACCACGCGATTGGCCGATGCGTCAGCCCCCGTGGGGATCGTCTTACACGGCACATTGGGAATGCGCAACATTGTAGCCTCAAGTGTCTCTTCGGTCTGACGGAGTTCAATGTCCAGCGCAGCAATTGTGTCGCCGATGATTCGAACCTCTGCTTGGACAGCATCGGTGTTTTGTCCGGCTTTTTTGAGAGCGCCGATCTCCTTGGAACGTGCATTGCGCTGCGTCTTGAGATCATCAGCCTGTGCAACGATGGTGCGGCGTTTTGCGTCTAAGTCGCGTGCGGATTCAGCAAGTGTGAGATCTGCGCCACGACGGCGCAACCCTTCTGCGACTTCCTCAAAGTTCTCTCGGATACGTTTAATGTCTAACATAATTTATTCCCTTGTAACTTCGAAAAAAAATTGCCTTATTGCGTTATTGCCTTATTGCCTTATTTTTTGGGCTACACGGCTCACCGAGATCCGCCTACGCTAAGACTACGGCGTGGCAGGCGGTTCGCCCTACCATTTCTTCCATTTGTGTGGTTCGTGTCATTCGATGTAAAAAAAGTTACTCTTTAGTTTATTTCTGGTGTCTCACTGCCAACTGCTACTGCCCACTGCCACTGTGCCACCCCGGGTGGCGGGCATACCTGGAATGGTTCGAAACAAATGCTATTCATTGTTTTCGCTGGTTTCCGTGGGGGTCTCGACATCGGATGCCGAAGCCTCCAGGGGTGTTACGGAAATCGGAATGTCAACAACCTCTTCCGCATCTGCGACACTGACCGAGACGAGCGTTGTCCCTTCGTCCATGCGCACGAGGCGTACACCTTGAGCAGAACGTCCGCAGACACGGATGTCGCTGATGGGCGAGCGCACCATCATGCCTGACGAGGTGATGATAATGACCGATTGATCGTCTTTGACCGCATGGGCGGCTACGACCTTGCCGTTACGTCCCGAGTCATCCTTGATGGCGATCATGCCCTTGCCACCGCGGTGATGCGGCGTGAACCCTTGGAAGTCCGTACGTTTGCCATAACCGTTTTCTGTAGCGACCAACAAGGTTGCGTTATTGTCGACGACATCGAAACTTCGGACAACGTCATCGTCTCTGAGGCGGATGCCGCGTACGCCAGTCGCTGTGCGGCCCATGCGACGGACCTGACTTTCGTTGAAGCGCATGGCCTGTCCGTTGGCGGTAATGAGTAGCACATCGTCGTCCGTATGCGTCAGACGAACCTGAATGAGCTTGTCGCCTTCGTCAATGTTCAGTGCGCGAATGCCGTTGCGATTGATATTCTTGTAATCCGACAGGGCAGTCTTCTTGACCGTACCGCGCTCGGTGGCGAACATGACATCCACGTCTACCGCGAACGCGCGGATCGGCAGCAGCGCCGCGACCATTTCGCCCGGCTGAAACTGGAGTAAGTTGACGATAGGTTTGCCGAATGATGTGCGGGGGGCTTCAGGAATTTCAAACGCACGTTCCGCAAAGACACGTCCCGTGTTGGTAAAGAAGAGAAGCGTATCGTGCGTGTCGGCCACAAAGACTGTGGTGATAAAGTCCTCTTCCTTGATGGCTGCACCCGTGACACCCCGTCCGCCGCGCTTTTGTTCGCGGTAAACCGTGAGCGGCACGCGCTTGACATACCCGCGATGACTGAGTGTAATCACACAAGGTTCATCTGCAATCAGATCTTCCATGTTGACTTCGTTTTCCATCGGGACAATCTGCGTACGGCGAGAATCATCACGCTTACTGGAGGTGACGAATTTCGCTTTGATGTCCGCGAGATCTTGCTTGATCAGGCCATAAATCTTTGCATGATCCGCCAGCAAGCTGATCAAGTACGTGATTTGCTCAAGGATCGATCGCATCTCCGCTTCGACCTTATCGCGTTCCAGTCCCGTCAACTGATAGAGGCGCATTTCGAGGATGGCATCTACCTGTTTTTCTGAAAATGCAAAACGTTCCACAAGACGTCCCCGTGCTTCATCTCTGTTCTTGGACGCGCGGATGATGGCGACAACTTCGTCCATATTATCGAGCGCGATGAGCAGACCTTCGAGAATATGCTTACGAGCTTCTGCCTTCGCAAGGTCAAACTTTGTGCGGCGTGTGATCACGATAAAACGATGGTCAACGTAACACCGGAAAAGTTCCTTCAGGTTCATGACTTTCGGGCGACCTTCATCGATAGCCAGCATGATCGCGCCGAAGGTGGTCTGGAGCTGCGTGTGCTTGTAGAGATTATTTAAGACAACTTGGCCGATAGCTCCGCGTTTCAGTTCAATGACGACGCGGATGTCGCTCTTCGATTCGTCGCGGATGTCGCTGATACCTTCGATCACCTTGTTGTTGACCAGTTCAGCCATCTTCTCAATCATGTTCGCCTTATTCACCATGTAGGGGATTTCGGTGATGATGATCGCTTCCTTGTTCTTGTACTCCACGACTTCAGCTTTACCACGAACGATCATCTGGCCGCGACCGAGCTTATACATGGCTTCAATCGCACGTGTTCCGCAAATGGTCGCGCCCGTCGGAAAATCGGGTCCCTTGACGAAGACCATCAGGTCATCGATGGAACAATCGGGATTGTCAACATAATGCGTGATGCCATCCACGAGTTCACCGAGGTTGTGGGGAGGGATGTTTGTGGCCATGCCGACGGCAATACCCGTGGAACCATTCAAGAGCAGGTTGGGCAACCGCGAAGGGAGTACAACAGGCTCAAAGAACTCCTCATTGTAGTTGGGCTTAAAGTCAACGGTCTGCTTCTCGATATCGTCGAGCATTTCATCCGTCATCTTGTCCATACGCGCTTCCGTATACCGCATCGCCGCAGGGGAGTCGCCGTCGATCGAACCAAAGTTACCCCAGCCGTCGATCAGCGGATAGCGCATCGAGAAGTCCTGGGCCATACGGACAAGGGTATCATAAATCGCTTGGTCGCCATGCGGATGATATTTACCCATGACGTCACCCACGATACGCGCAGATTTCTTGTAGGGCTTGTTATGGGCATTTCCGAGTTCATACATTGTGAAGAGCACGCGGCGATGCACGGGCTTGAGTCCGTCACGCGCATCTGGCAACGCACGCCCGATGATCACACTCATGGAGTAATCAATATACGAAGTACTCATTTCCTCTTCGATATTGATGTTTCGTAAGCCCTGCTCCAGTACTGGTGTCAGTTGTTTTTCATCACTCATAAAAAATGTCTTTCTAGGAAGTCAAATTTGAATGAAATAGATTACTCTTTTTCACCTCAAAAAGCTATCCTAAAACTAAAAAAACAGGACTTTTTTTGAAAAAAAGAAAGGACTTGTTTTTCAAAGAGTAAAGGCGTACCTTTTAAAATCACTCAGCACGACATGGATTGATTGATGATACAGCGAAATGTTTTATTGTTATTGGATATGCTCGATGTGCAGTTGCACGCGGGTATTGGACGTTTTGCCAGGACGCATCAGTGGCATTTGACGGTCGATCACCTGTTTGAATTGCCAAAGGGGTGGAACGGGCAAGGTGCCTTGGTCGTCCTTCGCGCGCGAGAACAGGTGAACAGCTATGTCAAAAAACTGCGTGTCCCGGTAGTTGATTTCGGTATTTATCAGCCCACGATAAAGGTCTCGCGCGTGATTGGTGATCATGAGGCGATCGGACGCATGGCGGCTGAACATTTTAAAGCGCGTTTTTTTCAGCATTTCGCGTGGGTCTCCATGCGGTGGTCGCCTGTTCATGCGCTTCGCTATAAGGGCTTTACGCAACATGTGCCGGCTGAACGGTGGGTTTGGGCAGAGCATGCGCCAAGCGCTCAGCAGGATGATTGGGATTCCTTTGCAAAATGGCTTGGAAGGAACCTGGCTGATGCCCCGAAGCCGTTGGCCATCCTGACCTATAATGACTATGATGCGTCGCGGGTGCTGGACACGTGTATCCGCTTCGGCATTACCGTTCCAGACGAAGTAGCCATCCTTGGCGTGGACAACAATACGCTGGTGTGCGAAAACCAGCCTGTTCCGCTGGCCAGTATTGAGCATAATCTTGAGGAAATTGGCTATCGGGGTGCAGAACTGTTACAGGAGTTGATGGAGGGCAAGGCGAAGGTACGCAACCCGATATTGATTCCGCCCAAAGGGATTGTGCTGCGTCAAAGCGCTGACTTAATCGCGGTCCGGAATCCAACAGTCAGGGATGCGCTCATTTTTGTAAAAGAGCATCTGGATCAGCGGTTTGGTGTGGCGCAAGTGGCTCAGCATCTTGACATTTCGCGAGCCACGTTGGATCGTATCTTCAAAGCAGAGACGGGGCAGACCCTGGGCGCTGAGATTGTTCGTCAGCGTATCGCCCGAGCCAAGATCCTGCTTCGCTCAACCGCATTGAAGAACTACGAGATCGCTCGGCAGACTGGATTTTGCAATCCCGCCCACCTCGCACAAACATTTCAAAAACATCTCGGGCAAAGTCCAAAAACCTATCGCTTGTCACTGGTATAATGCATAGGGCCGCTGTTTCGCAGCGGCAGGGAGAAGAAAGAGAATTGCCTTATTGCCTTATTGCGTTATTGCGTTATTGGGAGAGTGAGAGGGACACCCCAAGTCACAAGTCCAACGTCCCAAGTCATTTTTTTTGCATCGAATGACGCGAACCGTCTCGGTGAGCCGTAGAGACAGGGTGAGCGTTTTGTCGGATAGCGCGATAGGAATCCCGAGCTAACCGAGCTATCCGAGCTAACCGTCTCATTCGCAATATCGAACGTCTTTTTGTCTAAATTTCGAAGATTTTCCCTTTTTCGAATTGGAAAAAATGACACCTAGTTTGGAAGCAGTGTCGTCGACAAGTTTTTGGATATGTGCTAAAATATTCACATTAATTGTAGATGAAGTGGTTTGTTTTGGTGAAACAGGCATAAGTGGCAAAGGAGAAAAGTATGAAGCAGTTCCAAAGTTTATTCGTGCGGTGTGCAGTGTGGCTGGTGGTGGCGATGGGGATGGTGCCTATAGCGCGCGGGCAGACGACTTTCGTTTACACCAACACGGCTACGCGAATTTGGAGCACCGCAACGGGTGTATGGACGAATGATCTTGGCAACGCGAATATCCCCGTTGTCGGAGGCTCGAATGATTACACCGTGGTCTTTAAGAACGCAAGCGGAGTCCTCTCTCCTACCAACGATCTGGGCAATCCGTCATTTATGTTGAACGGTCTGAGTTTCCTTGGGAATATCAAACCTCTTGTCGGGTCCAACCTGGTTTTCGTGACCAAGTCGGACGGAGTCACCCTCCCTCGAATAACCTTTGATATTGCCGCGGCTATCGAGATCAACAACAACATTGTCTTAACCACGAATCTGACGCTTTTAACGGCTGCCGCGAGTATTTCAAAAGGTAATGCTTTAAACGGTATTATCAGCGGTGTGGGTGACTTGATTTTCACGAGTGCCCCGCCGGTGGATTTGGTTGGCATGGTAGGATGCTATGGCGTCAACACATTCACCGGGAACTGGAATCTGTGCTATAGCCAGATCAATATCAACTATGACTATAACTTCGGGTATGCCAGCAACTCCATCATCTTGAATGGAGGCTCTCTTCGTACGGGAAATGGATGGATACTGGGTGGCGGTCGCACCATTACCGTCGGCCCCAATGGCGGTGTGATCACGGTTCCCTTTAATACGACCATAGGCGGTACAAATCAATTGCAGGGTTCCGGCGGTTTGTCCCTGACGGGTGCTAACACGCTCACGATCAATAAGCCTCAGACGAATTTCTCCGGCACTGTGTCGGTCACTGGCGCAGGATTGACCTTGAGTGCTGCCAATATCATGACCAATACCATTACCGCTACCAATACCTTGCTGACGGTGAACAACGCAAACGCATTCGGTTCGGGTGGCGTGGTGGTACAGGCCAACGCGCAGGTCGTGTTGGGGGCGGCGCCGGGATCGTCCGGAATCTATAGCGTCAGCGACCTTGGCGCCATCGGCGGCTCTGATGCGTACATCACCAGCCTATCCAGCGGAGTCAATTTGAGCGCCGCCACTGGAGCGATGATCGTCCACACGACGGCCAACAGCACTGCCGCGCCAGTCGGGGTGTCGCTCTCCAATCTGGTCTACGGACTGGGTGTCGCCATGAATACGGATCTGGTGATTGGCGATGCGGTCGCCAGCCAGTGGCGCGGTGTGGGTGTGGCGCGCACCAGCTATGCTCTGGGCACGAGCGCCAACACGCTGACCCTGAACGGCAACGCCGAACTCGATGCACTTTCGGGTGGCACACTGACCATTAACAGCCTGATCACGGGCGTGGACGCAACAAAGCTTCTGGCTATTCGCGGCGGCGGCTCGGTGACGCTCAACAACGTCAACAACAATTTCGCAAGCCGGATCTTCGGCGCGGGTGGAACCACGCTGAATGCAAGTCATACGGCAGGCACAATGACATTCAACCTCGCCAACACCAACAACATCTTCGCCGCCATCCAGAACACCGCTACTGGTACGCTGGTGCTGCAAGGCGGTATTAGCAGCAACATTTTTGGTAGCATTAAAAACAATTCCACAGGTACGCTGGTGTTGAACGGTGAGTCTGGTTCGACGAATATACTGACCGGTAGCTTTGGCGGCACCGCCAACGGCACCCTCGTTTTCAGTAACGGATATTACAAGTCGCTCGGCGGCCAGCGCCATATCGCAGGTAATCTGACGGTGGCCGGCGGCACTTTCGTGGTGACCGGAGACCGGCTTGGGATGGAATATGCGAACCAGCAATTGAACATTTTCGGAGGCAGCCTGAGCGCCACTAATAACACGTACGGATTTCGCTTGGGTAGCGATGGCGGCCTAGGACAAGCCGCTTCTGCCAGCGTAAATTTCACCGGTCTGCAAACCAACGGCATTGTGGCGATCTATACCAGCGGCATGGAGTTGGGAGGCTTTACCACGGCCAATGTCACCAATAGGTATACCCTCTCGGGCGGCTCGCTGAACATCACGGGTACAATTTGGCTGGGTTCAAAAGATTTGACAGCGCCAACCTCGTTTGTCTTGACCAACCAGGGTGTACTGTCCGTCCAAGGCACGATCATGGGCGGCACGGCGAACACTGCCTCCTCAATGGCGTTGTTCATATTCAACGGTGGCACACTGATAGCGAATGCGATCAATACGACTTACCTGCGCGACACAGCCTTGGCTGCCCCCGGTACGTTTGTAAACGCGGGCGGTGCTCTCGCACCAGGCGACGTTGGCACAGCGGGCAAGACGACCATCATTGGAAGTTACTCGAACGCGCCCTCCGCTGTGCTGGCGATCGATATCGGTGGTACAACGCAGGGTTCCGCGTTCCAGAATGCCGGAAACTATTACGACACCCTCAGTGTGAGTGCTGGCGCGGTCTTGGATGGCCGGCTTAATGTGAGTCTGATCAATGGCTATGTTCCAGCCACCACGGCCACCAAGTTCACTGTCCTGACCAGCACCGGGTTGTCGGGTTCCTTTTCGAACGTGACGGCTGGCAAGGTTTGGTGCGCAGACGGCTACTCGCGCTTTGACGTGCTTACGCCGGCCAACACTGTCGTCCTCTCCAATTACGTGGTCAACGCCTGGAGCCCGACCTCGGGTAGCACGTGGGATACGGCAGCTAACTGGTC
>JBAXOG010000183.1:0-8835 GCA_037133395.1 bacterium | reverse complement strand
CGCGTCTGCGTGCCTAGGACGAGCAGACGCTCGTCCCTCCCTGTGTGTGGAATAGTCCTTTTAGCATAAATACTTTTTGTGTACAGGGGGACAGACAATGCTTGCGCTTCATGAGAAAAGAAAGGATGAGCAACGTGCTAATCTTCTGCAGGAGTCTCTTGCGATCAAGGCGTTATTTTGACACAATATCACAATACCTCAGTTGCTTGGCATCTGTAGAAAGGAATTTTGATTGTGTTCTATGAGGGATCGATTACATAAGGGCTTCCGGCTGTTCAGTGCGGTTTTGTCTGTTGCTTGGGCCTGTCGGCCGGGCGAGGCGCAGGAAGCTGCGCCGAGTGCGGTTGAGGCGCATGTGGAGGAGGGCCGCGTCGTCGTCCTCAAAGCGCCGGGGCTTGCTGTGTTTCGGGGCGGTTTCAGCGCGACGGTGGTTTGTGACGGTCTGACGAATGCGCTCTCTTCCGATTCAGGGGAGGTTGTTGAGGCGCGTTCCGGCCTGTCGGAGCAAACGCCTTATGGCCCGGCCATTGTCTCGCGCTCGACGATCCGGTTCGAGAAGGAGCGGGTCGAGTTGCTCTTCCGTCTCGAGACCGTCGAAGGGGCGCCGGCCGTGTTGCTTCAAGCGGGCGTGCGGAACCTGAGCGACCGCCCGGTTCGTCTGTTGACGGTCTCGCCGCTGGCGATGAGCGGTCCGGAGCGTGCCGGTCACGCAGGCCGAGCCGGAGATGGTTTTCGGGTGGAGGGTAGCCCGGCGGACTGGGTGGTTACCGGACTCAACAACGCTACGCCGGTCGTCACGACGCTCGACGCGCTGAAAGCAGATTCCTTCCTCCGTCGAAGGACCCCGTTGCCCATCACGAAAAAGACGGCGCCGGAAGGCAGCCTCGAGGTCTTCGAATACGGGGGGTGCTATCGCGGTGACGGGGTGGGCTTCCTCTTCGGACCGGCGGGGGAGCCCGTCGCCTATATCGCGGCCTTTTTCCGCTCTCTGGAGCCCGGGCGGACGGCGCTGACGCTGCTGGCGGACATGAGCGGCGTCCTGATCGCGCCAGGAGAGACTCGCTGGGGCCAGCAGGTGGCGTTCTTCCTCGAAAAGCCGGGCGCCGCGCTGACGCGCTGGGATGCGTGGGTGGCGAAGACGCATGGCGCGCAGACGGCTCAGGGCGCGCTCTCCGGCTGGTGCAGTTGGTACTTCCTGAAAACGAACACAACGGGTCAGGCCGTGCTCGCCGCAGCCGCGCAGACGAGCCGTTCGGATGGACGGCTGCGGCCCGCCGTGATCCAGATTGATCACGGATACGAAAAAAAGGAGTACTCCGGCATACTGGAAACGAACGAGAAGTTCCCGGAAGACCTGACCTTCTATGCCGAGAAGATCGCCGCGACCGGCGCGCGTCCGGGCCTTAAGTTACAGCCGCCCAAAGCGGTCGCTGCTGCTTCCGTGGCCGAGACGGCGGGTCGGGTGGCGCGGATGGGGTACACGTACCTGAAATTGGGTCAATTCAACCTGGCCAAGGGCGACGGCGGTCGCCTGACCGCGTTTGAGCGAGACCGGGATTGTTATGCCCAAGTCCGCAAGGCGGCCGGGGATTCCGTGTATATCCTGCAGAACGACTGGATGCAGGCCCGCGCCGGGCTGGGGTTCGCGGATGCCTGCCGGTCCGGTTACGAAGCCGAACGCTTCGGTGTCAGGCCCATCATGGAGGAGGCGCTTCGTGCCTTCCATCTTAATGGACGCTGGTTCGCGGTGGACAACGATGTGTACTACATGGCAACGGAATTGAAAGATGTCAGCCCCGTGGTGGGCGGGTGGCCTGTGGCGCGGACGTGGCTCAGCATGGTGGGGCTGTCCTGCGGGGCGGCCTTCACGTCCGACCCTTGGAACGAGGAGCGGTTCAAGTCCTACTGGCGCAATGTCGAGGTGCTGACGCCTCCCGCGAAGGAACGGACTGAGGTGCTGGACTTATGCACCAGTCGTGAATGGCCCAGGCTGGTGGGTCATGTCAAACGGGAGTGGGGCAACTGGACAGTGGCTCTGTTGTGGAACCCTGCGGACAAGGAGCAGGAGGTGAAACTGGATTTCGCCCGGATCGGGTTGGATGCCCACCGCCGCTATGCGGTGTGGTCGTTCTGGGACAACCGCTACCTGGGCGTCGTGGAGGGTAGCTACACGACCCCCTTCTTGGGGCCGGCGTTTTCGCAGCACCTGTGTTTTACCGCGTTGCCGAAAGACGCCTACGCGCCAACGCTGATCGGCTCCAGCCTTCATATCTACTGCGGGGCTGCGGAACTTAAGCGGGTGACGGTCCTGCCTTCGGCGATGCAGATCGAGCTGACGGATGCCGGCGCGCGGGACGGCGACCTGTTCATCTACAGCCGGTTCCGTCCCGTCATGAAGGATGCTGTGGGCCTGGCGGTGGAGGGGATCAAGGCCGCCGGCGAGAATGTCTGGAAAGTGTCGCTGCGGGGCCGACGGCAGGGCGAGGTTCAGAAGGTGGAACTGGTGATACCCCAGCCCCTGACGCGGCAGTTCTGGTTCTGGGCGCTGTGTGCCTTATTGGCTGTCAGTCTGGCGTTCGGGGGATGGCGCTTCGTGGTCGCGCAGCGGCTGCAGCGCGATCGGGTTCTCGCCCTGGAGCGCGCTCGGATCGCCCGCGATCTTCACGACGATCTGGGGTCGAGCCTGATGAACATCGCCTATCTGGGCGATTCGGTGTCGAGCCGGCCAGGCCTGGCCCCGGACGTGCTTCGCGACATCGACAGGGTCCGGACGGAGTCCCGCGACTTGCGACGGGCGTTGGACGAGACCGTATGGGCTGTGGATCCCGAGCAGGACACCTTGGAAAGCCTGGCAGGTTACCTCATCAACGTGGCCCAGGAGTTGTTGTCCAGGGCCGGGATCCGTTGCCGGTTCGATTTTCCCGTCGTGTTGCCGGCGCAGCCGGTCACGGGCGATATGCGGCATCATATTTTCCTCGCGTTCAAAGAGACGGTGCTCAACGTGATTCGCCATGCCCGTGCCACGGAGGTGAATATCCGGCTTGCGGTCGAGCAGCAGGCTTACCTGCTGGTCATCCGCGATAACGGGTGCGGGTTCGATCCGGAGGGAGGGGACGGCCGCCAGGGCGGGGGGCACGGGGTCGCGAATATCCGCAAGCGGATGGCGGCCATCGGCGGCCGTTGCGAGATCGTCAGCCGGCCCGGCGCCGGAACGGAAGTGCGGTTCTTATGGAGGTTACAGACATGAAGACGAAAGTGGCCATTGTCGAGGATAACGAACCCTTGCGGCAGACCTTCAGCCAATGGGTTTCCCAAGGTGACGGGCTGACTTTGGTCGGCGCCTTCGAGAACGCTGAACGCACCCTGGCCGAGCTGCCGGCGTTGAAACCCGATGTGGCGCTGGTGGACATCAACCTGCCCGGTGCCGACGGTATTGAATGCGTCCGCCAACTGAAGCCGTTGCTTCCGGGCACGCAATTCGTGATGGTCACGGTCTATGAGGATGCGCAGCGGATTTTCCGTGCGTTGGCTGCTGGGGCCACCGGCTACCTGATCAAGCAGGCTACCCGGGAAGAGCTGCTCGCCGCCATCGCCGATGTCCGGCGCGGGGGCTCCCCCATGTCGGCGCAGATCGCCCGCAAGGTGGTGCAGTCTTTCCAGCAGGGGCCGCGGCCGGAGCCGGACGCGCTCTCGCCGCGGGAGCGCGAGATACTGGACATGCTCGCCGTCGGTTTGCTCTACAAGGAGATTGCCGCAAAGCTGGATTGCAGCGTGTACACCATCAACGCCCACGTCCGCGCGATGTACGAAAAGTTGCAGGTGCACTCCCGCTCCCAGGCGGTGGCCAAATTTCGCGCCCAGTGAACAGAGCCAATCTATAAATTTGATATGGCATCACTCGCCTCAGCCCCAGGGGGATAGTTAATTTTAACGAGTACCCCTCCGTCGGGTTTTAGAGTATATTATTGAAATGCAAAGTGGGTTTCTTCAGTATTGGGCTTGAGACACCTACTGGGGGCAGCTCAAGGTGCTCAAAAAAGAACCTGCTGGGCTAATGCCAGACGAATAAGTGAGACATGTGAAGGGGACGAGTGTCCCTTGATAGAAAAGAAAGGGTTTATGATTATGAACACAATGAAGACGATCAGAAGTCGGGTTTCTCAATTGGCGGTTTGTATGATGGCTGCATTCGCGCTGACGCTCCATTCATTCGGTGCGGACGGGACGTGGACGAATGCCGCAGGCGGCTCCTGGGGCACGGTCGGCAACTGGGCAGGTGGCACCATCGCCGACGGAGCGGGGGCGCTCGCGGACTTCAGTACGGTTGACCTTACGGGCAACCGTTATATCACGCTCGATACCAGCCGCACCATCGGCCGGCTCAGCTTCCGCGATGCCAATTGGACGAACAGCGAATATAATTGGAACCTGCAGAGCAGCGGGGGAAGTATCCTCACTCTGGATAACATGGGCGGCCCGGGCGGTAACCCGCCCACGATCACCTACGCCTCTGGAGCAAACTCGATCAGCACGGTTTTGGCCGGCTCAAATGGCCTCAACATCTCCCTTCCCTGGTCGAACTACGACAGCACGCACGGGACCGGGGCGGCAGGAGCCGGGTTAGCTGTGTCCGAAACGACCGCCAGGCTCATCTTCAATGCGAAAAACACCGTGAGCGGAGCGCTCACGGTGAAGGATGGTGGGCTCGTCCAAACCTACGGAGCCTTCACAAATTTCAGCACAGCCATAGCTCTTGTTTTATCCGGCAACAGCGTCTTCCACAACGGTGAATCGACGGGTACTCCAGCAAACAACAACGGTGTCAGCAACCGCATCGGCGACGGCACTGCCACGCTCAGCCTCGGCGGAGCCAGTGGTGCGGGCACCTTCACCATGGCCTTCCCGTCCGCTAATACCCACGCCCAGACCTTCGCGGGGCTCACGGTCAACGCTGGCCAGAACGTGCTGAACACCGTCGGCACCGTAGCCGGCACGCTCAACCTCACCTTCACCGGGACGGGCGGTGCAGGCTACGTCCGCAACACCAACGGCCTCGTCAACGTCGCCTCCGCCACCGGCTTCAACCCGCAGTTCGCCAACGCCCCCACCGCCTTGGGCGGCTCCAGCGTCTCGGGCACGGCGGCCAGCGGCGATGAAATCCTAATCGGCGCGATCCTTGGCGGCAGCAACTTCATAAAGGCGGCGTCCGGAAACCTCGGGGCGGCGACCTACGTCACCACGCTCACCGCCGGCAAGAACGTCAACGTCACCGGCGCCCTCGCAACCAGCGGCAGCCTCTCGATCAACAGCCTCCGCCTCAGCGACACCACCCAGCGCACGCTCACGATCAGCGCGAGCGACACGCTCACCCTCGCCAGCGGCGGCATCCTGTTGCCGTCTTCCATGACCACGGACAACATCAACCACACGATCACCAACGGCAGCCTCACCAGTAGCCAGGGCGACCTGTGGATCTACTCCGCGTCGGGGGGTCAAAGCGGCAATCCCACTCCCCGTTCTGCAAACCCCGGGAACGCCAACCCGCGCTCCACGGGTTACGCCGCCACGATCGCCTCGAAGATCACCGGCAACATCTCGCTCACCGTGGGAGGGGGCGGCTATGGTGCCCAAGTGCGGCTCAGCGGGGCCAACGACTACACCGGCGGCACCTTTATCGAAACCGGCATGATAGCCGTGAGCGCGGACAGCGGGCTGGGCGCCGACAGCGGTGCCGTCACCGCCGTTAGCGGCGTGAACAGCATCCAGCCGACCGTCGCCAACATCATCTTCAACGCCAGCCGCAACTTCGTCATCAACTCCGGCGCGCAATTGCAAATCGGCGACCTCGGCAACACCAGCACGATAGCCGGGCAGGTCAGCGGCGGCGGGCAGTTGGAGATCGGCTTTGCCTCCACCGGCCAGCGGCTGGTCCTCACGAATAATAACAGCGTCTTTACTGGGCAGTATCTCGTCAAAGGCTATTTGCGAGCCGATGACGGTGTGGGGCTCTCCACGAATGCCAACCTCATCTTGTGTGGGGGGGTTTTGGAAACCAGCGGCACGTTTACCCGTGCGCTTGGCAGCAAGGCCGGGCAGGCGCAGTGGCAGAATGACAGCAATGGGAACGGCGGTTTTGCGGCGGTGGGTGGCGCGCTCACGGTCAACCTCGGCGGCAATGCCACGCCCGACACCCTCACCTGGGGCAGCGGTTACTTCGTGCCGTACGCCTCCCCGGAACTCGTCCTTGGCGGCGGTGCTTCAACGCATGACGTGACCTTCCAAAATCAGATCGCCCTCAGCAGTGCCCAGCGCTCTATACGAGTCAACGCCGCCGGCACCACGAAAGCGATCATCAGCGGCGTGCTCTCCGGAAACGCCAGTTCCGGCATCAACAAGCAGGGTACCGGTACACTCGTGCTCTCTGGAAACAACACGTATGAGGGACCGACGCTTGTCAGCGCGGGAACGCTGGAACTGGGCCACACGAATGCGCTGCAGAACAGCACGCTGGATATGGGACTGGCAGGAGCCAGGAGCGCCACGTTCACGGTGTCCGGGACCAACGCGTACAACCTCGGCGGGCTCAGGGGGACGAACAACCTCGCGCTCGGGGCCAACACGCTGGTTATCGGCTCGAACAACAGCACGAACACGTATTGGGGGATACTCTCGGGGCTCGGCGGCGGCCTCGTCAAGACAGGCGACGGTATGCTGACGCTCTCGGGCACGAACACCTACACGGGCACTACGGTCGCTCAGTCCGGCGTCTTGGAACTGACCCGGACGAACGCGCTCTCCGCCGCTACGGCACTGGATATCCGCTCAGGGGCTGAAGTCCGCTTGTCGTTCACCGGGACGAATGTTGTCTATTCGCTCAAGGTCAACGGCGTCACCAAGTCGCGCGGCGTCTATGCCGCCGGCAGCGTGCCGGGGCTGACGGGGACGGCGGGTGCGTATCTGCAGACGCTGGAACCCGCGCTACAGGGCACGATGGTTCGGTTTTTGTGAGGCGAGGGGAGAGAGAAGTTCTAAAGTGCTAAAGTTCGAGAGTTCTAAAGTGCTAAAGTTCGAGCCGGCTTCGCTTGAAGCTTCCGGCTTCGCTAAGGCTACGCCGCGACAAAACGCCGAGCCAAGGAAGTGCTAAAGTTGGGAGAGGGAGAAGAGAATTTAGCTACGGAGTACGCGGCTGACGAGGGGGAGTTTTAGCCGCAAAGAACACAGAGAAAAAGGGGAACAACTATGAATAATCGGGTCACGCGCATCGCGCTACTCACGACGCTCCTGTTTTCATCGCTTTTCGCGGCGAATGCGCCGGTTGATATGGGCAAGCGGACGAAGGAGCTCCAGGATTTGAAATGGGGCATGTTTATCTGCTGGTCGTTCAGCACCTTCTCCGGCAAGGAGTGGACACTCGGTATCAAGGACGTGTCCTTTTTCAAGGCCACAGGATGCGACACGGATCAATGGGCGCGCACCGCCAAGGAGGCGGGCATGGGCTACATCCTCTTCCTGACCAAGCATCACGATGGTTTCTGCTTGTGGGACACCAAGACTACGGATCGCAAGGTGACTAAGGCACCTCTGGGTCGGGATGTGTTGGCGGAATTGCGGAAGTCCTGTGATAAATACGGGATTAAACTGGCGATTTACTTCTCAGAGGGTGAGTGGCGCTCACCTGGCGGATTCGACGATCCTTCCGCTCCTGAACCGAAGAAAAAGAACCAAGGAGGTAAAGACCCTGAATTAAAGAAGGCTCAGTTGCAGGAACTGCTCACTCAGTATGGCCCCGTGGAATACATCTGGTTCGATCATGCTGCTGGCGATGGAGGTTTGAGCCATGAGGAAACGATAAAATGGTGTAAAAAGTTTCAGCCAGGATGTTTTGCTGGGTTTAATCACGGAGACCGAAAAGGTGCTTTGATCCGCATAGGTGAACGGGGTAAACCCGGACCCTTGAATGCGGCAGGGAAGGATTTCCTGGCGGCAGAATTCACCTATCCCATACTTCCGAAACACAGAGGAGGAGCGGATTGGTTCTATTCTTTGCCTGCACACGATGGCCTTTGTTTACCTGCTCAGAAACTTTATGACGATTACCTCGGTGCGGTGAAGTACGGTAACATCTTCTCGATTAACGTAGGTCCTGACTATAACGGCAAGCTGCGCGAGATCGACGTGAAGACCCTGCGCGAGGTGGGCGACATGATCCGCAACCCGCCGCCGCAAGTGACCGCTGCCGTCCCCCTCAGCCAGGGCAAGACGGCGACGGCTCCCAGCTCCTGGACTAAGGAATACGGTCCCGACAAGGCGGTGGATGGCGAGAAGTCGACGCGCTGGGCCGCCGCGTCCGGTTCGCTCAGCGGCTGGCTCGAGGTTGATCTGGGCAAGGACGAGCAAGTTGGCCACGTTCAAATTATTGAGCAGAGTGGCCCGCGCACAAAGGAGTTCACGGTCGAGTACCGGGTCGGTGACACCTGGAAGGAGCTCGCCCGCGGCACCACGATTGGAGAAAATAAAATGATCAACTTCCCGCCGGTCACCGCCCGCCATGTCCGTTTGAACATCCTGAAAGCCAGCGGGGTCCCGACCATCGACGAGTTCTGTGTGCTGCCACCGGCCGGAGGTCGGTAACTGGGGGAGTGCAGGTCTATTTGAATGGAGAATTGAAATAATTGTTGGTTCTTCGAACATTTTAGTGGGTAAGAGGATGGAAACCGGATTTTGGATTGATCTTCTTAGTTCTGGTTTGGGCAGTCCGGCGGGTACGCATCTGTCGTCGTTCCTGAACGGTGCGTATTCGCGTCTGAGACGCGTCAGGGGCGGATACGTATCCAG
>JBAXOG010000182.1:0-8863 GCA_037133395.1 bacterium | reverse complement strand
GCGCCCCCTGTCTAACTTACTCTGCCAAAGTCTAACTTACTTTGTCCATTGACCCCCTTGCCAGGCACGCTTGTAATCGTACAGACTCCGCCTTGCTTGACCAGTCGTTCCCGCATATTGCGCAGACCGTTACCGCTTGCGCCGCCCGTTGCCGTCTCCGCCCATTCAACAAAGCCGCAACCGTTATCCGTGATCCCGATGACCAGACGTCCGTCTTTCAGATCCACATCGATTTCACATACCGTGGCCTGGGCATGCTTTAAGATATTCGCCAACGCCTCCTTCGTCGCCAAAAAAATTTCGGTCCTCCGCCTCGGGTTCATCATCCGCTCATCCAGCCGCTCAGACAACTTGAAACGACAGATGAGCGAGGTCCCGGCGAAGAACTCTTCCGCATGGTGACAAATGTGATTAGCCAACGACTTGACCGTGTCCTGACTCGGGTTCACCGCCCAGATGACATTCTCGAATGCGCGCAAGGTGTTGCGCGCCGTACGCATCATCTCGTCCGCCCTTCGCTTCACCCCCGCCTCCTCTTTTTCCGACTCCCGACACATCAATGCGCCCAGAAAAGACAAACGGGACAGTCTGGAGCCGATCTCTTCGTGCAGGTCGCGTGCAATGCGAGCACGCTCCTCATACAACGCCTTCTCGCGTTCTAATGCTTCCATGCGGAGGCGATATCGACGGCGATGCGACCAGCGGACAGCAATCGCTGTCAAAACACCCGTCATCACGACAAGCAGCGCAATCATAACGCCTGCGAACCAGTCGGTCTGCCAGAAAAACGGAAGAATGACAAAATCAATCGGCCGTTCCTGTTCTCGCCAGCCGCCTGTGACCGAAGAGGCTGCGACACGAAATCGATAGCGCGCCGGCGGCAACTTCTGAAAAACACGTTCACGCGTGGTTCCAGGCAAAGACCAGTCCGTATCAAAACCATCCAGCCGCGTACGGAACAGCACCTGTTCAGGCGCTGAAAAACAGGGCGTTGTAAACTGGAAACCGACCTGCGTATGTCCAGGCTCAAATACGGTCACACCCTCAATCCCCATTCCACTTTTTAACTGGTCGTCGTCAATAATTTTACTATAAACAGGAGAGCGTTCCTCAACCACTTGCGCTTTTTTCGGATCAATGACAGCCACACCTTTATGTGTTGAGAACCAAAGTTCCCCTTTGTCCGTCTTCATCGCAAGCGGACCGCAATCGCCCCCCGTCAATTCGCTTTCAAGCCCATCACCCGGTCCGAATGACTGAACTGAAACAAAAGGCTTGCGGCCCTGCGCAACCGCAATCACCTCCTCTTTTGAAACTCGAAAAATAGACTGGCGGACCCCCACCCAGAAATTACCCTCACCGTCATCCAGAATCTGCCGGATGTCCTCCTCCGGCAATCCCTGTGCCTTTCCGATGCTCACAAAACGGTGAAGGTCGCCGCCCGACATCACGCTGATCCCTCTCGGGGTCGTCACCCAAATTACTCCATCCGATCCGCACACCACGTGCCTGACTGTTTCAGACGGCAGGCCGTCAGCAGCCCCCCAGTGACGCCACACGTCCGCCGAAGAACGCATCCAGAGTCCGTTGGACTGTGTACCGACCCAAAGATTTGTCTTCGCATCACCGCACATGGACAGAATCGTATCCTCGGGACCCCCAGCAAGCACTAACCACCCAAGCGCGTCCATCCTCACTAATCCTTCGCGCGTCCCGATCCACAACGGCTCGCCAGGACGCTGGAAAAGAGTCGTAATGACCCGTGAGGATAAACTGCTTTTCGACCGGAATTGGCGCGCCTCATTCTTCTGTGTCAACTGCCAAAGGTGATCGCCTCTCGAACCCACCCAGATTCCTCCGGATGCATTCGGGACCACTGAAAACACCGTCATGTACAAAAATAGTCGCAGCGGCGCCACCGACTCAAATAGTGCCCGCGGTACTACAGGTTCAAAAAGGCCGTTTGTCACGGCTCCGACACCCTTGCAGTTGGTTGCAACCCATATTCGCCCAGTCTGATCTTGTACCACGGCATTCACTTGTGTTGAAGTGAGATTGCGCGTCTGCTTATTCATTTGGACCATACGCCCCCGCAACTGAAAAAGGCCAATCCCTGTTCCAACCCAAATATACTTCCGATCTGACTGAACAATACACCGCACATCATGCATGGCATCGTTGCCTTCAATTTTTAAAATGCGCCAGTCCCGCCCTACTTCGGTCGGCTGGCATCGATAGAAGCCGGAGACTGCCCCGACCCAAGTCTCCTTAGGCGTTTCCAGTAATGCCGAGATCCTCATACCCGGAGGCAAGATCTCGTCCCATTTCCCGCCCGCAAGACGAAAACGCCGTCCATCCACCCGTGAACCCCACACGGCACCTTCGCGCGCGTTGACTAAGTAAAGACGCTCCTTTCCCTCCCCTGAAGGAAAAGGGATCCTCTCAGACGTGACCCCGTCAAAACAGAAAAGCTTTCCCGCGCTGACCAACCAGAAGCGCCCCCGCTGATCCAGATCAATCGAAGAAAAAAGAGGTACGTTGCTCCGGTCTTTCGCAATCACTCCGTCAGCGACATCCCCTCTTGGTAAACACTCAATTCTTTCGAAGGTGTCGTCATCATCTAAGCGGAACAGCCCGACCGTAGAAGCCAACCAAATCTCACCCTTCGCTGACGTGCGAACCCATAAAATCTCCATTTTCATTTGTTGCTCAGATTCTCCATCTGGCGTGACAACAAGAACAGCATTGGTGGACAAGGTAAAGTCCTGCCGGATTTGAATGCGCTTCCAACTGACACCGTCGTAACGCAGGATGCCGTCTTGCCCAGAAACCCAGACCCGCCCGTTACGATCCTGCATCATACTGTTGAACCGTTTGGGCTTGTCTTTCGGATAGGAGGACTCTGGGAACGGCGTGAACACCAGACCATCAAACCGCACGATGTGACGCGGTGTCGTCAGCCACAGAAACCCATCGTTCATCTGGGCGACCGAGGTGACGGTCCCCTCGGGCAATCCATCCTCCACACCCCAGCGCCGCACTGTATATTCCTCTTCGATGGGCAATGGCGCCGCATGAAGGCAGCAAAAAGATAACATGCCGATGACGAACGTAACGGGAAGAACTCCGCAACCGCCATTCGACTTAAAATCATCCGCATTCCATCGAAAATTAAATACTGTTGCCACGTGCATCCCACTCGTAACGTGTTCCCTGGCCTCCATAAGGGTAAGCCAAAATAATTCGAACAACGATACTTGCCTTTTATTATGTGAGGAAGCAGACAAAATAGTCAATCCCGAAAATCAGATATTTTCTGAAACGGGCGCAGATCTGATTTTTTTGCAAACCCACCGGAAGCAGAGGATAACCTTTTCGTGCGCGGCAGGGTCGGAAACCCTTGCCCTACCTCACGAGGAGCTCCACAGGAGCGAGTTCCGCGCGGAATGGGCAAGCGGGCAGGTCAGCGCTGTTGTAGAGGTTCGCGATCGGAAAGTCAGCCCAGGCATAGCGCACCGCCACGGGCTCAAGGACTGCGGAGTTCGCAACGAGGACGCGGTTGCCGTCGATGCGCGCTTCGGCAACAACGAACTTCCGGTCTGCGCCGGAGATTGCAAAGCCTTCGAGTTTCCCGGCCGGCAGGACGACCCCATCCAGATTCACGCCTTTCGCCTTCAACCCGTTTTCCGTGTGCGCGAACGTGATGGCGAGCGCATTGCCTTCACGCGCCAGAGCCTGGAACGTCGGCCCATACGCGGCCACTGCTTCGCCGTAAACGTCCTTACGGGCGACCAGCGCCAGACGCGCACCGGCGATCTCCTTCTGGACCGGATGGATGTTCTTGCGCATCCCCGCGTCGAACAGCACCGCCGTCGCCGTGTGCGGGACCCGCGTCGGAACCTTGGCTTGGCACTCGCGCAACTCAGCCCAGGGGGATTCTCCGGTGCTCGGGCGCTCATCACCAAAACCAGCCAGTTGCGCGATGACAAACGGCAGGTCCGGTTGCTGCCAGAGCCCGCGCCAGTTGCTGATCAGGCTCGCGAGCATGTCGGCGTAGGCAGGATTGCCCGCATCGCCTTCCCCCTGATACCAAGCGACGCCCTTAAGTGCAAAGGGTGCCAGCGGGTGCAACATCCCGTTGTAGAAACAGGACGGCCACGTCAACTGCCCAGGATAACGAATCGGTTCATGGTTCGGTGTCGTCTGCGCCTTGTACAGCGCATCCATGGTCGGGTACTTAGTCGTAAATTCGCGCAGGTACGCCAAAGTCGGCTGGACGAACTCCGGCCAATGCGTTTCCGCTCGATTCAGGGAATCTCGAAATCCGGTCCAGCAGGATTCAGCCTTGATCACTTCAGAGGGAACCCAGAAGGCAATCGAAGTTCCGCCACGGGCGCAAATGATGATGCCCAGCGGACAGCCGAGTCGCGGCTGGAGCTCCGAGGCGAAGTAGAACGCCGTCGCAGCAACATGCGGCGACCATTCTGGGGTGCACGGCCGCCACTGGTTGCCGAGGATCGAGTCGCACCACGGCTCATAGATATCATTCCGGATCGACGGCACGTCGCGCCGGGGAATTCGGGAACTACCACGATCGACCTTGAAGAACCGGATATTCGGATTGGACATTTTGTCGATGTCGGCCTGACGCCGAGGGTAAGCCGTTATGTCGAGCTTCATTTCACACGTCATATTCGACTGGCCGGAACACAACCAGACGTCGCCCACCACCACGTCCTTGAGTACGATGCAGCGGGAACCGCAGACCACGGTCAACGTTCGAGCTTCCGTGGAGGCTGGCACAGCGGGCAAGCGCACGGACCAGCAGTTCCTCTGCACGTGGGTTGTGACTGTGTTCGTGCCAAAATAGACTCGGACTTCGGCACCTTCCGGCCCCCAGCCCCAGACCGGGATCAACCTCCCGCGCTGGAGCACCATACCGTCGGTGAACAGCCCGTGCAAACGCAACTGATTCTGCGTACGTACAGGATGCTCCGCAGGCACAAATTCGCGGGCCAGCCATTCGTCCGACACAGCAACCTGCGCCGTGTCGGCAGCACCAGCGGACAACGACAACGCCAGGGAAACGATAAGACCTGTAACACAGTAGCGATTATTGAGTGATTTCATTTACTTCCGTTCCTTTGCCCAAGCGCGGTTGATGGCCTCTATGGCTTCCAGCATGTATGTCTTATCGTTGGTCGGCGACACCAGCCATTCCGGACGCGGGATGGGCTTCACGTCGAATTCCCACAAGAGGGCCAGCACCACCTGCTGCTCGTTGAGGATCGCGAGTTGCTGGCGGAACTGTTTCTCGCTGGCTTCGGTGCGCGGACCCTTGACCCCGAATTCGCCGACGAACAGCGGCTTGTCCATCTTCCGGGCGACCTCCATCGCTACATTCATGCGGAGCGGTTTAAAGTCGTCGTCATAGGCATGGATGCTGAGTACGCTGAGCGGATCAGGCGCGTTTTCAGACAGGATCTCGGCGAATTGTTCCGGCGTGTCAAGCGTCCAACTGCTTTCCTTCCACCGGTGCCAGCCGTTCTCAGGAAGCGAGGTGTCGCCTGAACTGATGATGCGCCAGGAATCATGCTTGCGTACCTCGCGGGCGAAAGCCTCGTAAACCTTGCGCAGGGTCTCGAAGGTGTAGTGATCCTCAGGCTTAATATTGGACGCGGCGGCGTTCGGCAGATGGCACATCAGCACTAACTCGTTCCCCCATTCCCAGCCCCAGATCGCGGGTGACGAGCAATAACGCGTCACCACCTCTTGGACGTAAGTCGCCATCATCTGGTGGGTCTTCGTGCCGGGTGTGGCCCAGGCGGCAAGGTCGCTCTCGCCTGTCAGATCCTTGACCCACTGGGACCAGAACAGGCTACAGATCAATCCCACGTGGTATTTTTCAGCGAGGGCGACCGTGATATCCAGGCGGCGAAAATACTCTGCCTTGTCCTTCTGATAAAGTGCCATGCCATTGCCACCCCAACCCGCTATTTGCGTACGGACGACAGGGATGGCATGCTCACTCAAATACTTGAATGCCTGCTCCGTGTCCATGTTGGCAGGATTGTCGAGAGAGTTCATGAAGGCATTAACGTAGTTGACACCGATGCCGCGCCAGGGCTTGCCGTCCTTCAGGATCTTCGTTCCTTCCTGTTGAAGGCCGGGCCGTTTGTCTGCCGCTGAGCATATCGTGATGCTCAGCGTCAGAGTAACAATGATGCCGAGGCGGGTGATATTAACAAGGGACATGGTGTTCCTTATGGGTTCCAACACGAGGCTTTAATCTTGCCTTCAAAATGACGCGACTCCGCCTTCCAGGTAATTGTCCGCGTCTCCCCCGGCAACAGCTCAAAATAGTTGTCTGAAAAATCAAGCTCGGCATCGAGGGTCACGACCCGCGCCCAATTAGTCGAGGTCACCGTGATGGATCCCTCGCCTTCTTTGCGCGTCTCGCCCGTCACAACCAGACCTGCGGGTGGCATCTTCATCTCGTGCGGCAAGCTTCCGAACCACCAGCTTCGATCCGTTCCTCCGGAATACGCGATCTCGCAGACCAGTGCAGCGTCTCTCCCCAGCTTCTCACGCACCTCCTCCAGCGACACGTCTATGCCCTTGGTGCTCGCGTTGGCAAGCGCCTCCACACGCTCAGTCTTTGACCAGCGCGGTGCGCCGGTCCACGGTTGAATTTTAACCGTCATATTAACGGTCACTGGTTTTTGCAGATCATTGCAGACCCACCAGGTGACCGTATTTGTGGAGAGCGCCTGAGCAGCAATGACGGGCTTGCATCCCGAGGCCTGCCCATACCACCCGGCCTTGCGTCCGCCCCAATAGTCCAGCACGCTCCAGCCCGTGGCAGGCCAGCAGTCGTTGAACATCCAGAACAGAATTCCGCTACAACCCACAAATTGACGGCGGCGCGCCGACTCCATGCCTAGCCGCGCAAATTCGTAATGCACGTACTCCTGCTGACGGATGTCCCGGTCGACATTCCCGGCGGCATCGCCATACAGGTGCGTTGCCACGCGATGCGTGATCTGCCGCAAGGTCAGACCGAGCGGATGCCCCGCGTATGGATTGTCCTTGGTGTGAAATTCCCACATCGCGTCACTTGACAGATCCGACTCATTCATGAACTTCAAGAGACTGCGCTTGCTGGGTGAACCCCCTAGAAAATGCTCGCTCAGGAAGCGCGCCGAAAAAGCATCAATCTTCTTGCGGTACTCCCGCAAATCACTGGCATACATATCGGACATCAACATCGTACCGCCATGATAATCGCCCGCCAACTGACAGTTATTCCGCTCTGCTCCGCCATACGGCGAGGTTGGACGGAAGGGGCGCGATGGATCCATCTCCTTCATCAGCGGTGCAGTGAACGTCTCATGGAACTTCTTCATGTTCCACTCCTTCGCAGGTCCGCTGTTCAGTCCCAGTTCGTTGTCGCCGCTCCAGAAGACGAGGGCAGGATTATTGCGCAGCAGCTTCACGGCGGAACGGAACTCCTTCTTCAAAGCATCTGTGAACGCCGCATCCTGCTCTGGATAATCTGCGCAGGCCAGCAGAAAATCCTGACAGACCATGATGCCCATCCGGTTGGCGACCTTCCAGAAGGCCTCTGGCTCGTAGATGCCACCGCCCCAGGAACGCACCATGTTCAGTCCCGCGTCGCGCGCCTGACCTAGAAGGCGCGCATAGCGTTCGGGCGTCACCCGGCCAGGGAAGGGATCTGCCGGCACCCAGTTTCCGCCTTTCGCGAAGATACGTGTGCCATTGACAATCAGAGTGAACGACTTGCCCTTGCCATCCGCATCAGGAAGCTCTTCGAGCGCCACTGTACGCAGACCTGTCTCAATCTCTTTGCGCACAAGCACCGCCCCGGCCGCATCCGTCAACGTTGTTACGACGCGATAGAGCGGCTGCTCGCCTGAACCGTTAGGCCACCACCAGCGCGGAGCGGGAATCTGAGCAGCAAGCTTGTTGATGCCTTTGCGTGCAGGGATCTGCTTCGTCCAAACCGTCTTGTCCTCCAGGTCCACGACCTTCACGTCAAGCATGTCCACACGATTGGTCCGACTGTCGCAAGAGACCTCGATGTTGACCTCCGCCAACTCTTTCGTCAAGCTCTTCGTCCAGACGAAAACATCCTCGATGCGTGCAACCGGATAGGAAACGATACGACAGGAACGCCAGATGCCAGCCGTGACAAAGCGGTTGACCCAGTCCCAGCCGAAGGTGCACTGCACACGCCGGATATAGGTCCGCGCACCGGAGGCGTCAAAAACCGCAAACTGTTTCTGGTGCGGCTTGTCCTTAACCGATGCCACGGCCGGCGCAAAGCGGACTTCCAACGTATTGATGCCGTCACGCAGCCACTTGCTGATCTCGAATTCGTGTAAAATAAACATGTTGTCCGTCTTGCCCACCACCTTGCCATTCAGCAGGATCGTCGCAAAGGTGTCAAGTCCGTCGAACTGCACCATCACCTGCTGACGCGGAAATCCCTCCGGCACATTGAAGGTCCGGAAGTAGCGCCATTCATACGTCTCGACCCACTGGCACAGATCCGCCTGATCCCGCCAGAAGGGGTCCGGGATCAATCCCGCCCGCTGCAAGTCGGGATGCACGTTTCCCGGCACACGTCCGTCGATGTCGGCGAATTTGCGCGTTCCACTCTCGTCGAAACCGCTGATCTTCCAATCTCCGTCCAACGCAATTTCACGCATTGCTGTCGCGGCACTTGCCGCACTGACCATCAACAGAGCTGATATCATGGATAACTTCATTTTCATACACATATTCCTTGTCTATAACTTCAATGGAAATTGCCTTATTGCGTGATTGCCTTATTGCCTTA
>JBAXOG010000181.1:0-8928 GCA_037133395.1 bacterium | reverse complement strand
GAGCAGGGTGCTGTTGTGAAAAAGGCGGGGGTCTCAGCCGCAATGCTCACCTTTGAAGGCACGGCCATTTGTTTCGACTCGCAAGATGAGGCCTGCGAAGGTATTTTGAGTGGCAAGGTCAAATCTGGCCATGTTGTCGTCATTCGTTATGAGGGACCGCGCGGCGGTCCGGGCATGCAAGAGATGTTGGCTCCCACATCGTATATCATGGGTGCAGGACTTGGCGAATCTGTTGCACTCATTACGGACGGTCGTTTCTCAGGAGGCACGCGTGGCGCGTGCATCGGACATATCTCACCCGAGGCCGCTGAGGGGGGACTCATTGGACTATTAAAGGACGGGGATCGCATTAAGCTCGACATCAATAATCGGTCGCTTGAAGTTGGTTTAACGGATGCGGAAATCACAGCTCGTCGTGCATCAGCACCTGCGTGGAAACCACGTCCTATTACGGGATGGTTAAAGCGCTATGCTTTGGTTGTCGGCAATGCAAGTTCGGGTGCTTCGATGTTAGCGTAACTTATGGCAAAGCCCTTCGTCCATCTTCATCTCCACACCAAGTACAGTATGTTGGATGGTGCGTGTCACATTGATCGCTTGGTGTCACGCGCCAAAGAGCTGGGTATGACTGCGCTTGCCATGACCGACCATGGTGTCATGTATGGTGCAATCGAGTTTTATAAGACGTGTAAAGCGGCTGGCATTAAGCCGATCATTGGTTGCGAAGTCTACATCAATGCAAAAGCGCCTCGCTCGTCGCGTGATCCAAAGATTCCTTATCACCATTTGATTCTCCTTGCCTATAATCTTGAAGGTTATTACAACCTGGCGAAAATCAACACGGTCGCGCACATGGAGGGGTTTTATTACAAGCCGCGCATTGACAAAGAAACCTTGAGGCGTTATTCGAGTGGGTTGATCGCATTGTCTGCCTGTCTGCAAGGCGAAGTAAATTTGAATTTAAGCGAAGGTCATTTTGACGTTGCAGAAGCCGCAGCACTGGAATATGTCGATATTTTCGGGAAAGAAAACTTCTTCCTTGAAATGCAAGACCATGGTCTCGCAGAGCAGAAACCGATGAATGACGGGCTTCGCACAATAAGCGCAAAACTCGGCATTCGAACGGTCATTTCAAATGATGTGCATTACTTGTACCAGAGTCATGCGCGGGCACACGAAGTGATGCTTTGTATTCAGACATCGACGACCATGAGCGACCCCAAGCGCATGAAATATGGCTCGGATGAATTTTACTTTAAATCGCGCGAAGAGCTGGAAAAGCGGTTTCCACATGATGCACAGGCGTTGGATCTTACCCAAGAGATTGCTGATCGTTGCAACGTCGAGCTGATATTCTCTAACGGCAAGGCTGAAAGCCTGCATTTTCCGACATTTGAAGTGCCAGAGGGTTTTACCGATGGGCTTTCCTATTTGAAGTATTTAGGAAAGCTTGGGTTGCAAAAGCACTACAACCTAGATTACGATCAGCCCAAGACTCTGTTTGAGGAGGAACTGATCAAACGTTTTGACTATGAAGTCGGAATTATCGAAACGACTGGGTTTATTAATTATTTTTTGGTCGTGGCCGATTTTATCACCTGGTCTCGTACACATGGCGTACCGGTAGGTCCTGGACGTGGTTCCGGAGCAGGATCCCTGCTCTCTTACTCGTTAGGCATCACCCAAATTGACCCGCTGCGCTTCGACTTAATTTTTGAACGTTTTTTGAATCCGGAACGTATTTCACCCCCAGACTTTGATATCGATTTTTGCCAGACGAACCGAGGAAAGACCATTGAATATGTAAAGCAAAAATATGGAAAAGATCGCGTCGCACAAATTGTGACCTTCGGACAGCTTGGTGCTAAGACGGTCATCCGAGATGTTGCGCGCGTCCTTGAAATTCCATTGGCACAGGCCGATGTATTTGCAAAGATGATTCCAGAAGATCCTAAGATCACATTGGCCAAAGCACAGACCGACAATCCCGAATTTTCTGCGGCCTGCCAGATTGATCCGAACTTACGTGAAATCATGCGCTATGCCGAGGTACTAGAAGGCCTTTTCCGAAACGTCGGTGTACATGCGGCAGGTGTTGTGATTGGGGACAAGCCGCTGATTGACTTAGTACCCCTGGCTCGGGACAAGGACGGTGAACCCATCACGCAATATGCGAAAGAGCCGATCGAAGAATGCGGACTTCTTAAGATGGATTTCCTGGGTCTTAAAACGTTAACGGTATTACAAGAAGCAACCGAGCTCGTGAAGTTGATTCATGGAGTCAATATCGACCTTGAAACGATTCCGCTGGATGATGAAAAGACATTCAAACTTTTTCAAGCAGCCGATACAGTAGGGGTCTTCCAGCTTGAATCCGGTGGTATGCGAAAAGTTTTAATGGATTTGCAACCCACAGTAATCGAAGAAATTATTGCTATTATTGCACTTTATCGACCAGGCCCTATGGATCAAATCCCATCCTTTGTGAAACGAAAAAAAGGCTTGGAAAAGATCGTCTACGATCATCCTCTTTTGGAACCATTCCTCAAAGAAACTTATGGAGTCATGGTTTATCAGGAACAGGTTCAACGTGCCGCGCAAGCATTAGCGGGATACTCCCTGGGACGTGCAGACTTGTTGCGTCGAGCGATGAGTAAGAAAAAGCTCGAAGGCATGGCCAAAGAACGGGCCGGCTTTGTTGAAGGGTGCAAGAAGACAAATAATATTTCTGAAGAACAGGCTGGGCAAATATTCGATAACATTGAAAAATTTGCTGGCTATGGATTTAATAAAGCACATGCTGCAGCCTATGGAATTTTGACCTATCAGACGGCTTACATGAAGGCTAATTATCCCGTGGAATTTATATGTGCGCAAATCTCCTCTGAAATTGGAAACTTTGATAAGTTGCCCGGGTTTGTCGCCGAAGCTGAAGAAATGGGACTCAAGGTTTTACCCCCTGATGTGAATCACAGTCTTGATCGTTTCAGTCCTGAAGCGGGTAACGTTCGATTTGGTCTTTCTGCCATTAAGAGTGTAGGGGCAGGGGCAGGGGATGCTGTTATGCGGGAACGACAGGCGAATGGACCTTATGCAAATCTTGCTGATTTTTGTATGCGGGTTGATGCGTCTGCGATAAACAAGCGCGTTCTTGAAGCATTAATTAAGTGCGGGGCGATGGATTGTTTCGGACTGCACCGGGCACGTTTATTTACGAACATTGATGTTGCGTTGTCGCGGGCGCAGGAAAAGCTAAGCGAGAAGAGCAGTGGTCAGAGTAATCTTTTCGAGATGTTAGATTCTACGTCAGCGGGTTCGGCTGATAGTTCATTTCTGCCAGACTGTCTGCCATGGATGGAAAAGGAGTGCCTGGGATTTGAGCGAGAGTTGCTCGGGGTCTATATGACTGGACATCCTTTAACTCGGTATCGTCAAATTATAAGAGATCTTCAGACCTGTTCGTTATCAAAAGTTGTCGATGCAACGGATGGCAAAGAAATACGAATCGCCGGCTTGCTACAGTCCGTGACGCGACGGATTAGCGCGAAGACCAAGGAGCCTTGGGCTGTCACTGTCCTTGATGATGGCGAACGAACCATTGAAGCACTTGTCTTTTCTGATGCCTACAAGAAATTCGAGGGGGCTTGTATCGCGGATGCGCCTGTTTTAATTTGCGGCACGTTATCTAAACGTGACGAGCAAGCGAAGATTATTGTTCGTGAAGTTTTCCCGCTCATGGAGGCACCTCTTCATTTTAGTGAACGAGTGATTCTAGCAGTGAAGGCAGATGACCCGACTCTTGTTGCTCGACTCAATGGGATTTACAAACTTGCCAATGATCATCCAGGATCTGTACCACTGTTGATTTGCATTATTTATGCGGGAAAGAAACGCGTTGTTATTCGCTCCAGCGGCAAACATAATATCGATCCATCAGGTGATTTTTCGGACTTAACCGAGAAATTACTGGGACGTTGCAGCATGAAAATCATTGCCAAGAGTGGGATCTATAAGAATCCTCGACCAGAGCGTCGATGGCAGCCTCGGCAAGAAGGGGCGTGAGAATCCATATTGCCTTATTGCGTTATTGCCTTATTGCGTTATTTTGTGGAGGCTCACTGAAAAATTGGCTTTATTTAGAAAAGTTCTAGTGAGCGGATAACTAGCAACGTCGCATAATATGCGTTATGTAAAGTACCACCTAACCGAAAGGGTAGGAGGTATTTTTTTATGGCGCAACAACTAATTAGACTAAATCCAACTAAAAAGTTCCGTGTCCTTTCAACCGTCCCAGATGCAAACAACGAGCTTGTTTGTATGTGTGACGGTCTTTTTTTTGTCGTCCGAATTCATAAGGATGACCGTCCTAAAATTCCTGTAAATAATCCACATTTTCGTTTAGTCCTTTCTCGTGGTTTTTACCTGCAGGGTCATTTATACGGTGTCAAGGGTTCTCAAGTCTTAATCCGATATGAGGATATTTATTTGCCTTCGCAAGTCCACACTGTAAAAACGGAATATGTGAGCCGTTTTCATGGTGATAGAAAGGAAGCGTAAAATGTCAAATTACGAAAAGCATAAACCCCTTGTCTGTCCTCTTTGTGGGGAAGTTCGTCGCACTCGTGGCGGTATGTATTGGCATATCTCTATCGACCACGAAAAACAGCATGAAGAAGCTTTTGAATTGGCTGGTGAAGCTTCGGAGGTGGAGGTTTACCCAAAATGAGACTTGTTAAGCTTTTAGGTCTTGGTTCTTGGAAGTGTCATCTTTGCTCGCATGTGTTCACCAATGGCTTTTGGTTTCGGCTTCATCTGACCAATGATCACGCTATGAGTGAATACAGCGCAAGCCGGGCAATGGTTCGCTTTTGTGAAAATTTGCCTGTGTATCGGGCAAAATTGGTTTCTCAATTTCCTTTTCCCGTTCGCAAGTCTGCGGTAGTGCAAGCTGACTTGTTTGATAATAAACATGCACTAGTTTAAAAGAGGTAAAAAAAATGGTCACGTTCACAGTAAAGGCTAAGGTTATCGGCAAGCTGAATGACGAGTTGATTACGTGGAAAGCAACTGTTAAACAGGACGGTTCAAAGCGTGAAGCTGGCGAAATGCGCAAAGTGTTTTGTACTGCCATTATAGAAAATGAAATGGCGGTTCTTCGCTGGGATATGCGCAAACATACTTCTGTACCTGTCCTTGTGTCGGGTGACGAGTTAACCGTTAATTTCGGTTCTGTGTCAATCGAAAATGACATTACACAAATCAATGTGTTGTCGATCATCAAGAAATGAGCGGGCAAGGGCGGGGGGGCGTAGCCCCCCCCCCTGCTCCGCTTAACCTTGTAATATCTCAAACAATTGTGCAAAAAGGTCTACTATGATTAAAGCAAATATCGAATTAACGATTGATCAAGATGGTTGTCAATTGACTGCTTATCAAAACGGGATACCTTTGTGCGAGTGGTCTGGTGACATTGCTTCAATAGGCATAGGTTTTCTTGAATTGGTCACCCTTTTGGAGCAAACCAATTGAGCACATTTAAGTCAAAGCTAGCTGTCCAGCAAAATATTGAGCTTCTCGCGGAACAAGGTGGGCTTAAGTTCTGGACGTTTACACTTCCATATGAATATCACCCGTACAAGGCTGGGCAAATGTGGTCTGCTTTGTGCCGTGAATTAAAGCGGTCTCTGGGTTTCTCTGGTGTCCGTGTGTTTGAACTTCACCCCAACGGGCATGGTTTACATGTTCACGTTGTCACAACTGAATTTATCAGTGTCAATCAAGTTCGCCCCATTTGTAAGCGTTTCGGGTGGGGTCGTGTCCACGTCAAAAGGATTTCGGGCGCGAAAGCTTCTAACTACCTTGCAAAGTATTTAACTAAACAGCGCAAGGCTTGGCATGGGGCTAAATTAACGGGCGTACGCTGGTGGGGTGTGTTTGGTAAGGTGGAAAAGCACGTTCGTGTGGTAGATATAGAGTGTATTTCTGTTCAGTCTGAAATGTGGAAAAATATACCTGATTGGGTGGTCTGCTTGGTGATGGGTTGTGACCGTCCAGTTAAGGGGGATAAAAAATCAAATTGCCGTTTTAATTTGGCAAAAATGAAACTTGTCTACAAGGCTTATATTGACGAGTCAATGAATACGTCTTTTTTTGATTTTCAATTGTGTAGGCGTGGCGCGGTCTTTGTCACTCAACCATGTGAGGGGGTTTTATGATAGGTTCGCTTATTACGTGCTGGTTGTTGGGCTTTATCTTCGGTTCGTTTCTCGGTGCTGTTGTCGGTGCTATGATGCAATCCAGAAGGGCTTTGTTATTGTCATTAAAAGGAGTTGATTAAATGAAAAAAAATCTAATTTTTGTTTTATCTTTGTTTGTGTCGTTTTATGGTTTTTGTGGTCGTGTTTCTGCTGCGCCCAATCCAATTGAAGGTTTAGAAACTGCTCAAAGATTGGGGCATAATATGTCATCGGCTATGACTTCAATTTTGGCAAATGTTGTTGCGCCTGTTCTGGCTCTGTTGTCGGTTTGCTTTGTGCTTTGGGGAATCGGTTTTATTACTCGTTTGTTAAAAGAATCTGTTCAGCGTTCTAAAGATTTGGATATGGATAGAAAACGTAGAGAGTGGTTTCCAGATGATTATAAATGATTTCTGCTTGTTTAATTCCGATCTCATTTTGATATCGGGGCAAGCGGTTAAAAAAGAAGGGTTCATAAAATGAACAAGTTACAAAAAGTAGCAATGACGGTCGCGACGGTTCTGGCTAGTGCTGGTGCTGTACTCGCGGAAGGTGAGCCAGCGTTTGACATTTCCGAGATCACAGCGGCGCAAACCGCTTTGTCAACGGGTATGAAGTCCATGATGTCGGGTGCTGTTCCCGTCGTCCTTGGCTTGATCTTCGCTGGTCTGGTCTTCTGGGGTCTGTTCTGGATTTACGGGCTTTTGAAGAGTGCCGCGAATAAAGCAAAAGCTCGTTAATCGGTTTTTGCTTAAAATGGGGGCTTGCGTTTGCTTGTCCCCCTTTTTTTTTTGAGATTGTGAAAATATGAAAGCATTAGCTGAATTTTTTACTTGGATTTGGAAGGCTGTGACGACAACTTTTCCAAAGGTTGCAACTACTGTTGCGGCTATCGGTACGGCTTTCACTGCTGTATGTACGTATTTTTCAACACTGGTTCAAGGCGTGTCCACGATAGCGAGCACAATGACGGAGTTTTCGTCGAGTGTTTCAAGTGCTGTTGCGCCTGTGCGTGATTCTCTTGTAGGCAATGAATGGTTTCAATTGGCTGGCTATGCGATTAACCTGGATACCCTTTTGGGTACTCTCTCTTTGATTATAACGGGCGTTATCAGCATTGTTGGGATTATGGTCGGGCTTTCTGTCGGGTTTCTAGTTCTTTACTCTGGCTTTGTCGTGTTGTCGTATGTTCTTCGTTTGCTTAAAGGTTTGACTGCTTCCTTTATTGATTTTAACTGATCATGAAATTGTCTAAATTTACAAGGTTTATTCGGGTCAATTTAATAGGGCTTTTAGCCTTGTTAAATATTCTCGTCGTTTATGCAAAATTTAAAGTTGAGCGTCCAGCGACAATTCTTTATCGGTGTGACGGTAAACATTCACCCACTAATAAAACCGTTGTGGCGGTCGCTCAAAAAGAAACCTCTCAACCTGTTGCGGTCGTTCCTAAAGTCTCGCCTGTTGTCGGTTTAAATGGTGACGTCCATGGCGAATTAAAAGAGGCTGTCTCTGATTACGTTTCTGGGATTGCTGACGGTGTACCGATTTTGCAATCTGGCAATGGTCGTTATTATAAACGGGGGGATCTCACTCGCTGGGGTCGCATACTTTGGATTGGTGCGGATTTTTTTACTACGGATAAATGTATGGTCAAGCTGCAAGCCTTAGGTGAAAAATTAGCGTTCGGGGGTGAAAAATGACTTTAGACACTTTGGCAATTTATTTTGTTCAGACTGCTTGTGCTTTCGCTGGCTTTCTTGGTTTTTCAACTGGTTTGTTTTTGGCTTATAAGGTCGTCTATGAAAAGTAAAGACAAAAAGTTTTTTTTGCATTATGTCATCATACCTTTTTTGGTGTGGTGTGTTGTTTTCGGTGATCTTTGTGTGTTCGCTGAAAATGGGCCTTTTTGTACTTTGTGCAATACGGTTCAATTAAAGTATATTTCAGAAACTGAATTTAATATTTATAAAGATCAAGTTTATAATACCGTTTCTGATATATATAGTTTGATTAGTTATATAGAAACTGATTGCAATATGGTGGTTGGGGATGCTTCATATTTATATGGTTTGGTTAATGGTTATGTGAATGACGGTATATTGACAGAAAGTCAGGCTGGTGATTTAATTTATTTATTGAATGAAATTATTACAATGGCTTCAAATACGCCATTGTATTATGCAAGTGGTATTCGTAGCGATCTTGACATTATTAATACTGGCGTTGATAGTGTGTTGGTTTCAGAGGATGAGTATTGCGTTTCTTGTTCTCAATATGTTGGGGATGATGGTGGCGGTTGTACATGTACTTGTAATTGTCCTGATTATTCTTCTATTTTAACTCAAATGTTGTCTGTTCTTAATGATCAAAAAAATTATTTAGATACTTTGAATTCAAATATTCTCTCAATTAAAAATACTTTAAGTGAATGGTTTATTAAATGGCAGGCTCAAGATGATAAAATTCAACCTTTTATTGACGAGTTCAAACCAATACTTTCAAAAATTGATCGCCTTTTTTCTGATTATCAATCCTCTGATTTTAGTCCAGGAACATGGGGTAAGATTAAAACGGTGTTTGACGATCTAACAGAAAATCAATTAGTTTCAAAGTGGAATAGATTTTATAATGATTACACTGAGGCCCTCCCCAAATGCTGGACAGTAAAACGGCTTTGTTAAGATATAAAACC
>JBAXOG010000180.1:0-8993 GCA_037133395.1 bacterium | reverse complement strand
ACTGATTGAGCGCAAACCCGTTCCACCATCCGTCATCGGAAAGCGCATTCAGGATTATCGGATGGTTTTGCGGCGCGTTAGCGGTCGGATAGGCGATCCATGCCTCGATAGGCGGCGGGACTACCGGCGGCGTACTTAAAGGCATGGGGAAAAAGTCCGGCATATCTTATTTCCTTTTAGGGGAAGCGGCTAACAGCTTTTTAGGTGGCGGCGGCGAAGTGTCCGGATAATACATGGTTCCGACCTTCGTGTATCTCTTGCCGGCGATAACCACTCGAATCTTTGGGGTGCCGATTTTCTCAACGCTTGTCTTGGTTGGGATCGTCGGCTTCACGGGCGGCTTCACAGGCGGCCGCTTGGGCGGCATGGACTTCTTGCCGTCGCCCATGTTGTAACCCAGCTTAGCTGCGTCCACGGGGTTCTTCGGGTCGTAACGGAAGATGCCTTGCATCACCCTCCCCTCCTGCCCAGGGCCGTACGGATACGAGGACGAATAGAAGATGTTAGGCTTGGTCGGAAATGTTCCTGCTGCAAGGCCTGTCTTTTTCCGTTCAGCGACACCCCTTTTGAATGACTCGACGAACGCCGGATCATTCCAGTGGGGATCATTCGGCGGTGGAATCCAGATATTCTTTTCAGGAATCCGCTTGCCCGTGCTCTCGTCGAACGTTGCAGAACCGCCCGCGAAAACCGTGGGCTTGGGAGCCATAGGTTTGGGAGCACGCCCTCCCGGCTGCGGCACTGCCTTGCCCTTGTCCTGCGGATTCGCCGCGAACGCCCTTTTCTGCCTGACGGCCAACGCAGCCGCCCTTGCGGCATCGCTCCAACGGTTTTTCATATTATTGCCCTTTCAAAGGAAAAAGGCGCACCGCCGTTACAGTGACGGTGCGCCCGGAGCATCACTCACGAAAGATTAGCTGATGTTCAGGCGGACCGCAGCCGAGGCGTTGGTCACCTTCACATCCTCGGACCAGTCGAACTTGGCCACCTCGACGCGACCGTCCTCGCGGACGTAGCTGCCCGGCACCATGTACTGTCCCGCCAGGCGGAACGTCTTCATGAAGCTGGGGTCGCGGCGTGTGGGGTTCGCCCGGCGCGCGAAGACCAGCACAGCGGCGTCGAGCAGGAAGCTGACGCTCTCGGGCTTGCCTTCCGGCGCCGTGTCATAGACCATGTACGACGTGCGCACGTCGGGGCTTCCGATCAGGAGCCCGCCCGCGGTCGCCTCGGTCGGCACGGCGAAAGTCGCGCTGCCCCCGCCCGCCACGAAACGCCCGCGCACCTTTTCGGCGTTCTTGAAGATCTTCCATGCGCCCGCGCCGAAGAGCACGCCCACGCCCATGAGCGAGCCGTACTTCGCCGTCTTGATGACCGAGAGGATGGCGTCGTCCAGATCCGAGATCGGATCAGCCGAGCTGTTCCATGTCTTGGCTGTGCCCGCACCGACTGCGCCGAGCGCCGCGTCGATGACCGACTTCTCGTGGGCGAGAGCCGCGACCTCTGCACAGGCCACCGCGCCTTCGCGAAGGCAATCCTCAAGCTCGCCCGCCTCGAGGCGTTCGAGGTTGTCCACGGGATAGTCCAACGCGTGCGGATTGCAGTTGTAGGACTCATCGCTCACCTCGAAGGAGAGCTCGGCCGCGCGTCCGCCGATGGCACGGAGGGTCTGCGGAATGCGAAAACGGTGCTTCTCGGTGTACTTCTTGAAGCGGCCGACGGAGGTCGGCACTTCGACGGTCGGCGCGAGGAAGTCGGCCACCGGCATGATGTTGGACTGCGCCGCGCCCTGGGCGAACGCCTTCAGCAGGGGGCTTGCGCTGATATCGGAAAGTCTGCTCATAGTATTCTCTTCTCCTTTACTCGGTTATGTACCTGAAATAGTGACGTTGCCGACCATGCAGGGGCGGCACAGCACAAGCTGACCGTCCACGCCCGCCTCTTCCGCGATCGCGATCACGCGGTACGTCCCGGCGGCCGTCGGGATCAGGCGGACCATGCCGGCGTCACTGCCTGCGATAGCGGCCAGCACGAGCTGGTCGCCCGGATTGCACGTGCCTTTGAGTTTCAGGCGGACATTCCGACCGTCTTCGAGCGGGACCACTTCAGCCAGTTCGGTGTCCGCCGCGCTATCGCCGATAAGATACGGCGTAATGTCCGTGATCGCAGCAGGCAGTTTGACCTCGGGCACGCCCGTGTCATGGGTCATCTTAACCAGATAACCCTCTTTTCCAGTCAGGGTTTCGCCTGCCAGGACGGGGAAACTCCCCGCGCGTGTATTCGATTGCGTCATGATCCTTATTCTCCTTTTCCTTTTGAAAATTCGACCTCGGCCCGGCGGAACGCGACCAGAAAGCCGCATCCGTCACGCTTGACGATCTCCTGCGCTCGGTTGCGCAGTTTCGCCGCCTGCTCGTCATCCTTACGCGGGGCGGGATCGCCCGCGGCGGCGCGATTGTGCAACGGCTTCGCAGCCGGAGCCGCGACCTCCGTGACAACGGCCTTGCGGGTGCGCATGCGGTTCAGCAAGCCGAGTGTCGCCTCGCGGTTCTCGATCAGACGCTCACGGAAGAACTCCTTATCCTCGGCGTCTATCACATCCGCGAACGCTTCGACCTCGCGGTTTGCGATGTTGTCCTCGGCCTCCACGACCTGCTGGACGAGCACCGCATTTTTGTCCTGCTCCTCTGAAAGAGCAGCCTCAAGCTCCGCCACGCGGGCGGATAGCTCCTCGCACAGAGCCGGATAGTCAATAGTGTTTTCATCAGCCATATCAATCTCCTTTTTGTAGAAACATGATGTCCCTCTACTAATAGCATGATCGTCAGTGTTAATTCGGAAAAAAAATCTGAATTTTCAGGTCGCTATTGGAGCAGGGGACTGAAAAACTTGTCATCAGAAAATGATTGTCTCTTCTCGAGTATCTCCGTTCCGGGAAGTGTGAGACGTTAGTAGTACATCCTTACGCTACGTATAATAACTGTACTATCACAGATAATTTTTTGAGAGTATTGATGCTGTGACTTTTAAAGAATCTAAAGCATGCTTTATTATTATTACAGGACCTTGCTCATTGAAAATGCCCAGTTAATGTCCAAAGTTCGTATTGGCACGGTCTTTGCTATTCCTTCAATCATGTTAAATGTTTACAAAGGAATTACCAGATGAGTCTAGGCTCGTTTATCGCTCGGAATTGTTCTACTTGTGGCAACTACACCCTGCATCGCAATGTTGGTTCAGAAAATACCGAACGTTCAAACTTATGGACTGACGGCAAGCGAAACGTTCCCAATCTGCCCGGCATGGCGTGGTTGTTGCTGGTCAAATGTCGCCACTCTTCTGATCTACGGGATGAAGTCTGTGAGATCGACCCGTGGTGGCCGAAATATTCATTGCCAGATTGGATCAAGATCGTTAGAAAGATATATAAGCCGACTTTTACGGACTACGTCCACTTCCTACTGGTAGATGCCCATGAAAAAGAGACTAATGAATACGCACAACTTCTCGCATTTCTAGCAGATAATGATCCGAACCCACAGGGGCCTGAGATCGCCCCAGATGAGGCCTCTTGCGAAAAGACTGACAAGCTTCAAGATGACAAATCAATAGCAGAGCCGACTTTTAAGGACTACATTGACTTTCTGTCAACCGGTGTCTTCGACAGTGAGAAGGAGCGATACATACGCTTGCACGCATGGTGGGCCGGTAACGATCCACGCCGCCAGGGCGGTGAGGCTTCGCCCATGACGAAAGCCGAGAGGACAAACCTCCGAGCCTTCCTTCCGTTGCTTGACGAGTCGAGCGGTGATGATCGGCTGATGAAAGCGGAAGGCTTTCGAGAGCTCGGTGCATTCGCGGCAGCTGAGAAACTGCTGGCCACCCGGTTTGATGATCGAATGAGAAAGCCGGTCAAGTTCATCCGCAGCTTGTGTCGGAAAGGAAGTACGTCGGTAGAGGAGATACCGAGTCGATAGCCAGTCCCTTCATGTGTCCAGATAGCCTGTAACTGTGTTACGGGCGACACCAAGGGCTTGCGCAGCTTTGGAGACGTTTTTCCCGCACTTCTCATAGACGTGGCGGACGTGCTGGATGGTCATCTGCTTGAGATTATCGGGATAGCTGGTCGCTGGCGCCGGAATGATGTTGACGGTCGTCTGCTTGTGTTCCTCGATAAGCGCCCCGAAATCGGTCTCGCCGAGCACAAGGGCGCGTTCAAGAAGATTTAACAGTTCGCGCACATTGCCGGGGTAGTCATACGCCATGAGCGCATCAATCTGCTTGGAACTCAAGCGTAATTTACAGGCCTTGAGCCAGTAACCGTTGGCAATGGAAGGGATGTCCTCTTTATGCTCCCGCAAGGGCGCGGCACGAATTTGTACCACGTTGAGGCGATGGAAGAGATCCTCCCTGAATTTGCTGTCACGGACCATCCCGGCCAGATCGCGGTTAGTCGCTGTGATCAGGCGCACGTCAACCGTAATCTCCCGCTTGCCTCCGACGCGCATGAAGCGTCCGCCTTCCAATACACGCAGCAACAGGCCTTGAACATCCATCGGCAGTTCGCCGATCTCGTCGAGGAAGAGCGTACCTCCATTGGCCTGTTCAAAGAGCCCCGGGGTGTCAGCCATGGCGCCTGTGAAGGCTCCCTTGTCGTAACCGAAAAGACGGCTTTCGAGCAACTCGGGGTTTACGGTCGTGCAATTGAAGGCGATCAGAGGCTCATTCTTGCGCGGGGACTGGTTGTGGATCAACTGCATGATGGTCTCCTTGCCTGTACCGCTCTCGCCAAAGATGATCACGCGGGCATGGTCTTTAGGCGCAACCTTCTTGATCCGGTCCTGCAATGCATAGACAACCGCGCTCTTACCCACAAGCTCACGGTTCCCATAACGCAGGTAGTGATTGATCCGCTGCTGTTCAGGAGCCTGCCAGTGCGATTCATTGTCGCCTGCTGCAAGATGGCGGATAACCAGTTCATAAGGGTACATATCCTGGTAGTTCCGATAGAAATACATGGCGGATTCCAGCAACAGTCGGTAACGCGGAGCCAGCCGTGAGGATTTACTCTCCTCAAACATGGGCTTTAGATCATCAAGCGAGCGCTTGAAATGGATTGCCGTGGCGGCAGTGAGCGAGTCCGTGTTTTCATAGACATGGGACTCCATCTTCAGGTCTGCCTCCTTGAGATATTCAGGAAGCGGAAGCGCGCTGATCCAGGAGGCCTTGACTTTAGAGGCGTGAAGCTTTTTGAGTGCTGCGACAAGCAGTTCCGGATTGCCGCTCAAGCCGATGCCCAGGATGACGATCTGCTGATACCCGCTTGCATCGGTATTCAGAAATTCCGGCAGCCGGCGCATACTCATGCCGAGGATGTCCGCCTTCGAGTCGTAATAGCGTAACGCCAACGCTGCGGCGCACGCATAGTCCATGTGCCCCCACCCCGTCAAAATCAACGTCTTCATGCTTTCGCCTTTCAATAATTGAGCAATCAATGTTCAATATCGTATCACCTGCATAATGAGATGTCAACAGAACGAACTCAGCAGCATTTTCTAATTAACCGCAGAGACCGCACAGAACTCAGAGAAAGAGGTTAAACAACGAGCAACACAAGATATGATTCACAAATCTAGGATATTGATCTTTGCGATCTCTGCGTTCCTTGTGGTTAATATTTTTTACCTCACTTTGGCACGGTGTATGCATTAAGGGAATGCGCCCGTAACCGAAGTACGGCGAGCACGACAGAGGAGAAGATCATGACCAGTAAAAAGTGGATACGGACGGATAAGTTAGGCCTGAAGGTCGGTGACATCCTGACCTTTGATGATGGCCGGACTCAGGCACACGCAACAATTGACGGCATAAGGGAATACATCATACGGATCATAGCCGACAGGCCAGACCTCAGAATATGCCGTATCCCCTACAGCGAGAACCTTATGGATTTCACCTACCGACTAACAGACAAGAACCTCAACCATAACCAGTGCCTTGGCCTTTGGCAGTTTGAGGGTCAGACACTCCGGCAGTGTTACAAGTCAAACATGAAATTGGAAAATCAAAAGAACCATGATTAGCAGTAGTTCCTTGCAAGTGGCATCCTCAGCACTAGCAAGGCCACTGGGAGAACATCTTTTAGGAGAAGATTACAATGCGCGAAGAACGGATTAGAGCGAACAAACTTGGATTAAAGGTCGGCGACTGGCTGACCTTTCATGACGGACGAGTACGTGTAAGGGTTGAAGAAATTCAGGAATACATTTTAAAGGCGATCCCCGAAACAGCTGAGTTGCAAGATCTTTCAAAACCTTACAGTGAGAGTTTACGGAATCTCACCTTTCGGTTGACCGGTGAAGCGTATTCTCTAAACGAATGCCTGGACTTATGGCACATCAACAAAATAGTTTTGCGGCAACACTACATGGAACAACAAGACCGCCGATCAAATCCTTGATGCCTTGAGGGTGAATCCCTCGCCAAACGCCAAGGCCTGACACACGGCAACATTGGGCGCAAATGAGGGTATAATATGTCACGACTTGAAGATCATTGTCATGAATCGCTTTTGCTGTTCGGAACTCCTTTCAAGGAACTTCATTGTTGGCTGGATGAGTTTGCCGGCACTCCAGAATACGGTATGAGGCACCGCCGCGTGCGTCATCACGCGGCTGGCATCAAAGATACTGTCCGGTTATTCGGAACAGATGCCGCCAAAGTTGCCCGACAGCATATTATCAGCGACCTCAAAGAGGAGGGATAGACAGAAACCGACCCTTTCCCGAAGGACGAGAAGGATTATGTGAGGATGGGGCTGTTTTAAAGGCAACCCCGGGTTCTTGGCCAGTCCTATCCGCTCCGTTCATATCATAAATGCGAACAAGACGGTCTTTGCTCCCAGAATACGCCACGACCGCCGACCTTTAACCTTTATCTCCTCGTTGAGCTGGTGACTACGGGGTCACATTTGTACTTGCGGCAGAGTCACTCACAATCCATTGTTCTAAGGATAATTCATTAAAGAAACGACTATACAAGTCGAACGTTCGTTTCTCGACTACGCGCTGGAATGCCTGTACGCGCTCCAGTGTCCAATGACTGCCCTTCCCTTCCTCGCCAGAACAAAGCAACCAATCACACGCTTGGTCGGCGGATATTCCACTTCGTTTAAGCAACTCACTGGATAAGCCTTCATCTTCAAGCTCTAGCCGTTTGCGCGGGGATAAATCGCCGAGGCGACGATTGTCGCTACTGTTCCAAACCCGTAGATTTCCGATACTGTTTCCGACACAGCTGTAATGGTCATCTGCGCTATCATAAAAGTCTGTAATTTTGTCCTTACGCGTTATACCAGTCCAGCCAGCCCAATGGTTACCTGGACAGATATGATCGTAATCGTACGGGGTTTCATCGTCCCGTCCGGCTACTGGGCTACCCTGAAAAACGGCAACTTCTTCTCGTTGCAACCATAACAACATGGCGTGTCGATGGCTGCCGTTGTTGTTCCACCAGCGTTTGTATAGATTAACAGCCACCTGTTCTTGATTATCCTGCCGCGTCGCAAACCGCTTCCAGCCACGTAGGAGCGATTCGCTGGGAGAGAATGCAAGTCCATTTACATTTTTAATAGCGTCTGGTGCTAATAACTCAACGGCCATCTTGCCATTAACCAATTCCCGATGAATCGCGTATCCAGGGAATTTAGCTTTTTTTTCTTCAAGTATTTCAAAAGTTCGATTACTCGCTTTACTGCTGTCAGTTACACACAGGAGCCAGAACATGATGAAGCGAAGAATTTCTTCTCTACTTTCGGCGAGAGTTACATCTGGATTTGGCAGTTTAATTACCTGTAACACCCATCTCAAAAGAACCTGTATCAAGGGGCGACGCAACAAGGTATAGGCATAAAGAGGAAGTCCGTTCTTATTACTGTCACAGTTATAACACAGCAAAGTGTTAAGCCTATCGAAAGCATTATTGATGGTATACTGGCCGTCCTTGTCCTCAACAGTCCTAATTAGCGGCATAAAGCCATCAGCCAAAAAAAGCGGGGTACTAATAAGCTTGTGGAAGTCACTTTTCGTCAGGCTCTCTCCCCGATCTTTCCACCGCTTTCCATCGTGAACAAAGTCGGCCGATGCCAACCTCAACGCGGTCATAACCAAATCGGTGTCCGACAATAAACTGGCAACATTGTGAGCTTCTCGCAATTTTTCTACAAGTTCGTAAGACTCCGGCATGCGATGTTTGATAATAGAATACGCATAGTCACCATCAGACAAGGACGTTCCGCCGGTTCCCACACGCTTGAATAAAATTGCTAGCGGCGGATCAATGTCCTCTTGTTGTTTTTCATCAAAGAAAGCTTTCTCTAGTTTAATCAGCGGAATCTCCATCTTGAACAACTGCTCAAGCGAATTTCCGAAATCATCAATGCGTATGTTCATTTGATCGCGTTTTTGAACATCTAGTGATTCCAATGACTCCGGATGTGCAGCTTCTGCCATTTGTCCATTGATTAGTTTATAACGCCGGATATGGGCAATATGGGTTCTGACACACTTTGTCCATTCGTCCTTCGAGTTTAACTCTTTCCATTGTGCAATTAGCCACCCTAATTCCACGGGCAAAATGCTATGCCAAGGCATTGCATATGGAAATTTCTTATCCTGAACAACTTGATTCACGCAATCAGCTTCATAAGATGCCTTGGCACGTCGCCAGTCATCACGCGACAACCGACTCGACGGCGAATTTCTCTGGAATCCAAACGGGTGGTTTTCAGTTGTAACATGCAGACTGAAAAGTAGTTCATTGGCTTGTGTGCAATCGCTGGCAAAATCAACCCATACCCGACGATCCATTTCATTGTTTACACCAGGCCAAGCAATAAGCATGGCCAGCGTCCTCTGCTGTCCGTCAACAAGTCCAAAACCACCGCCAGCGATTTTTATCGACTCACGATTTCCAGCCACACGGCGCACCTTTGTTCC
>JBAXOG010000179.1:0-9208 GCA_037133395.1 bacterium | reverse complement strand
GTTTTGGCGTTTACCCATGACGAAACCGCGACCCCCCAGAAACTGACCCATTACTTACATAGGGATAATCCTGTTGCAATCGTTTATGATGTAAGGATATAATATACAACTGATATGGAATAAATTTAAGTGCTGCGAACTACAGGTTGAATTTATGCGTGTTATGTTCTCTTTTTAAGTAATGTATGAAATCTATATTGATTGGCAAAATGTGGAATAATGTGCGCGTGCGCTTCGGTTTCTATATTGTATTGGCTTTGTTGTGTCTATTGAGCACGTTTCATTCAGGCTGCCGCTGGGGACTTATTGAGCAGGACTCTGCCGTATGGATGACTATTGTTATTGCGATTGCGAGCATGGGTACCTTGTGCATGATTTTGATCTTCAGTCTACAATCACGGATGATCTTTGATCCCTTAAAGAAAATAACGGAAGCTGTTAAAAAGGTGAGTGATGGGCATTATCAGTCGGGAGACTGCCTAAAACTGAGATGGGCTATAAATGACGAGATGGGATTATTTGTGCAGAGTGTCGATGAGATGGCCTTGCGGTTCGCAGAGCAAACGCGGGCTCTAACGGAAGAACGAGATTATCAGTCCGCCCTTCTTTCCAGTATACCCGATTGCGTATGTCTCTTTGATCACGAGGCCAAACTTGTTAAAATGTATAAACAGCCGAATTTGGTCGCTCCCATCCGAGGGTTGGTCGCGGGGGAGTGTTTGATGCCTCCTTTTTTCTTAGAACAAGACTGTGCTCACCTGCAAGAGGCCGTTGGAAAAGCATTAGGGACTGGAAAGGCTCAATTGGCGTTTGTCTCCTTGCGTGAGACTTCAGAGAGGTTCCGTCATTTTGAGGTTAGAGCCTTCAATATCAAGCAGGGCTATGCTTTGGTCGTGTTGAAGGATATTACAAGGGAAAAGAAAGAATCGGATCATAGAAAGCAAGCTGAAGGGCATCTTATACGTGTGGAGAAAATTGAAAGTCTAGGAACCCTAGCAGCTGGAATCGCGCATGATGTCAATAGTATGTTGACGGTGATCCGTAATACGCTTGAGGTGACGTGGGGGAATCCGATTGAGAGCGAATGTGAAGGGATTCGAACCATTCTTCAGGCGACTGAGAAAGGATCTCAGTTGACACGAGAGTTGATGACGTATGCGGGCCAAAACCAGATTAAGTTCGCGAGGTCAGATGCGAATGAGATTATTGTGAGCATGGAGAAGCTTCTTCAGGGTGTGATGGCTTCTAATGTGATTCTCGAATTGAATTTGGGAGATAATCTTCCGAAGGTTGATGCGGATCCTCGCCAATTTTGGAAGGTATTGCTTAATTTGTTGAAGAATGCTTCGGAAGCGATGAATGGGTTACGAGGCGCGGTTCGCATTAGCACGTATGAATTAGCTTTGACAGAGCACAACAAGCGAGATTTTTTCTGCACACACTCGTTGACCTGTGAGCCCGGGGTTGTTTTTGAGGTCTCCGATACAGGAATTGGTATCCCCAAGGAAATACTTAAACGTGTCTTTGAACCCTTCTTCTCAACGAAAGCATCTGGACGTGGACTTGGGCTTGCAACGGCTTTTGGTATTGTGGATACACACAATGGCGCAATCTCTATTTCATCAGAAGTTGGCAAGGGAACAACATTCCGTATCTGGTTGCCCGTCTCAAAGATTGCTCCAGTAGAGACAGATCTGACGAAGGAGAGTACGTGTGCGGTCACCTCCAGGACGCCTATCTCTGGGCGTCCGTGTGTCTTGATTATTGAAGATGATCGTTCCGTGTTGCAGACCACGCGCATTCTTTTAAAGACTCTGGGCATTGATTCGCTTGAAGCTGCCAGCAAACGCGATGCAATCGGTGTTTTCGGAAAGCATTCGGAACGGATTAATCTTATCTTCCTGGATGCAACCATTGATAACATGAATAATGTTAATCTGTTGGCGTTGTTGCGTCAACATAACCCAAATGTTCCAGTGGTGATCGTTTCTGGATATAGCGAAAAAAGAATCGCTGATATGTTTGCATCGCAACCGTATGAAGGTTTTCTTGGAAAACCCTATACGCGCGATCAACTCATCACGACAATCCGCCCGTTTATCAGCTCGCTTTAATCTTGTCAAACACGAGTTGCCAACTCCGGGGATGGACCAGAAAGAAGTGACAAATCCGCCCGGCGCGATCCTGAACCTCAAGCCTGAGATCTTCATTGATCGGGTTGAGAAGCGCAATGAGTAGTTCGTTTTGCATAAGTGCGAAGGGAATCACCCCTTTCACATGACAGAATATAAGCGGCAATGTTTGCAAGGCGGCGGGCGTTGGCTCAAAAAGTTCCATGGGTATGACGGGTATATTATTCGTCCGTTGCATCTTCTCCATGATGGCATCCGTATATTCTGGATGTTGCTCGTCGAGAATGGCCAAGGCGGAAATCAATAACGGTGTATCGGTCACTGGGCGTTCGGTCAAAGCGTTCATGATGTCCATGCACACTTCCTTGGGGATGTACTCTTGGTCATGCCAAAACCAGACTAAATCCATTTCTGCAGACGCTGTGGTGTGACTGATTGAATGCACATCGGTTGGCCACTCTTTTTTGGGTTGGGCTGGCATGAAAACAGAACCGGGTGATAGGTTTGTTCCAGCCTGGGAGGGCGTGTCGTGTTCGGTATCAAGCTCGGTGAGTGCGGCAACGCGCTCAATCGCCAACATGGCCGGCATATAATCAGTGAAGACTCTTAAATGCTCGGAAATAGCCTTTGCATTTTTATATTCGTTTTCCATGAGCAAGACGTCGACCAATTGAATCAGTACGTCGCGTCGCTTATCGATTTGGTTCGTCTGTTCATAAGCCACGGCAAGGAACTCTAATGCGGTTCTGTCCTTAGGCATGGTCTGCAGCATATCTTCGAAAAAGGATATAGCTTCGGTTATTTTAGGATCAACTGGCGACATGTTAATTCCTTTCAGAGACGAGGGTGTTTAAACAATTTGAACAAGCATACACTTTTGAGGAGGATTTGCAAGATTAACGTGTGAATCAGGGTGTCGCGACAACTTGGAGGGTGTCGATCAGAAGCAATGTACACCGAATGTCGCAGGGGGCAAGTCCTGACAGGTGCGTGAGCGCTTGACAATAACTGGCCATCTGGCTGCCATAAGTCTCTTGCATGCGGTTTGCAAAGTCCGCTTCTGCTTCGTTGTCGCGTCGGCGGTTGGATTTAAAATCAAGAATTTCGGCTTTGCGCCGGCCTTGTTCTTCGAAGAAGACGACGCGGTCGAACGTCCCGGATATCCACTGGCCGTCGAAGACTAGCTCAAAGGATGTTTCGCGCCAGAGATCAACCGCGCATGGCGGACGGCTCAAGGCGGCGCGGAAGGCTGAAGCGCGGGTGAGGTCGAGCTCTTCCCTCGGGATATTCGCTGGCTGGACGGCGTTGTCCGCGAGCCACTCAATCTTGCTGAGGGCCTCATGCAACCGTGTGCCGCGCTCGGCTGCGAGCTGGCCGATCTGCGGTGTGAAGAGTTCGCTGGCCGCTCTTCCGTAATGGACTGACGAAGAGGGCGTAACCCTTCGGATATGCTGCCGCTTGGGACGAGGAAGCGTCATCGCGGCTTGTTGCTGGAGTTCTGAAGCGGGCAGGGGTTCCGTGTGTGTGAACCAGGCCGGGTCGCCGAGTGTCCATGGCAATGTGCCGCCCAATGTTTCCTCGATGTGATTGCTGAAATAGAGCGCTTCGGAATGGTTCTTGGGCGCGGACTTGAGCAGCACGAAGAGGGCGCGCTTGGCGCGGGTCATGGCCACGTAGTTGACACAGAGGGCTTCAAAAACCTCGTTGTTTAGGGTACGTCTGTTGGCCTCTGCAAGGACAGCATCCGCATTGACGAGCTGCTGTCCAGGATGGGTCAGCAACCACGTATTGTCCGGGCCGCAGAGCACCTCGTCCGGACGTTGCGCGTCGACCCCCTGATGTTCGAGCATAGGCATGATCACGAGGTCGAAACCGAGGCCCTTGCTGCGGTGAATCGTGAGGATCTTGACTGTTGAGGTATCCGCTACGTCGCGTGTCGTGAAGGCGTCCACAAATGCGGTGAAGTCTGAGAGGGTGGTCTCGGGGTCTGCGCTTGCAGTGAACTGTGTGGCTGCTTGGAGGAGCGCCTCGAGCCGTGTCTGTGTGAAGCTGTCTGTGCCGTTCCCCCCGAGCGCTTCGATGTAGGTGCTGAGGGCGCGTGGCAAGCCGAGCCGGGAGACATCGTCCAGCACATGTTTGGAGAGGAGGGGTACACCTTGTTCCCTCGGCAGTGTGCACGCTTGTTGAAAAAGGGTTTGGGCGAGCGGCGTGGCACAGACATGTTCCCAGGCCAGGGTGTTGTCTGGATGTTCAGCGACTTGCAAGAGGTGGAGCAGCGCCGTGACCACGGGCGTGTCACTAATGGCACTTTCCCCCTCCCAGACCGCCGGGATGCCTGCACGGCGCAACCCCTCTGCAAAGGCCTTGCCGTGGTCGTTGGCGCGCACCAGGATGGCTGCGCTCAACCCGCGCGTCCAGGGCTGAATGGTATGCAGATGGTTGCAGGTGGCTTCGATGTAAGGATCGACCGTGCTTTCGTCGTTTGCAGTGTCCTTCTCACGTACGCGGTTGATTTGCACAAACCCATCTGGTTGCTTGGAGATGTGTTTGAGCCAGAGGTTTTTCCATTTTGTACCAGCTTCAGTAGTTGCCCCAACGAGAAAGGCGCGGATGCTCTCGCCGTCAAAGATGCGGTTCACGGCTTCGGCGATTTGAGGACAATACCGGTACGACGTATTCAAATCAGCGAGTTCATAGTTGCCGGTGTTGGCCTCTTGCTCGAAGATGGCGACATCGCCGCCGCGCCATCCATAGATGGCTTGTTTCATGTCACCTACGATGAAAAGGGAGTGGTCGGACTGATCAGATTGGAGGGCTTCGTCAACTAGATTACGGATCGCATTCCACTGCGCGTGGGAGGTATCCTGGAACTCATCCAGCGCCCAATGGCTGAAGCGGCTGTCAAAGCGGTATTCGATGTTCTGGCGGACCGTCTCGTCGAGGCGGGTGATCAGGCGCGGAATATCGGCGAACGTCAAGAGCCCCTGATTACGGGTCTTCTGGTTATAGGCAGTCTCGATCTGGGTCATGAGCGCATAGATCCCTTGCGTGGTCTGGCAACGTGCATAGAGCACGAGACCATACAGCGTTTCGATGGCCCCTCGAATGAGCTGCGCCTGTTCGCCCGTGAAGCAGCGCTCGGTCCGCTGGTACTTCATGACGAGCGAGGTCTCGTGCTGTGTATACGCATTCAGGACGTTCTTGATCCCTGCGCCGAGCGTTGAGGGGAAGTGGTTGTTGAAGGTGCGGACGAAGTCGCAAAATTGGTCCCACTGCGTCGCCTCTTTTCCAACGCCCCAGCCAGGACGAATCTCCCGTGCGAGACGATCTGCGAGCACGCCCAGAGCGTCTCGGGTAAGTCTGTCGGGGGTCAATAAGAAAGGCGAGCCCGTGGGCCAGATCACGTGTGACTGGCCCCAGGCATTTTGGCTGGGACAGTCGAGGAGGATGTCGTGCCAGGTGTCGAGGAAAGCGGCAAGTTTTGCTGCAAACGATTTGGTCTCGCGTCCAAAGGTAGCCAGACGGAAAGCCTCAAAAAAGAGTGTGCTCTGTTGGCTTGTTGCGGCGCGACTCAGGACAGTCTGGATTGCCGCGTTCTTTTCCCGTTGGATGCGGTAATCCTCCATGATCGTCATTTGCCCCTGAAGTCCGAGCTCCAGTGGGAAGGCCTGGACGATGCGGGTCATGAAGCTGTCGATCGTGCCGATCAAACTGGCATGTTGGGTCGCAATCAGTTTGCGCAATAGGCCGACAAAGGTCCCTCTGGAAATTGAGGGGCCATATTCTTTTCGGAGCACCTCTGCTTGCGCTGGGTCGAGTTCCTGGAAGAGATGAACGGACTCCTCTTTTGCAAATTCATCGGAGGAGGCGGCCTTGGCTAGGCGCTCGGCGACCTTGTTGAAAATTTCCCCTGCTGCAGCGCGCGAGAAGGTGAGGGCGACGACATGGTGAGGCTCGACGTTTAGGAGCAGGAGACGGATCATGCGCGTGGCGAGCGCAAAGGTCTTGCCTGTTCCGGCGGAGGCTCTGATCAGCGTGTTCTTCATGGTTGGCCTCCCTTTGCGAGACGGACTTTCTGATCTTCAAGCCAGGCAAGGGAGAGGCTCTGTTCAGGGCTTTCCAGAATGAGCGAGGCGAAATCGTAAGCCCAGACATCCCTGGGGGAAGGGGGCCAGTAGAGTCCAGCTTGGAGGCGCTCAACCGTGCGCTGGATGGTGTTGAAGGCGTGGTCGCGATAGCCAGAAAAATCCCAGGTGACACAGCGTGTCTCATCCGCAGTTTCGCCGAGCACGAAGTAGCCGCATTCCACACGGGCGTCATTTGGCACAAGCCCGCCTGCCTGCGCCATCAGCAGATAGAGCGGCAACTGCAGGTCTGTCCAGACCCTTGGTTTATCCGCGAAGGTAAAAGATTTGAACCCCTGTTCCTCCGCGAAGGTGACATCGGCGCTACTGGAGGAGGCGAAGCGAGCGAGGCCGTCCTGCTTGCCGAGCTTGTCCCAGGTCTTATAGTCGAGGAGGTGCCATGTATTGGTCTGCTTGCAATAGTCGATGCGGTCGATGCGGCCTGTGATCTTGAATGCCTTGAGGGCGAGCGCGAGGGGATGCTCGATTTGTTCTATTTGCCGGCCTTCGCTCCGTAATTTCGCCTGCTCGGTAGCGAAGAAACGCAGACGCTCACAGGCGGAAAGTGTCTGGAGGTGGATGACTGCAGGCAGGTTCTCGCCGAAGCGTGTTCGCACATTTGTCCAGACCTCAGCTTCCAAGAAGGTTGCGATGGACGCCGCATTGGTCTCGTTTTTAAGCGTGGAACATCCGAAGCGTTCCAGGGCGTGATGGCAGAGGTTCCCGAAGGTGAGGGCATCCATCTCCGCGACGCGGTCATCACAGGGGGTCATGCGCAGGACATGGCTCAGATAAAAGGTAAAGGGACAAGCGAGGTAGGACTTGAAGGACGTTGCCGCGAGTGTTTCTAATGGCTTCTGTGGGAGGGGCAAGGCCAGTCGCCACGCGTCCGGGAGCGATCGCGGGTGGCCTGCCGCCGAGGTCTCGGCATCGCGGAAGAGTGCCTTGGCGCGTCTGGTAAGAGTTACCTCATCGCAGAGGAAGAGCAAGCGGGAGGGCTTGCGGACATCATTACGACTCGAAACGCGCTCGAGGGTGATACGCACCGCGTTGGGTGCGCGCGAGGTCAGGAGCGCCTGAAGCAAGCAGGTGTCTCGGGCTGTCCGGCGGTCATTGCTGGTCAGGCCGAGTCCCTTACGCAGCGCATCCGGCAGGAAGGCATGTCCGACGACGGCATCTGGCACGCAACCTTCGTTGAAGCCTGTGATGACCAGCTCTTGTGCAGGGCTCCAGGGCAATTCCAGCCAGCCTTCGGTCAGCAATACCTTCGGATCGTCGGGTTCGAGCTGGTAGGTGGTCTCTGCGAGTAGGGACTCGAAGAGTTGTGACTGCTGCGCCTCATCGAGGGTTGCGGTGACAAGCGACGACGTGAATGATTGGAAGACCTCTTGGGCTGCCATTGCCGCTGCTGCCAGTTCGCGATCGCCGGGCTTGGATTCCTCCAGCGTCCGGGGCTGGAAGAGCGTCTGGAGCATGGCGGTCAGGTGGAGTAGGCGGGTACGGCCCTTGGAATCCAACAGGTCGCATACAACTTCAAGCGCAAGGCGCAAATGGGTCCACCTGCGCTTGGCCTGATCGGAATGCGCCTTTCCTTCGCAGGCCTGAACACAGAAACGGCAGGTCTCTTCCAGTGTCTGCGGTAGGTGAGTATTTTGAAGTTCATCCAAGGCGCGAAGGATGTCGGTATAGGCAAATTCAGGGAGTGCTGCGAAGCGGGCTTGGAGCCAGCACATAACATCCGCCTCGCGCAGGAAGGCGGCGAGGACCGTGAAGCGCGGCTGACTGCAGAGGCGTTCGAGTTGATGGATCAGGCGTCCCAGCGAGGCGGTGGAGAGCGGATAGGCTGCTGGATTGTGCAGAAACATGTTATGGGAGAGAAAGGCGGATTGAAGTTCGCTGAAGAGGCTGTCGTCCGCCATGCCCAGAGAGGGGCGTTCCTCGGAAGGCAGAACAGCAGCGAAACGTTCGGCCACGAAGCGAGCCTGTTCGGCACTGTTCGCCGCTAGCGTGATGGCATCGTCCTGAAGCGCTAAAAGAGGCGCCTGGCTCTCCATCCATTGTGCAGGGTTCGGGCGACCCCAGAAGTCATATTTATCGGTGTCCGAGGGTTGGGCATGGATCAGGACGGAGAGCGGGCAAGTGGCACTCAGCTTCTCCAGGACGGGGTAAAGTGCGGGTTGGGCATCGACCAAGCCAGGCAGGACGATACGTTCGATACCCTCGGGGTGTAACGGTTGCGCAACGGCCAGCTTGCGAAATAGCGAGGCCGGAATACGTCCGTTTTCCTTCAGTACAGAAAAGAAGCGTCCCTCCAATTCAGCCAAGTCCGTCCAGCGGTCTACTTCGACATCCAGAGTTTCGTCGGCGAGGATTGTTGCAATCGTGCTTGCGACATTGGCCATCGTTAAGGCGTTCTCCTGGAGCATGGACCAGAGATCGTTCAGTTGTCTGGCGACACCGAGGGCCCAAGAAAAGGATTGCTGTCCAGGTCTGCCTTTCTCCGGGAAGAGGCTTGGGAAGGCGTTCAGATCGAGTTCCAGCAGGAAGCGGCTGAGCAGGGCGATAGTTTCAGCCGGCGTACACACAGGGAGGTCAGGTGTTTGCGCGGGCACGATCATTTGAGCCGGGAGACGGATCATGGGCGGGATACAGCCACCAGTTTGTTCTGCCAAAGCGAGGCGGAGACGGCGCCCTGCCTGCCGGGTAGGGACAACCACCAGCAGGTGGCTCAGAGATTTGACACCTGTCCGTGTGGTACGGCACTGGTCAATCAGCCAAGCAGTCACAGCATTGACCAACGGGATACGGGGAGTAATAAAAAAACGGTCCATAAGCATGATCAGTTGTAGAATAGTGGAACAATACTTCAATGGTGTACCGTTGTCAAGGAGAAGAACGGTAATGGGTCAGTTTCTGGGGGGTCGCGGTTTCGTCATGGGTAAACGCCAAAAC